>JBLNEM010000265.1:0-20655 GCA_050262655.1 Mycobacterium leprae | reverse complement strand
CTCTACCACCGCGAGTACGACAATCCTCGCTTCTCCTCCGTGTTGCTCAAGGACAAGACTGACGTCTACCAACCCCTGCAGCCCTTTATCGGCCCAGCAGGCCTCCCTGCGCAGGAGGTCTCACGCTATGTTCGTCACAACCCCTGTGGCGACCGGCCCCGAAAGCGAAACCGCCGCGTTGGAGGAAGCCATCGAAACGATTGTCGCCAGGGCCAGGTCTTTCGGTCTGGACTTCTTCGCCATGCGCTATGAACTCTGCCCGGCCGACATCGTTTACACTTTCGGCGCCTATGCCATGCCTACCCGATTCTCCCACTGGTCATTTGGCAAATCTTTTCACCAGATGAAGACTCAATACGACTATGGCATGTCCCGCATCTACGAGTTGGTCATCAACTCCGATCCGTGCTATGCCTTCCTTCTGGATACCAACTCCTTGCTCCAGAACAAGCTGATCGCCGCGCATGTCCTGGCCCACTCCGATTTCTTCAAGCACAACTACCGCTTTCGCTCAACCAACCGGCAGATGGTTCATACCATGGCCGCCTTTGCCGATCGGGTGCGTCAATATGAACAGGTTCTTGGCCGCGACGTGATAGAGGGCTTCCTGGATGCCGCGTTGGCCCTGGGCGAGCACATTGACCCGTTCCCGCCGGCCCGAAAAGCCCCGGCGCCCGTTGTGCCAGACCAGACCGCGTATGACGATCTGTGGGCTCTGGACAAGCGTGAGGCACCACTCCCGGCGGCGACCACGCAGCGTCACCTACCAGAACCAACCCGGGATCTATTATGCTTCATGGTCGACCATTGCCCGGACCTCCAGGACTGGCAACGGGACGTGCTCTCTTCGGTGCGGGCCGAAATGCTGTATTTCCGGCCTCAGATGGAGACCAAGATCATGAATGAGGGATGGGCGTCCCTGTGGCATGCCCGCATCATGCGCTCCCTGGACCTCACGCCAGGGGAGGGCTTCGAGTTCGCCCGGATGCATGCCCAGGTTCTGGCACCAAGCCGGGTCCGGCTGAACCCCTATAACCTGGGGTATTACCTCTTCGAGGAGATCGAGCACCGGTACGGCACCGACAAGATCTTCGAAGTCCGGGAGACCGAAACGGATGTGTCCTTTGTCCGAAATTACCTCACCAAAGAACTCTGTGCCAAACTCGACCTGTACCTGTTCGCCCGGGACGGTGATGAGTGGCGGATCACGGCGACCGGTTGGCAGCATGTCCGTGATGGCATCGTGCAACAGCTGACCAACTGCGGCATTCCCTACATCTTCGCCGTTGACTACGATTACGGCCGGCGCGGCGAACTCTACCTCCGACACAGTTACGAAGGAGTGGAGTTGGACACGGCATACTTGAAGAAGACGTTGCCACACGTTTATCGCATCTGGCAGCGGCCTGTCCACCTGGAGACGGTTGAAGAGGAGACGCCAGTCCTCTATACCTACGACGGTCAGGATGTTCAGCGCAAGCCCCTGTAATCGAAACGGCCATGCCCGATCATGGGTATGGCCGTCATTGCTCTATTCAGGATCATCCTCGAGGTTCGGCAGGTCGCTGTCTGTTTTGAAGGTCTCGGCCTTAATCTCGTACAGCTCCTTGGCTTCGGCGGCACGCACATTCTCTCGCACGGCCAGAATCTCTACCGTCAATTGACGGCGACCGAAGTCAATGTGGACCGTGTCGCCCGGGTTCACCTCGGCCCCCGCCTTGGCTCGCTTCCCGTTGATCTGGACGCGCTCACCGTCACAGACCTCTTTGGCCAATGTGCGGCGCTTGATGATCCGGGATACCTTCAGGAACTTATCGATACGCATGTCCATTCGCTCCTTGCGAACTCAGCCTCTTCCACCACCGGGACAAGAAAAGCCGGGCCTTTGCGGCCCGGCTTTCTTGAGGCGATTTAGACGCTCTCCTTGAGCTCCTTGCCAGCACGGAAGGCAGGCACCTTGCCGGCGGGAATCTTGATGGTAGCGCCGGTCTGGGGGTTACGGCCAGAACGGGCGGCCCGATCCCGAACCTCAAACGTGCCGAAGCCAACCAACGAGACCTTGTCACCCTTGTTCAGAGCGCCCTTGATGCTGTCGATGACGGCGTTAATCGCCTTCTCAGCATCCTTCTTCGTCAGGCCAGCCTTTTCCGCAACGCTAGCGACCAGTTCCTGCTTGTTCAAGAATCAGTCTCCCCTTTCAAGGAATCTTGCTATGCTGCATGAATCCTGTGAGCCGTATTCGGCAAGGCTTTGAAGAATTCCTCCTGTACTTCCTATGGGTTTGACTATTTTTTACCGCATTTTTTGGTCTACTTCACCTGACTTGGCTTCTCCCCATAGCAAGTCCATCTCAGACAACGTCATTTCTGTCAAATTATGGCCATTTTGGGCGGCGATCCGCTCAATATACTGAAAACGACGAGTGAACTTCGCAACGGTCTGCGCGAGGGCAGCCTCCGGGTCGACACACAGTTTTCGTCCCAAATTCACGACGGCAAACAACAGATCTCCCACTTCGCCGCCTATTTCCTCGGTTGGGGCGGCCAGAACCTCAGACAGCTCCTCCCGCACCTTTTCGACAGGCCCGTTCAGATCAGGCCAATCGAAACCAACCTTGGCTGCCCGCTTCTGTACATCTCGGGCCTGAGACAAGGCCGGCTGTGCCTTCGACACGCCCTCTAGCAAGGAGCCCGCCTGCTTCTCTCCGCGCTCGGCTTTCTCCGCTTGCTTGATCGCCTCCCAGTTGCGGGTAACGTCTTCCGCCGTGGCCACCTCGACATCGCCAAAGATATGCGGATGCCGCCTGACCAACTTGGCCGTGATGCTGCTGATTACGTCGTGAATGTCGAACTCGCCCTGCTCGCGCGCAATCTGAGCATTGAACACGACCTGGAGCAGGACATCACCCAATTCCTCACAGAGGTGCTCAGCGTCATCCTGCGCTGCAGCCTCCACAGCCTCGTACGCTTCCTCCAACATGTACTGCCGGAGCGTCTGGAATGTTTGCTCACGGTCCCAGGGGCAGCCATCGGCAGCCCGGAGCCTCGCCATCACCTCGACAAGAGGATCCAGGGGCCACTTCGCCGGTGCCCAGCGCCTCGGATCTGCGTCTCCCACCCTGGAACGCTTGAGCGGCGGGAGATAGAGCGTTGTCAGGTAGTCTACCCAGTCAAAGCGATCCAACTCATGCAGCGGAATGGAAACGCGCCGTTCCTGGCCTTCCACACCAGCTGCGCGCACCACGATTACCGGATGATCATCCGGGTACCGCTCCATCAAGGCCAGTTTGGCATCCGAGGCCACGGCGCGGCTGTGCAGCTGCATGACGACGGCAGGCAGATCACCCGATGGCAGCCGCCGGTCCAACTGCAGCGCGTCCAGCAACTCCAGCCCGTCCACCGGGTCCAGCCCCAGCGTAACGAAGAGCGTGTCGAGGAACGAAGGTCCCGTCACCACTTCCACCCGCTCGGGGGCGCTGGCCATGATCAATTTGACACTGGACTCGCCTACCAGCGGATGCCCCGGCACCGCGAAGACCACGTCCGGGTAATTGAGCACCCGTTCCGCAATGGCCCGGTAGACGTCGTCAAAGGAATGGGCGCGCTCGTAAAGGTCGTCACAGGACTCAAACTGAACGCCCATGCCCCTCAACGCGTCTACGGTCGGGTGAATGGCGGTTCGCAACAGAACGGGACGCCCGCTTCTGAGCGCTTCCATTGCGCCTACGGTCAATTGACTGGGACTTCCCGGCCCCAAGCCGATAATGGTGATGGTCATGCGACAAGGCCCCTTCTGACTAGTTTCGTAACAGCCGATACCGCTTGAGAAGCTTGATCATCCCTGGCCTGACTCCGGGCACCAGCCCCAAATCCGATTCCGTCAGGCCACCGATAAGCAGCAACGCAGCGGCATACACGACTCCGCCCGCAACCACAACGACCGCACCTGCGAGTCGAGCCTGGTGCAAGAAACGATGGGCCACCGGACTGGCTCCCCAGATCACAACGCCCATCAGGAGCGACGCCAGTGCCGGCCGCAGCACATCGCCCTTCCAGTTGACGCTCAGGCCAAGGTCCCGCTTCAGCGTCCAAAGGTTCAGCACCATGGCTACGGCATAGCCGACACCGGTGGCATAGGCTGCCCCCTTCGCCTGAAGGCCTGGCAGGCCTGTCCACCAGTATGTCAGGGCGACCTTCACGATCACGCCCACCAGCAAGTTCTGCACAGAAAGCCAGACTCGCCCCATGCCTTGCAGCGTGCCCGATGATGTCTGTTGCACCATCAGGAAGAGGGTCGACCACGCCAGGGGCCCCATCACTACCCAACCGGGCCCGAAAAAGAGGATCGAATATACGTCTTTGGCCCCAACCAGCAGGCCCACGGTAACGGGGAGGGCCAGGATGAAGGTAACCCGGAAAGCAGTCGCTGCCCGATAGCGGGCCTGCTCCAGTTTTCCGGTGGCGTAGGACTCAGCAATCGCTGGCACTAGGCTGATATAGAGAGCCGTCGTAAGAATGGACGGCAGGTCTCTCAGAGTAGCTGCGTTGGCCAGATAGGCAACGGCCTCCTGCGCCGCCTTCGTTGCCACCCCCAGGGACATGAGTCGGTGGGTTACAATCGCCGCATCCAGGAGGCTCATGAACGGCGCTACGACGCCGATCAGTGCCAGCGGCAGCGCGATGGCGAGAATCTTCCCGATCAACGATGCGGCCGATGCATGCTCGTAGCTCTCCACGCCTTCGGCCACAGTCGTCCACCCGGCCATGGGACTACGACGCAACGTAACCCATCCCAGGTAAAGCATGGCCGTAAAGATACCAACTGTATTCCCCGAGTTAAACGCAGCCGCACCATAGTTCAGCGATATACGCACCAGGAACGCCATCAAGGCGAGACTGACCGAAACGCGCACAACCTGCTCGACAACCTGCGAGGAAGCCGATGGCGCCATGTGCTGCATGCCCTGATACAGACCGCGTAGCAGACTCAGCACGGCCACGAAGAAAAGCGCAGGTGAGAGAACCATAAACCCGGGCCATGCTTCGGGCATGCCCACGAAGTTCGCCATCTGGTGCGCCCCCAGGGCGAACAACACGGAAAATACAGCACCGCTGATCAGCAGCATGTTCGCCGCCACCCGGAACACCCTGCGGGCGCCCCGAAGATCCTGGAGAGCCAGCCGCTCTGCGATCAGCCTGGAGATCGCTACATTCAGTCCCACTGACGAAAGCGCCAGGATGATGTAGTAGGCATTGGAGGGCGGCGTGGCCAACGCCAGTCCATGGTCTCCAATCAGGGTCTGAGACACCGGTCGGTGAATTGCACCCAGGATCTTGGTAACTAGCTGCGCCAGGGTGATCAAAAAAGCACCGCGCATGAAGTTCCGTACTTGTGACGTGTCCTGCAAAACGAAAGCCCCCTTGCCTCTCCTAATACTAAGGCAAGGGGGCCCAAACGTCTAGCGCAGAAGGCAGGTAGGCCTTGAGGCGGATCAGCGCAACAGATGAACCCGCTCCAAAAAAGCAGCCAGTGGACGTCCGACCTTCGGAAGCATTTCCAATTCGGAACGCCTTGCACCGCCCAGCAGAAGCAGAACGACGCCGTAAGCAGCGCCACCAATGCCGATGAGCACGACTGTAGCGATGTGCCCGTGGCCGATTCTCGCCGAAAGCACCCCGCTCAGCAGGCGGATGAGCCCCATCATGGCAAGGGAAGCCAGTGCCGGTTTGATGATCATGCTGCGCGTCTTCAGGATACGGCCGAGGTACTTCTCGACGTAGACCAGATTGAGCACCGTGGCCAACAGGAAACCCACGGCAGTGGCGTATGCCGCTCCGTTGATCCCCCAGAGAACAGTCCACCACGCTGTCAGGCCAGCCTTCACCAGAGCACCAATCACGAAGTTGCGTACGGGCAGCACAATCCGCCCCATGCCCTGCAATACGCCGGATGTAGTTTGCTGCAGCATGATCGGCACGACTGCCCAGGAGATGGCCGCCATTACGGCGCCGCCAGAGGTGTCGCCGAAGAGGAAGGCATAAACGCCGCCGGCCAGGACGAACAACCCCGCCTGAGCGGGAATCGCCAATAGCATGGTCATGCGGTACGCCTGCGCAGCCCGCCGCCGGGCCTGGTCCATGTGCCCCAGCGTCATGGCCTCGGTCATGGCTGGTAGGATGCTGGTATATATCGCCGCAGTAAACACGGCCGGCAGGTAGGCAATCATGAACACGTTGGTCAACAGTCCGTATTGCGCCTGCGCGTCTTCGCCTGTGACTCCGACGTGGGCCAAGCTGCGGAAGACAAAGAACGTGTCGGACCACATCATGATCGGCACGACCGCCCCCGCAATGGCAATCGGAGCAGAGACAGCGAGGATCCGTTTGATCAGCGGCCACGCCTGCTCAACCGGCCGCGCTGACAGCTCCTGTTCTGCTGTCACGGCTTCATCGGCCAGCTCCCACATGCCGGGCCCGGCCCGGTGAACGAGCCACAAGAGATAACCCAGTGCTGCAACGGCTCCCAGTACGTCACCGAAGTTGAAACCGGCCGCACCCAGTGGGACGCTCTTCTGCACGAAAAAGTAGGTCAGCACAAGGCCTGAACCGACCCGTACCACCTGCTCGATGATCTGCGAGTTGGCGTTCGGCGCCATTTGCTGGAACCCCTGAAAAAGGCCGCGATAGGCTGCCATGATCGACACGATCAGCAAGGCAGGTGCCGTGGCCCTAAAGCCCGGTACGGTTTGGATCACTTCCGGCGAAATCGCCCTGGCGATCCACGGTGCCCCAATGCCCAGGAGAAGCGAGGCAACCAAACCCAGGACAGCCATCATGACAAGGGAAACTCGAAACACACGTTTGGCGCCGTGCACATCGCCCAGGGCCATGCGCTCGGCTACCAGACGCGAAATGCCGACATTCAGACCTACCGACGTGAAAGAAAGGATCACCTGATAAGTAGTGAGTGGCACCTGAGTCAGGCCGATACCCGCAGCCCCGCCTCTGCCGTCGAACGGCGCAAATATACGGGCCACGACCGGTTTGTACAGCGCACCCAGCAACCGGGAAACCAAAGCCGCCAGCGAGAGCAGCAACGCCCCTCGCATGAAACTCTCCGCTTTACCTCTGGCCATTTACCGACGCCTACTTCGACTACAGACTCCCGCCTGTGCGGGGATACATTCCCCATCGTATCCTGCCGGGTCTGGACCGTAAAGACCCACAGACAGAAAAAAGAGTAGCGGGCAACCTGTGTCCGCTACTGTGACATCGGAAACCGGTCGGAAAAGCTACTGTTCCATCTGCTTAGCCAGGAACCCTGCGGCGGTCTCGGCCAGCTTGATCTCTGTCTCCGTCATCTGGGCATCAGGCTCACGCGAACAGATAATGACCGCTCCGATAGGATCACCGCCTGAGACAATGGGCGAAATCACATAGGCGGAGAAACGGCTATCATCGTCATCTTCACCCAGGAGAGAACCGCGAGCCTTGTTCTCACCAGGCTTGTTGGAGACGAGCGTCTTACGGTCTTCCATCACGCGCTCTACTAGCGATCCGACTGCCTTGTTGAGGAATTCCTTCTTGGGTGCTCCAGCTACGGCAATGACGGTGTCCCGGTCCGCAATCAATGCAGTGTGCCCGATAGCCTCGTAGAGAGAGTCGGCGTACTCCTTGGCGAAGTCCCCTAGTTCTCCGATAGGTGAGTACTTTTTGAGGATCACTTCACCATCACGATCGACGAAGATCTCCAAAGGGTCGCCTTCCCTGATCCGTAGTGTACGGCGGATCTCCTTGGGAATGACAACCCGGCCCAGGTCGTCAATGCGTCTGACAATTCCTGTGGCCTTCAAGTACAACCCTCCTCTTGCAGGCAGCGACTTCGGCTCGGTTGCTGATAGTATACGGCAGGGCTTGCAGCTTCTATTCATTTTTTGCCAACAGAATTCCGGCTCGTTCCACGTCCGGCGCCCCGTCCAGCCAAATGAAAAGATGCTCGGCGAGGTTAGTTTCGCCGGGCATCTGCACAAGGATTCACTGCTGAATGCTCCGCAACAGCTCAAGCAGAAGTCGCAACATGGCTCGCTGTGCCAGTTCCCGCACGTTGAAGGTAAACTGTGCGGACTTGGTTCCGCGGGCAACGGTGATGCGCCCCTTGAACTCGGGCTTGCGGTTCAGTAACTGGAGACGGTCTGGCGCCGCCGCGGTACCGTGGGCCGGCAAGAACTTGACCGTAATCTGCTCCTTGAGCTGCGTCATTGCCGTAATACCCATCTCCGCACACAAAACCTTAAGACGGGCAATGTCTAGCAAGTTCTTGACCGGATCTGGCATGGAGCCGAAGCGGTCCACCAGTTCCTCCGCCACGTCTTCCGCGTCGGCAAGGCTTTGTACGGCAATGATCCGCTTATAGGCGTCGATCTTCTGACGTGGGTCAGCGATGTACTGGTCGGAGATGAACGCATCCACGTGCAGCTCAAGGCTCGGCTGAATCTCCTTGGCTGGCGGCTGCTCACCCTTCAGTTCGCGAACCGCCTCTTCCAGGAGTTGCGTATACAGGTCAAAGCCGACCGTCACGATGAAGCCGTGCTGCTCTGGCCCCAGGATGTTGCCGGCACCGCGGATCTCCATGTCACGCATGGCGATCTTAAACCCAGCGCCCAACTCCGTGAAGTCCTTGATCGCCTGCAGCCGCTTTTCCGCCACCTCCGTCAAGACCTTGTCCCGCTTGTACAGGAAGTAGGCATAGGCCAGCCGGTTGGAGCGGCCCACCCGCCCCCGCAGCTGATAGAGTTGGGACAGGCCCAAACGGTCCGCGTCATCCACGATGATCGTGTTTACCTGGGGGATATCCACACCGCTTTCGATAATGGTAGTGGCCACCAGAACGTCGTATTCGCCGTCCAGGAAGTCCAGCATCATCCGCTCCAGCCTGTCTTCAGGCATCTGCCCGTGGCCTACGGCGATTCTGGCTTCCGGCACTAACTGCTGGATGCGTTTGGCGACCTTCTCAATCGTCTGCACCCGGTTATGGACAAAGAAGACCTGACCGCCCCGGGCCAGTTCCCGGCCAATGGCGTCCCGGATCAGTTCTTCGTCATATTCGGCGACGAAGGTCTCCACCGGATACCGATCCTCCGGCGGGCTGGTGATGACCGACATGTCCCTCATGCCTACCATGGCCATGTGCAGGGTACGCGGAATGGGCGTGGCCGATAGCGTAAGCACATCAACGTTCGCCCGCAGCTTCTTGATCTTCTCCTTGTGCTGCACCCCAAAGCGCTGCTCCTCGTCGACCACCAGCAACCCGAGATCCTTGAAGCGGACATCATCCCCCAAAAGCCGGTGCGTGCCAATAACCACTTCGATGTTGCCGTTTGCGAGGCCCTTGAGGATTTCGGTCTGCTCCCGAGTGCTCTTGAAGCGGTTCATCACCGCCAGGTTAATCGGGAAGCCGTCCATTCGGCTCTTGCAGGTCGCGTAGTGTTGCTGCGCCAGAATGGTCGTCGGTACCAGAATCGCTACCTGCTTTCCATCAGAGGCAGCCTTAAAGGCGGCCCGCAAAGCCACTTCGGTCTTCCCGTACCCCACATCACCGAGCAGCAAGCGATCCATCGCCCGCCCGGTCTCCATGTCAACCTTGATCTCCTGAACTGCCTTCAGTTGATCCGGTGTCTCTTCGTACGGGAACGCCTCTTCAAATTCGGTCTGCCAGACATTGTCCCGCGGGAAAGCATAGCCCGGCGCCGATTCGCGCATGGCCGCTACACGCAGAAGCTCGGCCGCCATCTCCCGAATCGATTCCTTGACTCGGTTCTTGATCTTGGCCCACTCTGACCCGCCCAGCCTGTTCAGTCTCGGCTCGTGCCCCTCGGCGCCAATATACTTCTGGATCTGGTCAACCTGCTCGGTCGGAATCTTGAGCCGGTCTGTACCCTCATACTTGATGACCAGGTAGTCGCGTGTAACGCCCAGGATCGTCTCGGACTGGACTCCCAAGTACTTGCCGATACCATGGTTCGCATGTACGACGTAGTCGCCAATCTTCAAGTCCTGATAGCTGGCGATACGAGCAACCTCGCGATTGGACGGACCTTCGGTCTCTCCGCGGCCAGTCGGGCCGACCACAGCCCGGCGCCGCTTCTTTGGCCGACCGAAAATCTCCCCGTCGGTCACCACCACGACGCGTAAACCCGGCCACTGGAATCCACCCTCCAGGGCCCCGACACCTACCCAGGCAGCACCCTGCATGGGGGAGATCGGTGGCTCGGCCATCCGGCCTGCAGCACTCTCAATGTCAGCGTCCCGCATCAACTCCCGGACCCGCTGCTGCCGCTCCGGGGTCGAGGTCAGGATTACGATGCGGTAATTCTGCTTCCGCCAGCGCTGCAACTCCTCATGCAACATGGGCCACTGCCCATGGAACTCCTGCATGGGCGTCGCCGAAATGCCGACCTCGTTCTGAGGGTGAATGCCGGGCGCCGTTCGGCCCAATGTACTGAAATGGATGGATGAGACCTGATGGTGCAGCCGGTGGAACAACTCGGTGTAGTTCATGTACAGACCCAGTTGCCCCGGCAAGAGGCCGCCACGCTCCATCATGGTCACATGCCGGTCGGCGTCCCGGACCTCCGTTTCTGCGCCCGCTTCGCGGATACGCGCCGGCTCATCCACCAGCACCAGGGGCTGCTCCGAAAAATAGTCCAGGAGCGTCTCCAGATGCTCATAGAAGAAGTTGGCGTACTGCTCCAGCCCCTCGAAGTAGATCCCTTCATCCAGCTTCACCAGATGGCTTTCAACCCGCTCCTGAAGCTTGGCAGCGGCATCACCTGCATCGAAGCGGAAGGCTGGATGCTTCTGCTTTCCAGAGGCCTGCTCTGCCTCGGAGTCGGCATTACCCTGCAGCTGCTGCTTTTCGCGCAGGCGGCGAAGGCGTGTGATCGTCTGGTCCAAATCCTTCCGGACCCGCTCGCTTACCCAGGTTAAATCGCCCGGGGGGAGTATGAACTCGCGTGCCGGCCCAATTCGGACCTCGTTCATCTTGTCGGTCGCCCGCTGTGTGGCGGGGTCGAAGCACCGAATCTCATCCACGACGTCGCCCCAGAAGGCGATTCGCACCGGCATCTCGTCGGCCAGGGGGAAAATGTCCACAATCTCGCCGCGGACCGAGAAATGGCCCTTCGATTCGACCATATCGACCCGTTCGTATCCCTGTCGGACCAGCCTTGCGACCAGTTCGTCCCGCTCAAGGGACTCTTCTGGGCTCAGCCGCAACAGCGCCCGGTGGAACACCTCATGTGGTGTCAGGGCCCGGTAGAGGGCGGCTGCGGGCGCGACAACAATGGGCGATGCCCCCTCCGCCAACCGTTCCAACACGAATAGCCGCTGCCCAACCACCTCGGGCGAATGGGCGACAACTTCGAACGGCATGTACTCAATCGGTGGGAACAATACCACTTCTGCCTGCGGCAGCCACGTCGTCAAGTCGTCGCGCAGCCGCTCGGCCTGTGTCAGCGTGCTGGTAATCACAAGACAAGGCCGCCCGAGCCGCGCCCGTAATGCAGCCATCACATAACTTTTCAGCGAGGCGGACACCCCGTACACCATCTGCTCGGCAAAGCCCCGCTTGATCCCATCCAGTAGGGAGGTGAACTCTGGAGCAGTATAGAGGAGCTCGATCAGACTTTCTGTTGCCATAGGTCCTCCTTACCTGGGGAACGCCGCAAAGGGCTCTAGCCCCGAGATGGGGGCTACAGCCCGTTGAACTTCGCCATTGCCTTGAGAGCCCCATCAGCCAGGAATGACTCGATGGCCTCGACCGCTCTTGGCAGGCAATCGGCGACGGCAATGCCTTCATCCACCCCGAAAGGGGCGAGAACCCAGTCTACGACTTCCCAGCCAGGGGCAGGCCTGCCAATTCCCACGCGCAGCCGGGGAAAATCCTGCGTGCCTAACTCCTGGATCATCGACTTCATGCCATTGTGCCCACCGGCGCTCCCCTTCTCGCGGAGGCGCAATTTGCCCGGCTGCAGGTCCAGATCATCGTAAACCACTAGAATGTCGGCTGGATCAACTTTGTAGTAGTGCGCTGCCGCCGCCACAGACCGTCCGCTCAGGTTCATGAAGGTCAGGGGTTTCAGGAGGACGACCCGATCTGTAGACGAACGCCGCCATTCCCCATATACGCCATGAAACCCCGACTGGCTGACGTCGACCCCCTGCTTCTTGGCAAAGGCGTCCAGCACCATCCATCCGGTGTTGTGACGGGTACGCTCATATTTAGGTCCGGGATTCCCCAGACCAGCAACTAGCTTTACCATTGCACTGCTCCCGTTCCCATTACTGCTTGACTCCTTTACTTTAACACAGGGGACTCGCCATGAAAAACAGCTTCCACTCGTCAAAGAAACAGGCCCCCCACCCAGGGGAGGCCTGTCGTCATGCTCGTGCCGTTAGTCCTCGATCTGCGGACGAATCTCTTCCTCGAATATCTTGGAGACACTCAGATCCTCATGAATACGAATAATCGCCTTGGCCAGCAGCGAGGCCACCGAGACGGTCTTGAGTTTCCCATCAAGCTTATCCGCATCCGTCGGGATGGAGTCGGTCACCACTACTTCCTTAAACGGACTCACTGAAAGCCGTTCGTAAGCCGGCCCGCTGAATACGGGGTGGGTGCACGCCGCATACACCTCACGGGCACCACGATCCAACAAAGCCTGGGCGCCCTGAACAATCGTCCCGGCCGTATCGATGAGGTCGTCCACCATAATGGCGCTCTTGCCCTTAACGTCGCCGATGATGTTCATCACTTCGACTGCATTGGGCTGCGGCCTCCGCTTGTCAATGATGGCCAAACCAACCTTCAGGCGCTCAGCCAGATCACGGGCGCGGGGGACACCGCCGCTGTCGGGCGATACCACCACGGCGTCGTGCAGTCCCTTCTTGTGGAAGTACTCCGCAATCAAGGGCCCAGCCTGCAGGTGATCAACGGGCACATCAAAGAAGCCCTGGATCTGAGCCGCATGAAGGTCGATGGTCAGCACCCGCCGGAAACCAGCCGTGGTGATCAGGTTTGCTACAAGTTTAGCAGTAATCGGTTCACGGCCCCGCGCTTTGCGGTCCTGACGGGCATAGAAGAAGTGTGGAATCACGGCGGTGATCCGCCGGGCACTGGCCCGGCGCAGCGCGTCGCCAATAATCAGGAGTTCCATCAGGCTTTCGTTGACCGGATGAACACCCGACTGCACGACAAAGCAGTCAGCCCCCCGGACGCTTTCATTGATGTCAACCCGGATTTCGCCGTTGGAGAACCGGCTAACATTCATGTCCCCAAGACGAATCCCCATCTGCTCCACGATCGCCTTCGCCAGCGGGAGGTTCGCATTCCCCGAGAAGATCTTGAGTTTCCGATCTGGATACGGTACCACTGCAGACGCCCCCCTATTGCTTGGACTGCTTACGAGCTCGGTTCCGTTCCCTCAACTTTGCGGCGCCATTCTCTTTCACTACAGGCAAGGCTCTTTCAACAACTAAGGCATCAGCAGGCACATCCTCACTGACGGAAGAGCCTGCAGCCAGAAGTGCTCCATCGCCGATCACAAGGGGGGCAATGAGGTTGACATTGGTGCCGATGAAGGCTCCAGCGCCAATCGTAGTCGGGAACTTCTCGAAGCCATTATAGTTGGCCGTGATGGCACCGGCGCCGATATTGGCCTTCTCACCAATCGTCACATCGCCCATGTACGAATGGTGGTGGCACTTGACCCCGCGGCCCACTTTCGCCTTCTTCAGCTCAGCATAGTTACCCACCTCGACGTCGGCCGCCAGATCGCATCCCGGCCGCAGATGCGCCATGGGACCGATACGGCAGCCGGTGCCGATCACAGACTCCTCCACGACGGATTGTTCGATCTTACAGTTGTCCGCCACCTGCGAAGAACGAATCGTTGTGTTCGGTCCGATCACGCAATCGCCACCGATTTGGGTCTCACCCTGAATGAACGTAAATGGCCAGATGACCGTGTCCCGGCCAATGGTGACGCCCTCGTCAATAAAGGTTGATTTTGGGTCGATAACGGTTACGCCCTCGAGCATATGCCGCTCAAGGATCTGCCAGCGAATGCGGCTCTCCGCTTCGGCCAACTGTACCCGGTTGTTTGGCGCAATGGCCTCTTCCTCTGTCGCGATCAGGGCTGCCTCAACCCGCTGGCCCTGACCAACCATGAGCGCCCACGTCTGAGGTAGGTAGTATTCCTTTTGTGCGTTGTTGTTGTCTAGCTGCTTCAAGTACCGGACAAAGCCGTCACGCTTGAACACGGCCACACCTGGCCAGATCTCATTGATTAGCTGCTGCTCAGGCGTTGCATCCTTCTCTTCAACCACGCGAACAAAACGCCCCGTTGCCGGATCCCGGATGATCCGCCCCAAGCCCTTGGGGTTTGATACCTGGGCGGTCAGAAGGGTCGAAACAGCATTCGTCTCAGTGTGATGCTTCATCAAGCGCTGAATGGCATCGGGCCCAATAAACATGTTGTCGCCGAGAACGACGAGAACATCTCCGCCCTGCTTAGCGTCGACAAAGGATTCGGCCTGCAGAACCGCATGGCCGGTGCCTAGCTGCTCGGCCTGTACGGCAAAGTTGACCCGATCGCCCAGGTAAGCCCGCAGCCGCTCCTGCTGATAGCCCACTACAACCACAATGTCGTCAAGTCCGGCCCGCCGGATGTTGTCGACCGTATGGCCGATCAGGGGCTTCCCGGCAACCGGGTGCATTACCTTAATCATGTTCGACTTCATACGCGTACCATGCCCAGCAGCCAGGATCACAACAGTGGTATTCGACATGGAAATCCCTCCAGGGCGTAGTCCGGTGACATTATACCATAGTCAATTGACCTGACAAAGCAAAGAACCACCCCAGGTTTGGGTGGTCAAGGAGTTTAATCGGGCCTCCGAGGCTGTAACAGCCCCGGAGGCCCATTCGTGATGAACTATGCAATGTTGGTTTCGCGACCTTCAGACGCACAGTAGGCACCAATGATCGCCTTTTGAATCAGCTCGCGCGCCTCGGCTGTGATAGGGTGCATCAAGTCCTTGTATATGCCTTCACCAGTCTTGCGACTGGGCATGGAGACGAACAGGCCTTTGCTCCCTTCAACCACCCGCAGGTCGTGAATGGCAAACATGCCATCCAACACGATTGAACAGTATGCCTTCAGTTTGCTGTTCGGATCGGAACCCTTCTTGATGCGGACATCGGTGATTTGCAAACTGCAAACCTCCCATCAGAGTTGTACCAGTTACTTCCACATTCCTCCATTTTCTTCCTGCTGGAGAAATCATTTCTTATCTGGCGTTCGCCAGGGCCGGCTCTACCTCAACAAACCGTTGCTCTTCATCTACCCTAACGAGGTTGATGAGCGAAACGTAGTCGTCCACGCGTTTCTTGCGCGGTTCCGCCGTCGCGACGAAGATCCCAACACCGGCAACTACCGCTCCCAGTTCCGTTACCAGGTCCACGAGGCCACGGGCTGCCGCCCCGGCTTTCATAAAGTCGTCGACAATCAGTACCCGCGAATCACGCTGGAGCACCCGAGAGCCCACCGTCATGGAGTTGATCCGCCGCGAAGAGCCCGAAATGTAATGGATGGTGAACGAAGGGCCCTCCGTCACCCGGCCCTCACGCCGGGCCATGACCATGGGAACGCCCATCGCCCGCGCTGTCATCAGCGCCAGGGGAATGCCCTTGGTTTCCACAGTCAGCACCACTTGTGGCTCTACGCCCAGAAAGCGTGCCGCAAGGATTTCGCCAATCCGTGCACTCCATACGGGGTGCGTGACGATATCGGTCATGTAAACGAATCCGCCCGGCAGGATCCGGGATGGGTTCCCGAGCATCTGACACAACTCGCTGAGTGTGGCCTGCACTTCAGATGCGGACGGCACAGGCCAATATTGAACACCACCGATAGCCCCGGCGTGAGTCTTGACCATACCCGAGCCGGCGGCCTCCAACGTCTCCTTCACCAGGGCGAGGTCTTCCGAAATGGTCGACTTTGCGGCTTCAAACCGGTCGACGAAGTAGCTGAGCGGAATTTGCTCCCCCGGATGCTCAACTAGCATTCTCACGATATGGATCAGTCGTTGGCTACGATTCAACTTGTCCACGGAGCGTGCCCCCATAAAAAAACCCCCGCCCTCAGGCGGGGGCACTTGGACCGACTAGGACTTCCCGAGCCAGTTGCAGATCACTCGGCTTGTCTACATCAATGCCGACTTCGGGCCAAGGGCAGATGATCACTGCGCCCTTCAGGTCCCACATAGTTGAGACCTTACGCTCCAGTTGAGCCAGCGTCAAGTTCTTTAGTACAAGGTACCGGATCAAGAAGCCCAGACCAAGCAGCCTGACCATCTTGAGGGGGTTCTTGCGGAAGTCCAGGAACGGCTTTGCTTTTGGGGCCGAGCGTTCAACGATGGCGGGATTAACCAGGAAGAGATTGCCGCCGGTGAAGGTCCCTTCCCGCAAGTACACGTAGGTGCGCTTCACATTGGGGTACTTATACTCGCCGACGCTTTTCTCGACGATTGGATAGTAAATGTCGGCCGGCTTCTGGCGACAAAGCTGAATGAGCCCGTCTATAATCTCGCCATTGATCAGCGGGATGTCGCAGGTAGCGATCAGGATTTGTTCATCCTTGGGCAGCGCCCTTGATGCAGCCAGGACGTTCTCCACGATATGCCCGGCGCTGGGTACAAACTCGAGCCCTTCCCCGGCTACGTAGGGTTCCAGTTCCCCCGGGGGCGCCACGATGACAATGCGCCGGACCTCCTTGGACTGACGAAGACCGTCTACGACGTATTGCACCATCGGTTTTCCGCCGATATCAATGAGTGCTTCGTTGACTACTTCGCTAACATCCTTGAGTGGACCCGTGTTCGCTGCACCAGCTAGTAGGATTACGTTAACCGCCACGCCTGATCACTCCTTTGCTGAGAAGCCGTCCAAGAGTACCTGGCAGGGTACCAAAACGCTCATATTCGTTCTAGGCCCTGGGAACAAACTCCTCCTTTTGGGCGGGCGCCCCCAACTGCGCCTCATCCTGTCATTCTGCTGCTTTGGCAGGGTTCCGAGCAGGGTGGGGCGAATTCCTGTGGGTGTACCACTCTGATAAATGGAGGGTTGTTTTTGTTTAAGAGGGTTGTGACGGGAGTGGTAGCCACCCTGTTGTGTCTGGTAACCGCCATGCCCGCCTTGGCTGACAGCCCTGTGTCACACGCTCGGGCGTCGATACTACTAGATGGCCAGTCTGGACAAATATTATACCAACAGAACGGCTTTGCCAAAAGCTATCCTGCAAGTACAACAAAGTTACTGACCGCCCTTGTGGCGCTTGAACACGGTAGTCTCAACCAAATGATCAGAGTAAGTGACCAGTCCGTTGATATGCCACCGGATTCCTCGTCGTGCTACCTTGAACGGGGTGAGCAGCAACCGCTTGAATACCTGCTGGAAGGCTTGCTGCTGGTCTCCGGCAATGACTGCGCCGAGGCCATAGCCGAGGGTGTCAGCGGCGGAAAACCCGATCAGTTCGTGGCCTGGATGAACGAGACGGCAAAACGGCTCGGAGCCACGCATAGTAACTTCACCAATCCACATGGACTTCATGACCCTAATCACTATACAACGCCATTCGACCTGGCCCTCATCGGTCGTGCCGCTGTGTCCAATCCCACGCTCCTGAAAATCCTCGCCACGTCCGAGTTCTACTGGCCGGGGAAAAGCGATCGGAACGGCCCTTACTACAACCACAATGCCATGCTCTCTACCTATGATGGTGAAATTGGCGGCAAGAACGGCTATACCGAAGAGGCCGGCCTGACCCTCGTCAGTGCGGCCAAGCGCAATGGGCACCTGCTAATCGGCGTTGTGATGGGAGAAACGTTACGCGCTGATCAGTACAACGACATGACTGCTCTGCTGGACTACGGGTTTACCTCTTTTGTCCAGCAGCCCGCCATCGCCGCCGGGACCTCTTTCGGTTCTGTGCCAGTTCGAGGTGGCGTAGCCAAAAGCGAAGCCGCCATCGTGCAGAATGGTTTTCTGGTATCGGTGCCGAAAGGCGGTCAACCAACGATCACGACGCAGGCCAAGTTGAATCCCGAACTGACCGCTCCGGTTGCTGCGGGCCAGGAACTGGGCACGCTCGAGATCCGTGACGGGGATCGACTGCTGAGCACGGTCCCGCTCGTTGCCCAGGGCGCCATTGCCGCAAGCCCCTACAGTCTGCGGAACCTGGTTGCAGTCTCGGGTCAGAGTTTAAAGTGGGCAGCGGTAGCCTTCTTCGGCCTTGTGGGTTTCCGGACCATCGTGGTCACCACCCGCCGTAGACAGCGGCGTTCACGTCGGCAGGCTGCGCTCTCCCGCTCCAGAGTTGCCGGCGGAAACGCAATCTCTTCCTACCGGCCACGGGGGCGTTAGCGCGGAAGCCCGTATAGCTTACCCACCATGCGTTCAATGCGTTGCTCTACGACGGTCGCCCTCTCCGGGGCGGCCGTTTCTCGTTCCATCACGAGTTGCACCAGGCATTGGATAGTGTCTAGACCCAACTGCGGAAGGGGTAGGTCCTGGAGAAGATCCAGATCGACCTGAGGATACAAACGCCCTGATTCCATGGTGAGGGCCCGATAATACCGGTTGAACACACCGGAGTTGATGATGCCCAGCAGGGCCCTCATGGGGAGTCCACTCCCGCGTGGCACAAGTAGGTGAATGTTATTGAGGCAATAGTATCCGCAGTCATCATAGACAGCCCGCAGGGAATCCGCCGTTTGACGCAACAACAGCTTCTCTCCCCGGTAGTGGGGCAAGTGACCGCCGCTCTTGATCAGCTTTGGATCCAAACAAACTTCTTCCCCGGCCCAGCGCAGCTGGTAACGGTCAATCTCGCCACCCGAACGCAAGAGCCTGCCCCAGGGACCCCTGAGATGGGGATTCGCTGAACGGAGCAGGCTGGCCTGACCGTGTTTGGCGATCAGCCCGCTGTAAGGGCGTACGAAGTGGCCAATGGTCTCCGGAGCGCATGAGCGTTCCATCGCCAGTACATCGTGGCGCGTGGATCCGTCAGGGATCACGCGGAAGCGTTGCAGACTTCCCCAAATCACGTCTCCAAGGGGTAGTCGTTCACCCCCGGCATCAGACAACAGCTCGCCAAGATCCTGACAACTCCTGATCCATACGGAATGTCCCGGGGGAGCTGCACCCTTGCGAACAAACAGCACGACACTCTGTCCCACGTTGCCATGCCGCCAAAAGTCGGTGCGAATCAGGGTCAGTTCGAGCAGCGTGTGCTGCAGAATGAGACGACGCAGGCCGGCGAAGAATCGACCGGACAGGAAAGAGTCGGGGAGGATGTAACCGAGTACCCCGCCCTCCCGTATGAGGTCCAATCCACGTTCGACGAACATCGGGTATGTATTGAGCTTGTACTGCGCTGTATGTAGGTAGCGTTTCCGCAGGGCCGCCGAACGAGCTTGGTCCACCTGCGGTACACCCCGTAGACCGGAACTTATGTAAGGCGGGTTCCCCAGGCAGAGGTCAAACCCTCCGGGGAACGGGGCCAGAAGCGCATCCAATACGTGTAAGTCCGCTTCCGGCACCCGGCTGCGGCATGCTTCAATGGCTACGGGGTCTGCATCCAGCCCTACAAGGCGGGTGACGCCCTCCCGCGCAGCCCCCAAGAAGGCCCCCATACCGCAAGCTGGATCCACCACGCTCCTGGCCGTCGGAAGATATCTCCTGGCTTGGCCAACCATGTACCGGACGAGATCATCATCCGTGTAGTAGACGCCGGTTCTTCGATGCAGCCCCGTTGAGTACTCCACCTGCAGGCCGGCCGGGGTTCGCACCAGACTACGCGCCATCATGGCCTGATAAAGAGAGCCAACCGGGTCGCTCTCACTGGCCCTCAGTTGCTTGAGCCAGGCTGCAACGCCTGCCCGCTCTGCGGTTAGCGTGGCCTCCGAGTCTGCCTGCAGCCCGCGCAACAGGACCTCCCTGACTGCCGTGGTCAGAGCTATGTCTTGCCCGTCGCCGGTGGGTCCGGGAGAGTGACGCGAGGAATCAGATTCCGCAAGTATGCGGGCGACCAACAACATGGCTTTGTCCAGATCCATTTACGCTCTCCCGATGCTCTGAACCAGGGAGGCCTTGGTGTGAGTCTCAGCCAATCGCTTGGTTAACCGGAGCCCGGCCGCTTCGTTCTCTACCAGCCCGAAAACGGTTGGGCCTGCACCCGACATGAGCGCACCTGATGCGCCCCCGGCAAGCATTTCCTGCTTAAGGGCTGCGATCTCTGGATGGAGCGGCAGCATAACTGCCTCGAAGACGTTACCCAGTGCCGCAGCCACATTGGTCAGATCGCCAAGAGCCAGGGCTGCTTCTAGCTTGGCAATATCGGGTCGAACCACGTGGGTAAGCTCGTCAAACAGTTTGTAGACATTGGCCGTTGATTTTGCCACCGGGGGCGTCGCCAGCACCAGCCAAAGTGGCCGGGCCACCGCTATGGGGGTGAGCCTTTCGCCGATTCCCTCAACCCGGGCCGGAGCCTCCGGGATGAAGAACGGCACATCGGAACCCAGTTGAATCCCCAACTCG
>JBLNEM010000264.1:0-5448 GCA_050262655.1 Mycobacterium leprae | reverse complement strand
GACTCCGAATGGTCGCCGCCGTCTGCGCCGCCAGTCGCTCCAGCTCCATCGTCATCCCCTCCAAGGTAGCGGGCCAGAATGGGGTTGAGCGCGGGGTCAGGGGTCACCCAGAGAGTCTTCTGATGCTCGTAGATCACCATGCCCGGGCGGGCGCCGGTGGGTTTGCGCACGTGCTTCTTCACCGTGTAGTCCACCGGCACCGAGGCCGACTCCCGGGCCCGGGAGTGGTAGGCGGCCAGCGCCGCTGCCTCATGCAGCGCCCGCTCCGGCACCTCCTGCCCGGTGGGTACCCGGAGGATCACATGCGATCCGGGGATCTCCTTGGTATGGAGCCAGATATCGTGGGGGGCGGCCAGCTTCAGCGTCAGGTAGTCGTTCTGCTTGTTGTTGCGGCCGATCCAGATCTCCAGGCCGTCGGTGGAACGCACGGTCAGGGGCGGTGCGGGGCGCTCGTTCCGGTTGGCCTGCCCACCGGCGCCGCCCTTGCCCGGCTTGGCACTGCCGCCCTTGCGCTCCTTCCGCTCCTTGCGTTCCTTCCGATCCTTGCGGTCGCCCAGATAGCCTTCCTCCTGAAGCTCTCGGCGGATCTCCTCCAGGTCGGGGAGGGCCCGGGCCTCACGCAGTGCCTCTTCCACCTGCTGCAAATAGAACAGCTCTGCCCCGCTCTTGGCCACCTGCTCCTCGATATTCACCTTGCCGCTCTTGGCCTTCTGATACCGCCGGTAGTACGCCTGGGCGTTCTGGGCCGGTTCCAGCAGGGGATCCAGCTCCACCTCAACGGTGGCGCCTTCGGGGTCGTAATAGTTGACCAGGGTGGCCTGTCTGGCCCCTTTTTCGATCTGCCAGAGGTTGGCCGTGATCAGTTCGCCGGATACGCGGAGTTGCTCGGCATCTTCGGCGTGTTGCAGCGCCTCTTGCTGGAGCAGCCACTTCTTCCGGATCCGACCCGCCTCATCCCGGACCAGCTTGGCCAGGGAGCCCCGGAGGGCGCTGAACCGATCTTCCTCTTCCTTCAGGCTGAAGAAGCGGTCCGCACAGGCGTTGGCCGACCCGAATCCGCCCTCCATCCGTCCCGGCCAGGAACGGAGCGGCAGCACGTGAAAATCCTTCAGCCTGCCCTGCGGATCAAAGAGAAGGGAGGGGTCGTACCCTTCGGGATTGGCCAGTGCCACGACGGCCCTGGCCAGCGGGGCGAGCATCGCCCCTTCCACCGCCGTTTCCGGCGCCCAGCCGGCCCGGACGACCGCCTCTTTGGCCAGGAGCGGACCCAGTCCGTCCACATGATCCAGCAGGAACTGCCAGGCGGGCGTGCCGGCGTCGTGTTCTGCCGCGGCCAACTGCTCCGCCGTCAGCGTGGATGGATCCAATTTGGCCATGGGCGGGGGTGCCACGTAGGCCAGACCGGGCAGCAGCTCCCGGTACCGGTTCACCTCTTCGGTCACCCGACGGATCGCATCGACGATCCGCCCCTGCGGGTTGACCAGCACAATGTTGGAGTGCTTGCCCATCACCTCGGCGATCAGGGTGAACTCCACCGGGTTGCCCAGTTCGTCGATGACGCCGACCCGGATGTGGCAGACCCGCTCCCGCCCGACCTGACGGATCGCCAGGATGCGACCGCCCTCCACATACTTGCGCAGCAGCATGCAGAAGGTAGGGGGCGTCTGGGGGTTGCGCTTCTCCGCCGTGGTTAAATGCAGCCGGGCGAACCGGGCGTTGGCCGAGAGCACGAGCCGGTAGTTGCTGCCGCCGGCGTGCAGCAGCAGGACGATTTCATCCGCTTCCGGCTGGTAGATCTTGCTGATGCGACCGCCGGTCAACTGCTCGGCCAACTCGGCGGTTACGGCCTGCATGACCGCACTGTCAAAAGCCATAAGTGGGACTCCTTTACGGATACTTTCATCTCCAGCATAGCACGGAGCCCCGCCTGTCGGCTACTTCAGTTCACCGCGCTGCCATGCTCCGACCAGTTCCCGGACCTGGGTCACGACCTCCAGATCCTTGAGCAGGGTGGAGGGCGGCGTGGCGGCGGGATCGAGCGCCAACGCACGGTAGAGCACGTCCTGCGGGATGCCGTAGAGGTCGATGACCTCCTGCAGGCTGCGCCAGCCCTTGATCTCCAGGGGATCCACCAGGCCGGTGGCGGCAGAGGGCTGCGGTGCGGCGTTGGATGGAGTGGACTGCCATGTGCCCGTCGCCATGGTCAGCAGGATGAACCCGCCGAAGACGGCGGCGGCGATCAGGCCGTAGAGCCCGGTCCTCAGCTTGCGCGCCCCCAGCTTCACGCCCAGCGCTTCCGGCTGGGGGCAGGCGTCGACGCACTCCATGCACCGCATGCAGGTGGTATCGGTGACCTTGGTCTTGCCTGTGACCTCGATATCCATGGGGCAGCGCTTGCTGCACAGGTTGCAGGTGGGGCAGGCATCCTTCTGCCACCTCAGCCTGACCGGCGCTATCTTGTTGGCGATGCCGAGGATCGCCCCCAGCGGGCAGGCATAGCGGCACCAGAAGCGTTCGATCAGGAGGCCGCCGACGACGACCAGGCCCAGGATGACGGCGCCCCCGATCGCGACCTCGCCGCTGCCCAGGTGCCAGGCCGCCCGCCACGGGCAGTAATCGGCGAAGACCAATTCGGCGAGGCTCCAACTGAAGAGCAGAATCACCAGCAGCACGACGTAGCGGAAGGAGCGCAGGATCCGGTCGACCCGTGCCGGCAGGCGCAGCTGCCACGGCAGGAACCGGGCACGGAGCCGATACAGCCATTCCTGCAGGGCGCCTAACGGGCAGATCCAGCCGCAGAAGGCGGAGCCCAGCAGCACCACCACCAGGAGGGTGGCAACCAGCAATAGCACGCTGGAGAGCTGAACATGGCTGACCAGTTGCCCTCTAGTGGCCCACTGCCAGAGTGTCTCAAGCCCGCCCAGCGGGCTCAGCGCATCCACGGAGGGGGCCTGATTGGCCGGCCCCACCAGCCCTGCCGCCTCCCCCAGGCGGTGCCGGACCACGCCATAAGCCGTCAGCAGCAGGAACAGGATCTGCGAGCCGATGCGGAGCCACTGGGTCGGGCTCATCCGCCGCTTCGGGCGCTTGCGGATCACCAGGGGTTGCAGTTTTTCCGTCACAACAATTCCTCCTCAATCACTCACTGCAACCACAATAGATGTTCAATTTGCATTTCGTTTGGCTTTCGTGTGCAGAACCCGTGGAGTGGGAAAAACAAAACCCCGCAGTACGTCTGCGGGGTATTTGTTCAAATCGGGAGGGGGGGAGTGCGCAGCAGCCGCCAGGCTGACTGGGCAATCCGCACCGCAATCAGCAGTGCGAGCAACCCATCGATCAGGGCTGATCCCAGCCAGATGCCCACCAGCCCTCCTAGCACGACGCAACTGGTCAGGACATCGGTCCTCATCCGGGCAGCATCGGAGTTCAGGAGGGGGCTCCGCCATCGGCGGGCCGTGCGCACTTCATACAGGTAGATTCCCAGCGAAGCCGCCACGGTGAAGAGCATGAGGCTGAACGTAAGTACGCTTACCGCTGGCATCGGCGGCCGCCCGATCTGTTGCACAGCCATGGCTGCCAGTCCCAGGCTGATCAGGAACAGCAGAGCGGCGGCCGTGCGGCGCCACGCCGGGGCGCTCACGAGCAGAGCCAGCGTAACGGCGCCGGTACTCACCGAGGAAAGACCGGTGGCGGTCATCGCCGCAGAGTGGAAGCGGGAGCCCAAAACGACTTTGGTCACAGCCACAGCCAGAGTCAGGCCGGCTATCTGCCAGAGCACACTTCTCACCTGGGGATTCTCTGCCAACTGATTCACCTCGACGGGTAGAGCCTATTCGGCCACCTTCCGGTTCCACCGGAAGCCCAGGAGCAGAACCAGGACCACCAGCAGGGCCGAGAAGACGTGGGTTATGGTAGACGAGAACGCGTAAAGCTGGTTCAGCCACCGGTCGTGCATGATCATATCGCCGGCGGTCCAGGCCAGAATGCCGGAACCAACGTAGACCAACCAGCTATACTTGTTCATCAGCTTGGCCACCACGCTGCTGAAGAACATGATGATCGCCATGGAGATGACCAGGCCGAAGAGCAGCAGTTCAATGCTGCCGTGGGAGACGCCACCAACGGCCAACATGTTGTCCAGGCTCATGACGAAGTCCGCCATCACAATGGTCGTAATCGCCTGCATGGTGTTGTTGCCCGAGCGGACCTCCTTCGACTCCTCTTCACCCTTCATCAGCTTCAGGGCAATCCAAACCAACAGGAGTCCACCGGCCATCTGGAGCAGGGGGACCCGCAAGGCGTAAGCCACCACGGCAGTAACCAGTACACGCAGGATAATAGCCGCCGCACCGCCCCAGAAAATCGCCAACTTCTGCTGCTTGGGTGGGAGGCTGCGGGCTGCCATGCCAATCACGACTGCGTTGTCACCGCTAAGGACCAGGTCAATGAATGTGATAGACAGCACTGCACCGATGGTAATGCCTTCGAACAACCTAGCTCACACCTTTGCTGTTTTCGATACAAGTATCATACCTTGATCTTAACAGGGTTAAATGGTTTTTGCTATTTTGCAACGTTAATTTTATGGACACAATCTCTTCCTAGCGTTTCCCACAGGGGCGGCAAACGTGCAGTGCAGTGGATCAGAAGTAGGGCCAAACCTCGACACCGGCGTGGCCCGATGACATAAAAACGTGAAAAACTCCAGTTCTGCATTTGCCCACTAGAAAACATTGTCGAATAATTACGGTTGAACCCTGGCCGTTATTAAGTGGATAATAAGTGTGGGTGATTGTCGCCAGCGCGGACCGGCCTTCAGCTTGTCCGCCTCATACCTTGGTAAACAATGCCGCTCAGCTGGCAGTAGTAGGGAACTCGTCTGGCAGTTCGCCACCCCTGCGTCCGCCAACTATCGGCGCCTCCCTGCCCGATACCATGCTGGGTAGGGCCTTTCGCCCCGAATCGCCTCGGACGGAGCAGAAAACTGAGAGGCGGATGAGAAAAGCAGATTTTGGGCAACTGCACTGGGATCTAGATTGACCAAATCTGCGTTTTCCCCGTTCTCCCGACCTGAGTTATGTCACCTTGAGCCGATTCATCCCGGAAATCGTGGGGTGTGAGCGGCTGAGAAGCTGGGGAGAGGCGACTTTTGTACGGGGAGGGGTACCAAACATCACCAGTTGGAGGGGGAAACGGTGATTTTGACGCGGCCGAGCCGTCACGTTGACGTCCAAAATTGCCGTTTCCAAAAGATACCAGGCAGGGGCGGGCCGAATCCACTAACAGAGGTATAGCAAACGCCCCAGCCCAAGCTTGCCCCCCCGGCCCACCCCCCCCCCCCCCGCCCCAACCGGGCCCCCCCTTCCCACCCCCCCCCCCCCGGCCCCCCCCACGCTGGCAACAAAACCCCAAGGCCCGGACCCCCCCCCCGGGCCCCGCCCGTGAAGA
>JBLNEM010000263.1:0-3401 GCA_050262655.1 Mycobacterium leprae | reverse complement strand
GGCCGAAGCGCTGCCCAACCCGCAGGCGGTCTACGGCGCCGACCTGATGAGCCGCCTCAGCCATGCCCTGGGCGGGGAAGCGAACCGGCTGGCCCTCCAGGAGCAAGTGCTGGAGGCGGTGAGGCAGATGCTGGCCCGACTCTGCCGCAAGGCCGGGGTTTCGCCAGAGGCCGTGACAGGCGCCACGCTGGTGGGGAACACCGCCATGCATCATCTCTTCCTGGGGTTGCCGGTGGCCGATTTGGCACTGGCGCCGTACCGCCCTGCCGTGCTGGCCGGGTATGAGGCAACCCTCCCGGGGCTCCCGCCGCTCTATGCCCTGCCCAATGTGGCGGGCTTCGTAGGGGCCGATGCGGTGGGCGCCGCCCTGGCGGTCGGACTGGATGAGACGGCGGCGACCACGCTGCTGGTCGATATCGGGACCAATGGGGAGATGCTCCTGGCCCACCGGGGGCAGATCTACGCCTGTTCGGCCCCGGCCGGCCCGGCCTTCGAAGGCGGCGAGATCAGCCAGGGCATGAGGGCCAACCCGGGGGCCATCGAGTCGGTCACCTTTGACGGAACCAGGCTGGCGGTGGGCGTCATTCCGGGGGCTCCGCCCAGGGGGATCTGCGGCTCCGGCCTGTTGGACGCTGCCGCAGCCCTGCTTCAGTCCGGGTGGATGGAGCACACCGGTCGCCTGGTCAGCGGGCAGGCTGTTGCCCTGACCGAAGGCGTCAACCTGACCCAGAAGGATATCCGGTCGCTGCAGTTGGCCAAGGGTGCGATCCGGTCGGGGATCGATCTGCTGCTGCATGTGGCGGGCATCGAGCCGGCACAGGTGGAGGCGATCCGGCTGGCCGGGGCCTTTGGCAATTACCTGCGGCCGGAGTCCGCCCTGGCGATCGGCCTGCTGCCGCCCGTGCCGCCGGAGCGGGTTGTGCCGGTGGGCAACAGCGCTGCCGCCGGAGCCAAGCTGGCGCTGCTCTCCGCCGCCGCCCGGGAGCGGGCCGAGGCTCTGGCGGCCCGAGTGCAGCATATCGATCTGGCCACGCATCCCGATTTCGAGGAGATCTTCATGGTGGCACTGGACTTTCCACGGCAGGGAGCCACCGGTCGGTGAGCGAAACGTACGCAGTGGAGGCGAAAGCATGATCAACATCCACGACATTGAAGCGGCAAGGGAACGGATCAAGGGTCTGCTCCTCCGGACGCCGGTGCTGCCGGATCCCACCGGGCACGGGCTCTATATCAAGGCGGAGCACCTGCAGCGCACCGGCTCGTTCAAGCTTCGGGGCGCCAGCAACCGGGTGACCGTGGCGGTGCAGGAAGGCGCCAAGCACGTGGTGACCGGCTCTTCCGGCAACCACGGCCAGGCGGTTGCCTGTGTCGCACAGCAGTTGGGCATTCGCGCCACGGTGGTGGTACCGGAAGATGCGGCGGCGGTCAAGGTGGCCGGCATTCGCTCCTTCGGCGCAACCGTCGAGTTCTGTGGCCTGACCTCTACCGAGCGGTTGGCCCGTGCCGAACAGATCGTTCGGGAGCAGGGCGCCGTCTTCATCCCGCCCTACGATGATCCCTACGTGCAGGCGGGGCAGGGCACCATTGGTCTGGAGATCCTGGACCAGGTGCCCGACGTGGAACGGGTCTATGTGCCGGTAGGCGGCGGCGGTCTCATCTCCGGCATCGCCACGGCCATCAAGGAGTCGAGGCCCTCTGTCAAGGTGATCGGTGTGGAGCCGGCCCTTGCCAGCGACACGTATCAGTCCCTGCAGAAGGGCGCCATCGTTGATATCGGCGTCACCACCACCATCGCCGACGGACTGCGCACGTCGCATCCCGGCAGCCTCACCTTCCCGATCATCCAGCGCTATGTCGACGAAGTGGTGCTGGTCTCGGAGGAGGAGATTCGGGAAGCCTTCCGCTACATGTTCTTCGAGCGGCACCAGCTGGTGGAGCCCTCCGGCGCAGTGAGCGTCGCGGCGGCCTTGCGGGCTGGCGGCAAGGCGGTAGCCGTAGTCTCCGGCGGCAACGTGGATCGGGCCGCACTCCCTGGTTTACTCGGGCTCTAGTACTGCATGTGAACAGGACATCTGCCAGGTCAGGCGGGTGTCCTTTTTTTGCCTCTCTTCTTTGCGAAACATCTTGATAACATATATTGACATTGTGGATGTTTCCGGATAGGGTTATGGTAATCATCTACCACTGGAGGCGGCCACTTAGTTGAAGAAGAACCTACCGGTCACCCAGATTGAGCGTCATTATCTCCCCGAAGAACGGCTCATCTCCGAAACCGATCTCCGAGGCATTGTCACCACAGCCAATGCGGCATTCTGCGAAGTCGCGGGCTTCACCCAGGCGGAAATGGTTGGCAAGAGCCACAACATTGTCCGCCACCCCGATGTGCCCCCCGCCATCTTCGCCGACCTGTGGCGCACGCTTAAGGCGGGCGAGCGCTGGGTGGGCGTGGTCAAGAACCGCTGCAAGAATGGCGATTACTACTGGGTGAAGGCGTTCGTATCTCCGGTGGTGCAGGACGGCGTTACCGTCCGCTACCGCTCCGTGCGGGTGCAGCCTACCCGGGCGGAGATCGCCGCCGCCGAAGAGATCTACCGCCGGGCCCATACCGGGGACCAGCGAGCGATGGACACCCTGGGCTCTTACCGCCGCCGGTCAGGCATCGGCGAACGGCTCGGTCTGCCCGCTCAGTTGGGGTTGGTGGCCGGTTGGCCGCTGCTGCTGGCGGTGGCGCTGCTCGCAGCATCCCGTCTCGGTATACCCGGCACCCTCCTGTGGGGAGTCGCAGGTTTGGGCGCCGTGGTCACACTGCTCCTGACCCGGTTGGTCTATCGCTGGCAGACCCAGCCCCTGGCCGAGTTCACACAGGCAGTGACCGCATTCGAGCAGGGCGATCTCTCGGCCCGGGCCGAGGTCTACGGGCGGTCCGGCTTCGCAAACGTCGCCCGGGTGATGAACCGTTCGCTGGACGGTGTCTCGGTTGCGCTGTCCGACATGGGGCAGGTACTGGACAGCCTGGCCCGGGGTGAATTCGGCCGCCGCATCGTGGCGACGCTGCCCGGCGAACTGGGGCGGATCAAGCTGGCCGCCAACCATGCGGTCGATCAGATCGAGAGCACGGTGGAGGCACTGAACGCCCAGTTGCAGGCGCTGGCAGAAGGCCGGCTGGACGCACACGACCAGGACAGGTCCGATCGAGCCGAAGGAAAGTTCCGGGAGGCTCAGGAAAACGCCGCTACAGCCGCGGCCCGGTTGGCCGCCCTGCTGACGGACATGGTCGAGTCGAGTCGGGCGATGGCGACAGGCGATTTGACCCGGCTGATCGAGACGGAGGCGGCCGGTGAGCTGGCGGTGCTGCGCTCGCAGTTCAATGCCGCCCTGCAGGCACTGGCGGAGACGCTGGA
>JBLNEM010000262.1:0-3761 GCA_050262655.1 Mycobacterium leprae | reverse complement strand
GCCTGCGAGGCCTCCACCCGGCCGTGCACGGTCCAGCTCGCGGCGGGCACGTACCGGACGCGGCAGCTCGTCGCGTACGGTTTCCGGGGCATATCGTCGCTCACGGCGACGCTGATGCCAGGTCAGCTGGGTTTCACGATAGAGTGGTCCAGCACGTGGTGCGCCACGCTATGCCCGGTGACAGAAACGCCGATACAGACGCCCCGCAGGACGTTTCGCCAGATCAGGTTCCGGCTCGAACCCTGCAGATCAATGCCCTCACCACGGGCGATCCTGTTCTGTGCCAGCCGGTGACCGCTGCCGCGCTGGGCCCGGATCGCCGCGCCTGTGAAGTTTCGGATGGCAAACCCCTCGATCGTCACGCCGGAAACTTCTTGCAGGAAGAAGCCGGTTTCCAACCGGCCGGAACCGTTCAGCACCACGCGCCCCCCGTCTGCCATGATGCGAAGCGCATCTTTAGAAAGGGTGACCGCTTCCCGATAGGTGCCGTCGCTGACCAGGATGGTGTCCCTCGGCTGCGCATGATCCACCGCTTCGCTGATCGTGTCGAACTGCTTCGGAACGCGCAGGACTGCCATCCTCCGTTCCCTCCCTTCGGCCGATCAGGTGAGAAGACGACCCTATGATAGCTTATGGTGCTTGGCCGGTGCGGTTACTCGCCTCAAAGAACGCGTTGAACCGGCAGCTTCCCTGCCGATGGAATATCGACGAGGCTTTTGGCTAGAATGATAAAGACCCGGTGCAGTCACACCGGGCCAGCGGACGCCGTTGTTCAAGTTCCTTGCGGGGTGAACACCTCACCCTCTACAAGCTAACAGTGAGGAGTTTCAGCAGGAGCGCGAGGAAAATCAACCAGAACAGTCTCTCTTCCAATTGGCTCATGCTTACACCTCCTTCGTCAACGAGGCGCCGCCAAACTTATATACGAAGGGACCGGCGAGAGAGTTCGCTGGTCCCCTTCGTTGCTTGCGTCGGTTTGACGAATGGTACGCTCAGGCATTAGCCATGCGCTCCCGCTTATGCCTTCCCTTGCCGAACCCACTTTTTCAGCCAGACCATCTGATTCTGATGGCCGATGTTGTGCTCCGCCACATGCCAGAGCGCCCAGCGCAGAGTCGCTGTTGCCTCCGGCGCATGTTGGATCGGCCGGTGCAAATCGGCGTCGGTCTGCGTCATCAGGTAGCGCTCCCACTCATCCAGAATCAACCGGTAGCGGTCCAGCAGTTCCTGGGCAGTCGCCCCCGTGATCACGGGCAGGTTCCCATCCGGCCCCTCCTCCGTGTACTCGTCGGGGATCTCCTGACCACGGGCCAGATAGAGCCAGCCGGCATCGGCGCAGGGGATGTGCCAGAGCAGGGTGGCGATGGCGTTCAGGTCTCCGTTCGGCCCGCGATACTCAAGTTCCTCTTGGGTTATGTCGGAGACAATCCAGCCCAGGCGCATGAAAGCGTTCTGCATCTGGCCGAACATCGTGGAGAGCATAGGAGCGGTGATCCGGTTCGAATGAAGGTCCCAGCACGTCATCTCAGGCGCTCTCCTTTAGCTCTCAAGGATTCTATGTACCCCTGATAGACGAAGGCCGATGCGGGAAGTTCCACCCGTCCCTCAATTCCTCGGTTCGAATCCTGTTACCAGCCACTCTCCGTTGATTCGCTCAACAATCAACTGGTATTCCTTGCCGAACGGCCAGACTACCTTCGCTGTAGCAGGGGGTTGCGGACCCCGGAGACCTTCGGGCAGTGCTTCCCAGTATCCGCCCTCATCCTCGACCCACTTGGGCAGCTGCGGCGGCGGCAAGAGGAGGGCGGGGATATCTTGTTTTCTCGTCGGCAGCACCTTCCACACTCTGTTCATGACGTCATCCGAGGTGGTGAGGGCACGTGCCTCCTTCAGGCTGCCGTTCGCAAGGTGGCCGACAAACCAGGTCACGGTACGCTGGGGGCTTGGCGTGAATCGGCGGGCAGTTTCAACGTAGTTCTGGCCGTTCCACTGGTACAGCACCTGCAGCCAAGGGGGCGCAGAGGCATTGGAGTAGTAAAAATCGATCGGCTCTAGCACCCGCTCGATTGATAAGACGTACTGACCACCATCCAGAATGCGGGCGCTGTTCTTGCCAAATGCCGAGACCACCTCGAGCGTCTCGCCCGGCTTCCAGAGTTCCATGAAACCGAAGCCCCCCGAGCCAGGCAGCTGGCTCCGGCCCAAAATTCGCAGCCCAGTGGGCGTATCGAAGCCCCTTACAGGCGCCAAGAAGACCGGCACCGCCTTGTCGCCAGGCGTAGGCACACGGACCAGGGGGAAAGTTGCCCACCCTGCCTGGCCCTGAACGGCAAGCACCTTATACCCAGGTGCAGCAATCACCACAATCGGCGTAGCTGAGCCGGCAAGCGACGTTGCCGTGAAGCATGGGCCCAGCGCCTGGGCAGCCAGGCTCGGGGTAGAGGCGGTGAGCAGTCTCTCCACTTCAGAAGCCAGTTCCAGGGTTCGCACAGCTCTTCTTAAGTCGTCGCTCAAGGGAGTGGGTTGGCAATAGGAGGAGGCCTGGTCCGCTGCCTGCTCCACAGGCGATGCCGCTGAATAGGTTGTGGGCGGACCTGCATCGGGCAGTTTGGGGCCGTCTTGGGGCGCGGCAGTTCCTGTTGCAGCGGTCTTTTCGTCCGGCTCACTGCTCGATGTCGGCCCGGGGAGAGCCGCGGCGGATGTGGAGTTCGGCTTTGCAGCAGTGCACCCAGTCAGCAGGAGCAAAGCTAGGACAGCGGCAGTCGCCCGGCCCAGGACATGTGGCATAGTAGGTACACTCCTTCAAGTGGTGTATCGGATGGAAGTTATCGTTTGACGAGCCGCCAGCAGCCCACCCGCGGCACGTAGCCCAGCCGGCCGTTCAGCGCCAAGAGCGACGGCAGCCGTGAGTCGTTATGCGTCCGCAGCGACCGCGCCCCATGGCGCAGGGCTGCCCGAATCGCCAGTAGGCGGCAGGCCAGTCCGATCTCCCGCCCACGGTATTCCGGCAGAACGGCCGTGTACTCGTTCTGCCAGTCGCCCGTCTCCGGGTTGAACGCCACGTGGGCCACTCCCACGAAGCGGTCGCCGTCTGCCGCGACCTGGATGCAGTCCGGCTGGCAGTTCTCACCTTCCAGGTTCAGCGCCAGCCAGTGTTGGTAATCCGGGAAGCCGCCCTCCAGATCGGGCACATCGGCCGCCGTCTCCCGCACCAGATTGTACAGCTTGTGCCGGTTCCGCTCCGTCGCCGAGTCCGCCAGAGCGAAGAAGCGGATGCCGCCCCGCTCCACCGTGCCGATCACCCCGGCGAAGCGCTTCCCGTCCCAGCGGGTAAGGTCCAGCACCGACTCGAACAGGTGCCCGTCGCGCCGGTAGCCCCGCCGCTCAGCAAAAGCAAGGGAGTGACTGTCCTGCTCGTTGATCTCACAAAGCAGTTCCGCCGCTCCCCTTGCCCCCGCCAGCCGCTCAACGTCGGTCAGCAAAGCCGAACCGATGCCCTGTCGCCGGAACTCCCGGGCGGTGATGCAGTCCACGCCGAAGCGGCCCGGTTTGTTCCAGGGCATTCGCACCGCCTCGGCATAGGCCACCGCCCGGCCCGCCCCGTCCTCCGCTACCCGCCGGTACTGCACCGCATCTCCGGGGGTGGCCCGTTCCCACTCGGTCAACTGCTCGACCGTCCAGGCAACAGGGTTGACCAGGCGGTACAAGGCGATCTTGGCTCGGAAGTCCCCCGGCACTCGAAAATCCCGCAGTGCGACAGC
>JBLNEM010000261.1:0-3711 GCA_050262655.1 Mycobacterium leprae | reverse complement strand
TACCGCCTGTCCGGCGCCGGTGGCCTTCCCATTCTGGTGGTGGCCAGTATCATTCAGGGTACGGCGGGCAACGGCATGGGTCTGGCCAACCAGACGCTGAACATGAAGCTGGCGCCGGAGAACAACCGGGCCGCCTATTTCGGCTTCTTCGCCATCGCAGGCGGGCTGGCCGCCTTCGCCACATCGGTGGTGGCGGGGCCGCTCACATCGCACTTCCTGAACGGCCTGATGCTCACTTCCGCCATTGTATCGGGCGCTCTTAGTATCTTCTGGTACGCACGGCTCAAACCGATTGTAGCCGGTGCTTAATCCGATGTAGCCCAACGCCCCGACCGCAGTACAACTGGGGCGGGGGCGCTTCTTTTGGCGACGCCGTTACATTTCGTTTTTGATTTGATATACTCATTGTGTATAATAGTTGCACTAACTTTTTTCGCGGAACGGGAGGGGTGCCTCGTATGCTGAAAAAGCGCATTCGACGCCGCATCTTCTATGCGACCGTATTGGGTGCCACTTCCGTGCTCACCTGGGCCGTTTGGCCGAAACACGCCTCCGTCCACGTCCCGCTGGGAGGCAAAGCGGCTGCGGCCGCCAGCGCCCCGGACGCCGGTGCGAAACCGGACCCCGCCGCAGCGGCAGCCCCGGCGAAAACCGAGGTGCCCAAGGTTCGTACATACAAGGTGAAGCAGGGCGACACGCTGAGCGGCATCGCTCAACAGTTCGGCCTGAGCACCGACACCCTGCGGTGGAACAACGACCTGGTTGACGCGAACGCACTGCAGATCGATCAGGAACTGCAGATTCCGCCGGTGGACGGTATCCTGCACACGGTTGCCAAGGGCGACACCCTGTCGGACATTGCAGGCGAGTACGGCGCCGACCTGGATGCGGTGGTCAAGGCGAATGGAGACCTCTCGCCTGACTCGCTGCAGATCGGGCAGACTGTGTTGGTGCCAAGCGGCACGCCGGCCCGCCGCAGCGTCGCAGTGGCTTCCCGCAGCGGCGGCGCCCCGGATCGCACGGCAAAGATCCCGGGCCTGATCTGGCCGATGCAGGGTCTGATCACCGAGTACTTCGGCTGGCGCATCCACCCGGTGTACGGCACCGAGAACTACCACGAAGGGATCGACATCGACGCGCGGGAAGGTACGCCGATCGCCGCCATTGCGGCCGGAACGGTGACCATGGCCGACCGTTACGGCGGCTGGGGCCTGACGGTGAAGATCGACCATGGCAACGGCCTCGTCTCCCGTTACTCCCACCTGAGCCTCTTTCAGGTGAAGGTCGGCGATAAGGTCACCCAGGGCCAGATCATCGCCAAGTCCGGCAACACCGGCGTGACGACCGGCCCACACCTCGACTTCGGCATCTACCAGGACGGCAACCCGATCGATACGATAGCGGTCCTGCCGTAACCATATGGGCCCCGGAGGAGATTTGCCGAAAGACCCGCCCTGCGCTCGGCAGGGCGGGTCCCGTTTTGCTCTCTCAGGGTTCATCGTTACTGGAGATGGCGAGAGTCTTCCACAGCAGCCCTGTCATGCCGATGCGAAGGTGACCTTGCTCCGCCGCCAGCCCCTTGTCAACATGAACCGTCACACCATCCACCGTTTGTGCCTGATGCTGCTCCGATCGCTTGCGCGGTACGCCAATCTCGAACATGGGCACGAGGCCCGCACCTACGCCGCAGCACCCGTTGATCTTGGAGGCAAACAATCTGAGGTGCCCGCCGCGCTTGCGGACGAACGCCGCCGCTTCGGGTGTCACGCTGATCTCCATCTGCAGCCCTCCTCCGTCTAACCCCGGTTCATCCCCAGCATGGCCTTCAGATCCTTCACTTGACTCTTGCTGACCGGTACCTGGGTCTTGTTGCGGTCCGACATCACCAGCCAATAGGTTCCTTTGAACCAGGGCAGTACGCCCTCGACCCGGTTCAGGTTGACCACGTAGCTCTTGTGGACCCGCAGGAAACTCTCGCCCTCCAGCCGGGTCTCCAGATCACTCATGGTGCCGCCGAAGGTAAAGGAGTCATCCCTGGTAACCATTTCGACCTGTCCCTCTCGGGCCACGGCAAAGATCAGCTCATCGTAGTCCAGCAGCTTGATCTCGCCCCGCCGCTCCACCGGCAATTTCCTGACCCGTGGGCGGCTGTTTCCCAGCAGGCCTGACTCCAGGATACCGCTAACCCGCTGGAGGGCCTCGGCCCAATCCCCGGAGCGCCGCCGGAGCCCCTCAATCCGCTCGATGGCCTTGCCGACACGGCTTTCCTCAAAGGGCTTCAACAGGTAATCCACCGCGCCCAGTTCGAAAGCCCGGATCGCGTGTTCCCGGTATGCGGTGGCGAATACCACCAGGGGCGGGTGCGGGCCCGCCAACAACCGCCGGGCGACCTCGGTGCCCGTCATGCCCCGCATCTCGATGTCCAGAAAGAGCACGTCCGGCTGCAGGCCGGCGGCAAGGCGCAGCGCCTCCGCCCCATCTTCGGCCTCACCGATGACCTGGCAGCCCTGATGGGTAGAGAGCAAATACTTCAGTTCGTCTCGGGCCAGTGGTTCGTCATCCACTACTAGTGCGGTAAAGGACACTACCTTCACCCCCCTGCTCATGGTTGGGTGCGGGGAAACGAATCACGAATTCGGTACCCACTGCCGGCGTGCTGATGATCTGCACCGTACATTCCGCCCCGTAGAGGGAGCGAATCCGTTCGTTCACAATGGCCAGGCCGAGCCCGTTCCCGGATCCATAGCCCCGCTCCAGCACCCTGGAGAGTTGCTCCGGGGCTATGCCCACCCCATCATCGATCACCGAAAGCAGGATCTCGCTACCGGTCCGGAGCGCCCTGATCAGCACTCGCCCGCCGCTCGCCTTGGGCTGCAGCCCATGCTTGATGGCGTTTTCCACCAGCGGCTGGAGCGTGAAGGTCGGCACCCGGCAACCGAGCACCGCCGGATCGATCTCCCGCTCCACCACCAACTTCGGACCGAAGCGGGCGGTCTCGATGGCCAGGTATGCGTCCACATGAGCCAACTCGTCGCTGAGCGGGATCACGTCCTCCTTGCGCAGACTACCGCGCAGAAAGTCGGCCAGTTTGACCAACAGTTCCCGTGCTTTCTCGGGCTGGGTCCGCACCAGCGACACAATGGCGTTCAAGGCGTTGAAGAGAAAATGAGGCTGAATCTGGGCCTGCAGTGCCTTGAGTTCCGCCTGATCCCTGAGCCGGGCGTGGTGATCCAGTTCGGCCAGCTCCAATTGCGTCGAGAAGAGGGCGGCCAACCCCTGGACCAGTTCGACATCCACCGGGGTAATGCTGTTCTCCCGAGAGTAGTAAAGCTTGAGCGCACCGATCATCACGTCTCCGCGCTTGAGCGGCGCCACGACTGCCGAACCCAGGCCGCAGCCTTCACCCTGGCAGCCGATCTCCTGCCGGGATTGCGCCACCTGCACCTCGCCGTTGCCCAGGGCCAGCAAGGTGGCAATGGTTTGGATCGGGTTCCCAGCGTGATGGTGGTCACTGCCGGCACCGACGTGCGCCAGGATCTCTCGGTCGTCGGTAATGGCGACAGCCGTCACGTTCAGCGCCTCGTAGATGATGCGGGCGGCCGGCCCGGCCGACTCTCGGGTCAACCCCCTGCGCAGATAAGGCAGCGTTTGTGCGGCAATGCGCAGCGTCTGCTGTGCCTGACGCGCCGCGATTCGGTCCTGCAGTTCGCC
>JBLNEM010000260.1:0-8043 GCA_050262655.1 Mycobacterium leprae | reverse complement strand
CTGCTGGACATTGTGGACTTTCTTATGGAGACCTGGCATAGCGTTTTGTTGCCGTGGCTCACCCCGCTCCCGGACCGCCTGCTCCATACCGGCAGCGGGGAGGAGTTGGTGACGTTCTTCCTGGCGCTGCCCTTCCTGTCGCCGCTGCTGATTGGCTGGGTATTGCTGGCGGCCCGGGGCAAGAACAGCCGAACCGTTCGCCGGTGAATGAGCGTCATATAACATAGTGGATATTTCCATAGCCGAAATGTCGCGATAGGGAGGACATACCGAATGCCGGAACGTTTGACCCGTGCGCAGGTCCCGACGGAGCAGACCTGGAACCTGACTGACCTCTTTGAGAGCGAGGAAGCGTGGCAGAAAGAGATGGCCGCCATCGAAGGGGCTTTCCCAACGGTGGCGCAGTACGAAGGGAAGCTGGGAGAGGGCCCGCAGGTCTTCCTCAACTGCCTGGAGGCCGAAGAGGCGCTGTACGCCCGGTTCATTCGTTGGGCGACCTATGCCAGCCTGCGCATGTCCCAGGAGGGCAACAACCCGGTGAACCAGGGCATGGCTGGACAGGCTGCGGCCCTGGGCGCCAAGCTTAGTGCTGTGACCTCCTTCACCGAGACCGAGCCGCTGCGGCTGCCGGACGGCACCCTGGAGCGCTACATGGCGGAAGAGCCGAAGCTCCAGGAGTTCAAGAAGACGATCAAGGACTTGCTGGACAAGAAGCCGCATGTCCTGTCGCCCGAGACCGAGGTTGCCCTGGCCTCTTTGGGTGAGGTGACCGATGCCCCACACATGATCTACGAGCGGGCCAAGTCTGGCGATATGCGCTTCGAGTCGGTGACCGACAGCGAGGGGAAGCAGCACGCCAACTCCTTCGCCCTTTATGAGGATCACCTGGAGAGTTCGTCCGACATGACCCTACGGCGGAACTCCTTCGCCGCCTTCACCAACGGGCTGAAGGCCTACCAGAACACCTTCGCCGCCACCTGGGGCACGGAAGTGAAGAAGAACGTGGCAATGGCCAAGCTGCGCCACTATTCCTCGGCGACCGAAATGCTGCTGGACCGGCACAAGGTGCCCCTGGAGATCTACAACAACCTGCTGGATACCATCCAGACCGAACTGGCACCGCACATGCGCCGCTATGCCCGCCTCCGCAAGAAGGTGCTGGGCATGGACAAGATGCTTTACTGCGACATCGAGGCGCCGCTGGATCCCACCTATAATCCGCCTGCCACTTACGAGGACGTGAAGAAGCTGATCCTCGAGGCCACCTCGGTGATGGGGCCGGAGTACAGCAAGATCATCCGGACCGCCCTGAACGAGCGCTGGATCGACCTGGCGGACAACGTCGGCAAGTCCACCGGCGCCTTCTGCTCCTCGCCGTACGGCGCCCACTCATTCATCCTGATCACCTTCACCAACAACATGCGCAGTGCATTCGTCCTGGCCCACGAATTGGGCCACGCCGGCCACTTCCAGCTGGCGCAGCGTTACAACCGGCTCTCCAACACCCGGCCGTCCACCTTCTTCGTGGAGGCGCCGTCGACCATTAATGAGCTGCTGATGGGCAACTACCTGTTCGCCCAGTCCAACGACGTGCGGATGCGCCGCTGGGTCGCCATGACCCTGCTGGCCACCTACCATCACAACTTCGTCCGCCACCTGCTGGAGGGCGAACTGCAGCGCCGGATGTACGACCTGGCCGAAAAGGGCGGCACCATCACGGCGAAGAGCCTCTCCGAGACGAAGGGCGCCATTCTGCAGTCCTTCTGGGGCGACGAGGTGGAGATCGACGACGGTGCCCGCCTCACCTGGATGCGGCAGCCGCATTACTACATGGGGCTCTACCCGTACACCTACTCGGCCGGCCTCACCACCGCCACGGCGGTCGCCCAGATGATCAAGGAAGAGGGCCAGCCCGCCGTCGACCGCTGGCTCGACACCCTGAAGGCCGGCGGCACCCTGAATCCGCTGGACCTCATGAAGAAGGCCGGCGTCGACATGACCACCACCGCCCCGATCAAGAAGGCCGTCGCCTTCGTCGGCGGTCTCGTGGACGAAATCGAAAAGTCCTTTTAAAGTGAAGGGGGGGCGACTTCGCCCCCCCTTCACCTACCCCCCAAGGCCCTTGAGGGGCGGTGCCGTCTCGGCATGCCGGCTAAGCTGGCATGCTCGATCCGAAGCCACCGGTCACCCAGCATGTAACACCCGGGCTCGCCGCCCCCAGCCCCCTGGCCATTTTCTGCCTGCCGCTGTCCACCGCCATGGTGGGCAGCCTTTCTTTTATATGGCATAATGTTGAGTTATAAAGCAGTCTATGGGTGGGGATCGGTGTGCGGCGGTTCATACAGATCGTCGGAATGTCGTTGTGGCTGGGATCCACTGTCTTCGGCGGGGTTAGCGTCGCCTATCCGCAGATTCGCACCTGGGCCGAAGAAGTGGGCGGACTGAGCAGCGAGAAGGTGGCGGGGCTTTATGCGCTGGCGGTCTTCCTGCCGGGGCCTTCGTTCCTCAACCTGTGGGGTGAGGTGGCCGGCGAGGTCGGGGGACCCGTCGGGGCGGTGGTGGGCGAGATCGCCCTGCTGCTTCCGGCCTTCGTCCTCACCCTGCTGTTGCCCCTGGTGGCTCGGTTACCCTACTTCGGTACCCATGTGGCAGGGGCCATGCAAGGGGGCATTTGGGCCACGGTCGGCCTGATGGCGGCGACGGGGGTCGACAGCCTCCGCAAGGTGAAGGGCGCCTCCGACTGGTTCTTCATGGCCGCCGGGCTGGGGCTGATGCTCCTGGGCCTTCATCCGCTGCTGGTCATGGTGCTGCTGATGCTGGCCGGCATCATTCGGGGCTACTGGCAGCCGGGAGAGGAGGCGACCGGGGCATGAGTGTACTGAAGCTGTTTCTGCTGGTTGCCGGCATGGCCGCACTCTCCTTCGGCGGCGGAAACGCACTCCAGGCAGGGCTGTACCGGGAGTTGGTGCAGAAAGGCGTCTTGACGCCGGCGCAGTTTCAGGTGGGCATCGCCGTTGGTCAGTCCACGCCGGGCCCCATGGCTTCCTTCACGTCGGCGATTGGCCGCGCCATGTTGGGGGTCCCAGGCGCCGCGGCCGCGACTGCGGCCCTCATGGTGGTGAGCCTGGTGGTGGTTGTGCTGATCCGCCGGATCCCGAGCCGTTGGTTCCGACTACCGGCGGTGAAGGATGGTCTGCGTGCGATGAATCCGTACATGGGCGCCGTACTCTTCTTCCTGGCCTACCGCGGCGCACACGCCGGCAACCTCCTCCATTGGGCGGCGCCGGTGCTGATCACCGGGGTGGTCTTCGTGGGTCGAATGTACAAAGCGCCCACGGTGATCTTGATGCTGGGTGCGGTGGGGCTGGGAATGCTGCTGCAGGGCACATCCTTCAGCGGTTGGTGAGGCAGACGAGAGGACGGCAGGGTACTACCCTGCCGTCTTTGTGTCTCAGCGAGCCGTTGGTTTGGTCTGTAGACCGTAAAACCAGAGGTCTTCGTCCGGGGCGAGGTTGCCCGGCGGGCCGAAGCGGTGCGACTGGTCGATCCAGAAGATCGCGTAGGGATGGGGTTTATCCGGGGACCAGGTAATCTCCCATTCACCGCCCCCAAGGGCGAAGACACCCGGAACCGCCGTAGGCCGACCCCAGTTGTATGGCAGGTTCACGACAGGCTCCTCCTTTGTAGGGCCTACCGGCCGGCGTAGTATGGGGCGCCGGAAACAGGCCCGGCCACCACCCAGGGCAGGCCGTGGTACAACGGGTTCCGGGTCGGGTGGCTGATCTGACCGGCCATCCGTTCCACGGCGGCAACGGCTTCGTCGGTGGGCACGCCCGAACCGGCCAGGTAGCCGACTGCGGCCACTTTGACCAGAATCCGCAGGTCGCCGGGGTCCATCAACTCGGTGAGGTAGCGGTCTGCGAGCAACTGGGCGGTGTTCAGCACTTCCGCATCCACCTGCTTTCCCTCCTCTACAGAACATCCTATGCAGGTGACAGAAGGGAGGGGTGCTCGCACGCCACATGCAAGGGTTGACATAGGATGGCGTGAGGTGGTCTGCATGTTTCCATATCAGCCGATGCCACTCATGATGCCCACCCCCATGGGAATGCCGAGCCCGATGCCGATGGGCATGCCGCTGATGCAGCTGCCGGGCTATCTGCCGATGGGAATGCCTGCAGTCGGGCCGATGCGGACGCAAATGGCTGTTCTCTTGCCGGAGCCCAGGCTGATGGTCGATCCTCGCCAGCCGCTGCTGCCGTTCGCGGCGGGGGGATTCCCCGTGCCGGAGTCGATCGACGTCGAGCAACTGCCCCCGTCTTCGGCGGAATCGTACCTCCGCCTGGTCGACGGCGGGCCCAAACCGGCGGTCACCAAGGAGGTCATGGAGGAGACTCAGTTCACCATGATCAAACCCGATCTTCCTTGTCGGGCAAGGGTTTAGCCGCCAATTCGACCAACGACTTCATGATTGACAGCCTATCGCAATCAGGCTATCATAGCAGGGTGGATATGCGCCCGTAGCTCAGTAGGATAGAGCAACAGTTTCCTAAACTGTGGGTCGGCGGTTCGATCCCGTCCGGGCGCGCCAAACTGCACATGTCGGATTTGAACGAAACCGGGGGTACTCTTGCGAGTACCCCCGGTTTTGATTCCGAAATTCAGCAGGGGCGATGCGGGGGGCAGAGACGGCGGCCGCAGTCAGGCGGAGGCGGGAACGGAGGAGCCTTGGGCCTAAACTTCTTCGGGACGAAGGGCGGAATAAAGGACGCCTCGAAGGCGCCGGAGTCGCAGGCCGGTCCCTGCGGCCGCGGCACGCCCCGTTGATCGGTGGCAACGGGCTGGCCTGCCAGGTCGGTGCAGCTGATGGCTGCGTCGATCGCTACGCTGCCGGACAGAAGCGCATGCGTGGGTGTGGTCCCAGGCGGGTTGATTTGTAGCGGCCCCAAGGCCAACTGCGCCGGCGTCACCACGGTAAAGTCGACACAGGTGCTGTCCGTAGAGAAGCTGCCGCCCGCGTTGGTGACCGTTCCCACGCAGTTGGCACGTGGGTTGCCCGCGCCATCGGTGGTATTGGCGATGATACTGTTCAAAAGACGGACGACTCCGGCGCCGGCTGTCTCCACCGCACCGCCTGCGGCGGCCACGACGACACTGTCGGCGATGGTGACAAAGCTGGCATCCACTGCACCCGTGGTCAAGATCGCTGCACCGCTCGGTGTCGCGGCCGCTGTCGCACGATTGCCGGACAGGGTGACGTTGACCAGCGTTCCCTGGCCCCCGACGAACAGAGCACCGCCACTGGCAGCGCTGTTGCCGACGAGAGCGCTGCGCTGAATCTCCACCACCGCAGTACTGAAGATTCCCCCTCCGTTACGCGCCGTGTTGCCTGACAATGTGCTTGTGCTAACCATTAAGCTACCTGCGTTGTTGATCGCCCCGCCCGTGATGCCGGTGCTGTTCTGGCTGAGGACGGAGTCAGTCACGGTGGCCCTACTTGTCGCCGTACCGTTTTCGATGGCCCCGCCGGTGCTACTGGCGCTGTTCTCGCTAAGTTCGGATCGAGTCACCGTCAGCGTTCCCGGGTTGTAGATGGCCCCGCCACGGAAGAAGGCGGTGTTCCCACTGAGGATGGAGTCGGCGACGGAGGCCGTCCCATCGTTACGGATGGCCCCGCCACGGCTGGCCGTGTTCCCGGTAAGGACTGAATCCCTCACGCTGACTGTTCCCAGGTTGTAGATGGCCGCGCCATCCGTGGCATTGCCGGCGGAAAGGGTCAACCCCTGAACCGTCAGATCTCCACTAACGGCGATCGAAAAAATCCCCACCGTGCCGCCGCCGCTCACCGTCAGTGCGGCGGCGCCAGGACCGTCGATCGTCAGGCCATCGGTCACAGTCGGCAGGGGCGAAAGCAGTGTGATTGTTCCGGTGATTGCGAAAGTAATCGTGTCGGGACCCGGGTTTGCGATTGCATCCAGCATGGCCTGACGTAGAGAACCGGGTCCGCTGTCGCCGAGGCTCGTCACCACAAAGTTCACACGTTACCACCTACCTTTGGTGAAGAAGTGCGTTCCCTCGCCAGCTTATGTAAGAATGACACCGATACTTCACCGGTTATGACGGGGAGGACTCTTTTGCGCGTTGGATGGACGTTCGTCCGTTTACGCTTTACCCCCGATCACGCCGAAACCGGCACCGCCGGTCTCCCTGAGCCCGCCTAAGCGGAACTCCAAGCGGATGAATGCCGGCTTTCCGGGAATCCGATGCCGGACATGCCCCCGAGAGAAAACCCACTCACTCCAACTCACCCGCCCACACTTCCGCCAACCACGTCAAGTGAATTCCTGAACTGCGGGTCGTCGGTTCGATTCCGGCCGGGCGCGCCAAACTGCAGATGCGTTCGCAGCAACGAAACCGGGGGTACTCAGGCGAGTACCCCCGGTTTTGTCGAACCCCTCGTTCGATTACGGGTTACTTCCAGCCGGCGGCGCCGTCTTCTCCCACTGGCTGCTCCCCGGGCTCAGCCGATACCAGTCGGCGTTCTCCGGCTGACCGGACCAGCGATGCGCCAGCAGTGACCCATCGGGCAGAAGGCTGAGGTTGGGGGAGTCCCAGATCGGCGAAGTCGGGTCCTGCACCCAACCACCGGGCAGACCCGGCAGTTGTACGGCACGCCAGGTCTGGCCGCCGTCGGCGGAATAGAGGAGAGGCATGAACTGCTTGGCTACCGCCGCGTTGACCGCCAGGAGCGTCTGGCCGTTGTCACCCACCGCGTGGAAGGAGATGGCGGTGATCGGGGCGTTGGCGTAGCGCACCCAGTCCCAGTTCTTGCCCTGGTCTGCGCTGCGGATCAGCCCGTTGTCGCTTCGCATGAAGCCGATGCTGACCTGCGTCAGGCAGTTGGCCGAATCGCAGGGGAGCGGCACTTGCTGCCAGGTATGCCCGCCGTCGGTGGTCAGGTGGCCGGCGATCTGCTCACTGGCCACCAACGGCTTGTCGAAGGCGGCGGTGGAGAACCAGGCGGTCACTCCGGCACGGCTCATGCTGAAGCCCCGGAAGGACCACCCGGCATCGCCTGTCAGGTTCGCCGGCATGGGAACCCGTTCCCACGTCTCGCCATGGTCGGTGGTCACGTAAGGGGGCTGCGTCATGCTGTACCCGCCGCCGGTATTGCCGGAGTCCTCGGCATAGAAGGTGTCAGGATGCTGTGGGTCCAGCGCCACCGTGCGGCAGCCCGCGATACCGTGCTGTCCCTTGAAGGGGGAACCCACCAGGGAGATACGGCCCTTGGTCTTCCCACCGTCCCGGGACACCTCCAGCCGCGGGATGTCGCTGTTGTCCGGTGGGTTCGATACGCAGGTGACCGTGTGCCGCGGGTCGCCAGGGTCGACGGCGGTAGCGCTGAAGCCGCCTAGCACGGGCAGGGGCGATGCCGTTCCCCGGGGCAGGTCCACCCATGACACTGCCGGACTCAGGGCTGCCACCTGGATGGCGGCCGACACGTCCGGCTGGTCGATACAGCCCTTCGCCGTGTTGGCGAGGCAGGCCATCGTCAGTTCATACTTGCCGCTGGCCAGGGGCATGGGGCTGCCCGCACTGTCCGGCAGGAAGAGCGGGATCGCAAACTTGCCGGTGTAGAGGGTGCCATCGCTGCCTACGGGTGCCAACTCCACCGCTGTCCAGCGCCCCGTCTTGCAGCCGTTGAAGCATGTTTGGACGATGATGACCCCGTTCTGCGCCGGGGAATTAGCCTGTACCAGCCCCGGCTGCTCCGCACGCAATGTAAGGGCCACACTCTGGCCCGGGGCGGCGTTAGCCGGGTCTACCGTCAAGGTCAGCGGCGCCGTTGGGGGCGCAGTGGGTGGCTTCGTGCCTTGCGGCGATGTTTTGTGCAGGCTGCACCCGGCCAGGAGGAAAAGGGCGGCAAGCCAAATGAGGGCTTTCTTGTTCATGGGTGAAGCCTCCTTTCGGATCCTCTACGTGATTAGACGTTGGCGGGAGGCCGGTTGGTTACAAGGAAGAGCATGGCAAAAGGCCCTCCGC
>JBLNEM010000259.1:0-4095 GCA_050262655.1 Mycobacterium leprae | reverse complement strand
AGGCACGTTCCAGCACGGATGGTGCCACGGCGCCCCCGGCATCGTGCTGGCCCGCCTCCATGCGGCCAGACTGGATCCTGCCCTGACAGCCGAAGTACGCGCAAAGGCGGCCACCGGCATCGAAACCGCGGTGACCGCCATGAAGGAACGTATGGCACAGCCTGGCTTTGACGCGACGCTCTGCCATGGTATCGCCGGCATCGCCGACGTCGTGCTCAGCTACGGCGAACTCTGTGACCCGTCCTACCAGGCGACGGCGGCGGAAACGGCGCTGGCGCTGGTCAGGCGCTATGATGCGGCCGGCGACTGGCCGTCCGGCGTCAACGCGGGCGGGCCGAACCCCAGCCTGATGATCGGCACCGCCGGAATCGGCTATCACCTGCTGCGCCTCAGCGCGCCGGGGCAGCTCCCGTCGGTCCTGTCGCTGCTCCTGTAGATTCCCCCAGTTCGCTGGCCATCTGCGCCAGGAAGAGCCGCAGGAACTCCACCCGCTCCGCGGCCAGCCGCCGGGCGGTGTCGGTGTGCAGCGTCTCGGGAATCCGCAGCAGCTTGCGGTAGAAGTGATCCACCGTCCACTCCTTGTCGTTGGGCTCCCGCCCCTGGCAGAAGGGGTCCGCCGGGTTGTAGAAGGGCCGCCGCATTTCGGCGCCGGTGGAGAAGCAGCGGGCGATGCCAATGGCGCCGATGGCGTCCAACCGGTCGGCGTCCTGCAGCACCTTGCCCTCCAGCGTGTCGGGGGTAACGCCCCGGGAGAAGCTGTGGTAGCGAATGCAGTAGCAGATGGCCGAGGTTATTTCCGGCGCGTAGCCCTCCGCCTGCAGCACCGCTGCCGCCCGGTCGGCGCAGATGTCGCCTGACAGGTGCGACTGCGGGTGATCCTTCGGATAGTTGAAGAGCTCATGCAGCAGCGCCGCCGACTGCACCACTTCCAGGTCGGCGTGCTCTGCCGCGGCAATGCGGCGGGCGTTCTCGGCCACCCGCAGCACATGGAGGAGATCATGGCCAGGTTCGGCCTCCGTGCACTGGGCGGCGGCGATTCGCTCCAGTTTCTTCAGACGTGCGTTCATGGGTGTATCTCTCCACTTCTGCCCCAACGGGTGTGACGGAGCTTCAGCACAAACTGGCCCAGGCCCAGGGTCATCAACAAAACGACAGCCAGCGCGCCCACGACCGGAATCCCGGTGAAGAGCGCCATGGTGCCGGCGCCCAATGCGGCGCTTTTCCACGGGGCAATCTGCCGCCCGGTTTGCGCCGCCAACCAGCTGCCAACCCGCAACGACAGGATGCCGAGCCCGATGCAGCTTAGTACCAGCGCCACCAGTGCGATCGTAAAGGCGGCGGGAATCCCCCACAGCGTCGAGGAGAGGCCGCCGGCCACCGCGACGACTGCTGCTGCCCAGAGCGCCCCGATCGCCAGGAGCCGCCAGAGGGAGGGCAGCCTGGCCGCGTCGGGGTTCCGGTACGGCCGCACCCCCCACAGCACGGCGGACAGGACGACCGCACTGATCCAGAGCAGTCTCAACCCGGCCAGGATGCTGTAGGTGGCCAGCCCCCAGCCAAGTGCGGCCAGCGTATCCAACCCGGCTGCAAAGGTGAAGACGCTCGCCCGCAGCTGCGCATTGGGATCCCGCTGAATGGTCCCGCCAATCACCACCACATCGTCGCGCACCTGGGCGGTGGGCGCCAGCGTCAGATTGCCGAAGAGGACGATCACCCCATGCTCAACCTGACCGGCGATCACCACGTCCTGACCCATGATCACCACATCTGCCACCCGGTGACCATCGGGCACCAGAAACGGCTGCCGGTCTTCGGCCAGGGCAATGCCCGCACCGGCAACCAGCAGGAAGATCACGGTCAAAAGCCCAACCAATGCCCGTTTCACTGCGTCACCTCTTCCGGGCTGTCCAGCAGTCTGGTGCCATAATAGGCCCCCAGGAGCATCACGACACTCAGCAGCAGCAAGCCGCCCAGGCGGTAAGCCTCGGTCGGATCTTGCAGATGCAGAACGCCCGTGCTCCAGAAGATCGCGTTCAGGCTGTGGAGCGTCCGCAGGAAGTGTGTCAGGGCAGGGTAGGCGCGGACCAGGAATAGCACGCCGCCGCCGGCCATCGCCACCGCCCCCCAGGCAGCGGCGTTGGCGTACGCCCAGGCGGGAGAGATGGAAGGCTCGGCCAGCGGCAGGGCTGCCAGAATACGGCTGGTCAGGTCGGGCGATGCGGACGGAACAGCCTGCACCAGGGCCAGATTGGCCTGGCGTGCCTGCTCCAGCCACTGCCGGCAGTGCTCGCAACTTTGCAGATGGAGTTCAACCCGGGCGGCGCTCTCCACGGGGAGTTCTCCGTCCAGATAGGCACTGAGCCAATCGGCGTGACACTCTGCGCTCACGGGGCTCCCTCCTTCGTTGACTGATTCGTGGCGGCCAGGGCGCTGGCCAATCGGTCACGGGCGGCGTGGATGCGGGACCGCACCGTGCCAATGGGAATGGCCAAAACGGCCGCGATCTCTTCATAGGTCAGGCCTGCTCTCACCCGCAGCAGCAGGGGCGTCCGGTAATAGTTCGGCAGTGCGGCAATTGCCGCCTGTACCGCTGCCTGGGTTTCGCGGGCGACCAGCCACTCATCGGGCGGACCGGTGGGCGCCACCAGTTCCGGTGCATCGGGCGGCAGGTCGTCCAGCAGAGAGGCCTCACCCCTGCGGCGCAGCCGGTCCCGCGCCAGGTTCACCGCAATCCGGGCGAGCCATGTGGCGAAGGCGCCTGCCTCCCGCAGCTGGCCGAGACTGGTGTAGGCCTTGAGGAAGCTCTCCTGGGCTACATCTTCGGCGTCCTCCGCCTGCCACAAGACGCTGTAGGCAATGTGGTATACGTAGTCCGAGAAGTCATGCACCAGCGCAGCAAAGGCACGGCTGTCACCGTTCTGGGCGGCCCGTACGGTCGCCTCCCAGGGCTTCGCCATGGTCCACCCCCTTCTGGCAAGCGCCGCTAGACGTAGGTTGTCCAGGTGCAGGTCCAGCACCCGCAGCCCCAAAGTGGGCGGATCATGCGGTACAGACCTGTTCCTGCGGGATCAGCCCCGGCACGGCAATCGCATCATGCCGCACCAGCCCCGCCACGTGATGGATTACCTGTACCGCTGCAGCCGGCTGCCCTAACCGAAGGGCTGCCGTGCGCATCTGCGCCAGCATCGCCGGATTCTGGGCCAGCGCCGAGAGCACAGCGGGAATCTCAGGGGGAGCAGAGACAGCCCGGGCGGCGCCGGCCGCCACCAGCAGTTCCTGGTTCCGCTCCTCATGCCCCGGGATCGGATCCACCAGCAGCATCGGCAGCCCCATGGTGAGGGCCTCCGAGGCCGTCACGGCTCCCGCCTTGGTCACAAGCAGGTCACTGGCCGCCATCAGGGTCTGGACATAGGGGACATACTCATAGAGATGAACGGCAGTCGGCCCGCCCTGTGCGGCGGCGGCCAACGGCTGAAGCTGCTCGTACAGGCGGTGGTTATGGCCGGTGACCGCCAGGATCTGCAGCGGCAGTGCGGTACGGCTGACCTCGGCCACGATCTCCCGCATGGGGCCGAGCCCCAGCCCGCCGCCCATGATCAGCACCGTCGGGCGAAGCGGGTCCAGTCCCAGGAGCCGGGCAGCCTCGGTGCGGGAGGGCGCATCGGCGAAGGCGCGCCGCACCGGGATTCCGGTCACCGTCACCTGTGCCGGCTCCACTCCCTGCTCGCCCATGGCGGCAACCATCTCCGGCGCCGCCACGTAGTAATGGTCGACGCCCTCATGCACCCAGAAGGAGTGCGGGGCAAAGTCGGTCAGGACACCGGCCAGCGGCACGGGCAGCAGGCCACGTCGCCGCATCTCGGCCATCGCCCCCAGGGGGAACGGGTGGGTACAGAGAATGGCGTCCGGCCGGAAGCGGGTCAGCAGCGGCAGCAACTTGGGCCACATGACCCGGCCCATGGTGCCCAGCGAACTATGCTTGATCCCGGCCCAGCGGCCGGGAATCTCCGCCTGGTTATAGGCCAAGCGGTAAAGCCCGGGGGCCGTGGTCAGCAACTGGATGAACCCTTTCGTAAACAGGGCATTAACGGTCGG
>JBLNEM010000258.1:0-6386 GCA_050262655.1 Mycobacterium leprae | reverse complement strand
CCGATGATGCTGTCGTCCTTCTCCAACTGATAGGCGAAGTAGAGCGCCATCAGGGTTGTGGGCAGCACGTTGGCCAGGCCGTGGGCGGTGCCGAAGAGTAAGGCGGAGAGGATGGCACTCGGCCAGAATGCCCAGCGGCGACGAACGTAGCCGAAGGTAAGCCCCCGGAACATGATCTCTTCCGCCACCGGCGCCATGGCCACCACCGTGAGAGAGAGCCAGAACGCCGGCCAGAACTGGCCGCCGCGGGCGGTTGCATAGATGAGATGGTCCACCAGGCGCCAGATTTCGGCCGGTGGCTGTCCGACATAGGCCCAGACGACCTGCACCACGGTAAAGAGCAGCACGCCCACCATGAGCCGCCGCAAGACCCCTGCCTTCGGAACCCTGAAGCAGGCTTTCAGGAGGATGCGCATGGGCCTGAAGATCGGTACCACCAGCAGCGGCCCCACGGTTTGACCGGCGATCAGCAGGGCAAAACCGGCGGCCACAGCCCCACTGGTGATGTAGGTAGGCCGGGGCACCAGGATGTACTCCATCAGGTCGACCCCTTGGAACATGAGCCAGATGGTTCCCGCGGCGATCAGGAGAACCTCAACCAGGGCGGCGCCGATCGAGAACAGGAGCCACTGCCACCAGGGCGCCTTGAGTTCCTCTGGCCCACCGGCCAGGCTCACGTTTTCCATCATTGTATACCACCGCCTGGTACTATTGTATCATTTTACCAGCAACGTCACCAGTGCCGCCCCCAGCAAAAAAGCAGGACGGGGAGTCTCTCCCCGTCCTGCCGCTATGATAGGCCCTGCCTAAGAAGCCGGAGTGTCGTCGGTATCACCTGGACGCCGGGCGTGAGCAATACGGCTGGCCGCCGCCGCTGCGACCGCGGCCACCAGATCATCCAGGAAGGTATGGCACTGACCGCGCTTGTGCGCGTTGAGTGTCCCGATGACTAGCGGCTTGGTCTTGTCCAGATAGCCGAAGTTGGTCAGGCCGATGGAGCCGTAGACATTCGTGATCGACAGCGCCAGAATCTCATCGACGCCGAAGAGGAAGTCGTCGGTGGCCACAATGGTCTGCAGCGGTTCGGGCAGCTTCTTCTCTTCCGCCATGATATCCAGCGTGATCCCGGTAAGTATGGCGTGCTGCACTTCCCGCTTCTTGATAACCGCCTCAACCCCCGCCAGACACTCTTCGATGGTCAGAGAGGGATAATAGCCCTTCTGAATTTGCAGCACCACTTCGGCAATCTGCGGCAACGTGACCCCACGATCGAGCAACATCTGTACTACAGCCTTAAACATCGTTCACCATCCTTTCGCTGTTTGTCCCCGTTGCGACAAGCCCCCAGAAATTCTATGCCGGTCCTACCACACCATGAACCGGTTACTCCGGCTCACGCAGGACGACGGAGCCAGGTCCCAGGAGTTCAGCCAGCTGGGCCAGCAGTTCAGGCCCCGGCGCAACCCGCAGATGCTGATGCACCTCGATCCACCGTCCGGACCGCTCCAGCTTGATGCGCACAGGCGTTTGACCCCGGTGCCGTTCCAACAGCGTCCTGACCTGCCGCACTACCGGATCGGCGTCGGTCGCGGCATCTGCCTTGAGATAAAGGATCGCCGATGGGCGAGGCCCTGCGCCTGACTTTGGCTCGGGCCGAGGCGGCGATGCGGCCGCGGCCACGGTGGACAGGGAGAGCACCTCGTCGGCAATCAGCTTCACTTCCTCTTCCTGGTTCTGCAGCCGGCCCCTGACCAGCACCGGTTCTTCGCCCTGGAGCATTCGGGCGCTGCTGGCCAGGACCCGCGGGAAGAGCACCACCTCCACCTGACCGGTCTGATCCTCCAAGTTGAGGAAGGCCATCGTGCCGCCGGACCGGGTCGTAATCTGCTTGACCCCGGCCACGAGCCCCCCCAAGGTAATGCGTGCTCCGTCGGGTTGTTCGGGGAGAGCAGCCACTGCGACGCACCCCTGGGCGTCCAACCGCTCCTGATGCGGCCGCAGCGGATGGCCCGACACATAGAAACCCAACACCTCTTTCTCCATAGCCAGCAACTGCTGAAGGGAGAACTCCGGCAGATCGGGTAGTTCATCCCGGGCCGGCCCTACTTCGCCGGTTACCCCAAGGTCGAAGAGCGAAATCTGGCCGGCCTGCCGGTGACGCTGCGCCTTGTGTGCGTCGTCCAGCACACGGTCCAGCACCTCAAGCAACTGTGAACGCCGGCCCGGGTCCGCCCCGGCTATCGAGACCCGATCAAAGGCTCCTGCCTTAATCAGCGATTCCATGCCCTTGCGGTTGAGGTACCGGGAGTCCACCCGCTCGCAGAACTCCTTGAGTGAATGGAACGGCCCTTGCTCGGCCCGGTTGGCCACCATCGCCTCCACCGCCGACCAGCCCAGGTTCTTCACGGCACCCAGCCCAAAGCGGATCGCATCGCCTTCGGGCGCAAACCGCACCATGGAAGAGTTCACATCCGGCGGCAGCGTGGCGATCCCCAACCGCCGGCACTCATCCATATAGAGCGCCACCTTGGCCTCCGCCCCTACCACACTGTTGATCAGGGCCGCCATGAACGCCACCGGGTGGTGACGCTTGAGATAGGCAGTCTGATAGGCCACCTTGGCATAGGGCGTCGCATGGCACTTGTTGAAGCCGTAGTTGGCAAAGCGAATGATCACCTCGTACAGCGCCTCGGCCATCTCCGACGTGTAGCCCCGGGCCTGCAGCCGCTCCACGAAGAGCCGGCCGTATTTGGCCATGTCTTCCTTCTTCTTCTTGGCCACGGCCCGCCGCAGCAGGTCGGCCTCGCCGTAGGACATGCCGGCCAACTGGTGGGCGATCTGGATGATCTGCTCCTGATAGACCATGACGCCATACGTCTCAGTCAGGATCGGCTCCAGGTCGGGGTGCAGATATTTCACCCCGGCTGGGTTGGCCTTGCCCTGAATATAATCGGGAATGTGCTCCATCGGTCCGGGGCGACAGAGCGATATGGTGGCGATGATATCCTCGAAACGAGTGGGCTTCATCTGCCGCAGGACATCGGCCACCCAACCGGCCTCCAACTGGAACAGCCCCAGGGTGTCGCCTCGTGCCAGCATGGCAAAGGTCTCCGGGTCATCCAGCGGAATCTGCTCCATATCAAACCCCGGCTGCGCCTGCCGGACGAACCTGACGGCATAATCGATCACCGTCAGCGTCCGCAGGCCGAGGAAGTCCATCTTCAAGAGACCGATCTCTTTCAGTTGATCCATGTCGAACTGGGTGACCACCGAGTCGTCGTTCGACTTGTAGAGCGGCACGTGCTCCACCAGCGGTTCTGCGGTAATGACCACGCCGGCTGCATGGATGGAAGGATTACGGGGCATCCCCTCCACCGCACGGGCCGTGTCCAGCAACGCCCGCACGTCATCGTTGCTCTGGTAGGTCTCCTTCAGCGCCGGCACCTCGGCCAGGGCAGTGCTCAGGTCGCGGCCCCAGGGGAGCAGCTTGGCCACGCGGTCCACCTCACCATAGGAGAGGCCCATCGCCCGGCCCACGTCCCGCACGGCTGCCCGGGCAGCCATGGTGGAGAAGGTGATCACCTGCGCCACGCAATCGGCTCCATACTTGCGGTGGACGTATTCAATCACCTCGCCCCGCCGTTCGTAGCAGAAGTCAATGTCAAAGTCGGGCATGTCCACCCGCTCCGGATTGAGAAAGCGCTCGAACAGAAGGCCGTACTTCAGGGGATCGACGTCGGTAATGCCGAGCACGTAGGCCACCAGGCTGGAAGCGCCCGAGCCACGCCCGGGCCCCACGGGGATACCCTGTCGCCGAGCATAGTCGACAAAGTCCCACACGATGAGGAAGTACCCGGGGAAGCCCATGCGCTCGATGACGCCCAACTCGTGCTCCAACCGCTCCCTGGCGCCAGGCGGCGGGTTTCCGTGATACCGGTCGGCAAAGCGCTCGGTACAGAGATGCCGCAGGTAGCCGGCCGCATCATACCCGGCCGGAATGGCATAATCCGGCAGGTGCAGTTGCCCATAGGGGAGCGTTACACTGCAGCGCTCGGCGATCGCCAGGGTATTCTGCATCGCCTCGGGCAGGTGTCCGAAGCGGTAGGCCATCTCTTCGGCCGACTTCAGGTAGAGCTCGTTGGTGCCCATGCGCATGCGGTCCGGGTCATCCAGTGTCTTGTTGGTGCCGATGCAGAGCAGCGTCTCCTGCACCCGTGCGTGCTCGGGATAGAGGTAGTGGGCGTCATTGGTCGCCACCACCGGCAGTCCTTGCGACAGGAGCCACTGGTTCAGCCGGGGCTGGTCGGGCAGTCCGTTGTCCTGGAGTTCCAGGTAGAAGGAGCCCGCCCCGAAGATCTCCCGATAGCGGGCGATGGCCCGTTTTGCCTCCTCCTCCTGTCCGGTGAGGAAACGCGACGGAACCTCGCCGCCCAGACAACCAGAAAGGGCAATCAGCCCCTTGCTGTGCCCTGCCAGCAGGTCGTGATCGACACGCGGCTTATAGTAGAAGCCTTCGGTGAACCCGGCTGAGACCAGCTTCACCAGATTCTTGTAGCCCTCGTAGTTCTCCGCCAGGACGGTCAGGTGGTACCCACGCTCGCCGCCTGTTTTGATGAACCGGCTCTCCGGCGCCACGTAGAGTTCGCAGCCGAGGATCGGCTTCACGCCATGCTGCCGACAGGCCTTATCGAATGGAATGGTGCCAAACAGTACTCCATGGTCGGTCATGGCCAGCGCACTCATGCCGAGCTGTGCCGCCCGGGCTGCGAGGGGCTCAATCCGGTTGGCGCCGTCCAACAACGAGTACTCTGTATGAACGTGTAGATGGACAAATTCGGGTCGGCCCTGCAATCCCCTCACCTCGCCAAAGCATGATTCGCCGTATGCTGCCCTCCCCCCTGCGTATCGCCCGACCGGCAGGAAGATGCACCGCAGCCCCGAATCGAATCAGGAGCGATGGGAGGTTGATCTCCGATGAAGTTGCCCGTCTATCTGGACCACAATGCCACCACACCGGTCGATCCGGCAGTGCTGGCGGCCATGCTGCCCTATCTGCAAGAGCACTTCGGCAACCCGGCCAGTGACCACGCATTCGGGCATACGGCCCTGGATGCCGTGAACACCGCCCGCACACAGGTGGCAGATCTCCTCCACTGCCACAGCGATGAAGTGGTCTTCACCGCCTGCGCCAGCGAGAGCGACAACCTGGCGATCAAAGGGATCGCCTTCAGCCTGCGGGAGAAAGGGCGGCATCTCATTACCACTGCCGTGGAGCACCCTGCCGTGCTGGCCGCCTGCCGGTATCTGGAGCGAGAGTTCGGCTTTGCGCTGACCATACTGCCGGTTGGGCCTGATGGCCGGGTCGATCCGGCTGATGTGCGTAAAGCCCTGCGCCCTGACACGATCCTGATTTCGGTGATGCATGCGCAGAACGAGACCGGCAGCCTGCAGCCGGTGGCGGCGATCGGCCAGATCGCCCGAGAGGCGGGCGTGCTCTTTCACGTGGATGCCGCCCAGTCGGTAGGGAAGATCCCGGTGGATGTGGACGAACTGGGCTGCGACCTGCTGACCGTGGCCGGGCATAAGCTGTACGCCCCCAAAGGGGTGGGCGCCCTCTATGTACGGAACGGCGTTCCGCTGCACCCGTTGGTCCATGGCGCTGCCTACGAAAATGGGCGTCGGGGGGGCACGCTGAACGTGCCGTACGCCGTTGCCCTGGGAGAGGCCTGTGCGATCGCCGGCGAGCACCTGGCCTCCGGCGAGGCAGACCGCCAGCGGGCCCTGCGGGACCGCCTGCACGCCCGGCTTGCCGCGAGCCTGCCACTGCAGCTGAACGGGCACGAGACCGAACGGCTGCCCAATACCCTGAATGTCTCTCTCACGAGGGGCTCCCTCACCGGCCCGGCCTGGCTCGCTGCCGTGCCGGAGATCGCCGCCAGCACCAGTTCGGCCTGCCACAGCGGGGTGAACCGGCCCAGCGAGATCCTGCTGGCGATGGGGCTCTCGCCGGAGTTGGCGCTCTCGGCGGTTCGCCTGAGCGTGGGGCGGTTCACCACGATGGATGAGGTCGACTTTGCGGCGGAGCGGCTGATCGCAGGGGGCACTACGTGGGAGTACCCTCCGCCGTCGGGCCTGTGACGCCACGGACGCTGATCCTGCGGAGCCCCTTCGGGTCTCCTCGGGCGTCCGATCGGCGGCACAGACCCGCCGGCTGCGGGGACGCTCAGCTTCGTTTCACTGGCATGGGACATAACACCCCGGCAATTGGTGCGGGGACGCTCAGCTTCGTTTCACTGGCATGGGACATAACACCCCGGCAATTGGCGCGGGGACGCCAGCTTCGCCATACGTTCTTCCATCGCAGCGGCCGTCGGAGGGGGACGCAC
>JBLNEM010000257.1:0-5348 GCA_050262655.1 Mycobacterium leprae | reverse complement strand
CGGTCCTCAAGGAAGTAGACCGGCGCCGCCAGGGCCGCAAGGGCGCAGAGGGCTGACACCGACAGCCGGTAGTAGGCACGAGTCAAGGAATCCTCCACCCCCCGCTGTCCGTTTTCGCCTTTAAACATTACAATCCTGCCAAGCGCCTACCACCGAACCAATGCGAATTGCCAACCGTTGATATATATGAGGATGACCCTGTGAACAGGTGGTGACGGTATGTCAGCATTGGACCTACTGCGGACGGAACTGCAGGCCAAAAGGCAGAAACGGCTCACAGTGAAAGCACGCGGTTCGTCGCTCATTTGGGAACCGCGATTCCAGGAGGCGATGCGCCTCCTGTGCCGGGAACGGGATCTGAATCCAGGCAGTTCCTTCAGCCTGCAAGCCGCCGTCCTTGAGCATCAGGGCATCATGCTTTTGTGGCCCTGCCGCCCCGATACACCCTACTCGTTTCCGGTCAGGCTTTCGCCACGCCGACGGGCCACCACCGATATCGCCGCCGCTTTTGAGGCGCTTCATGTACGACTGCCCACCGGCGTGACGATCCGCATTCCCGTCAGCCACTTCTTCAGCACACGGTTTGGCCGCTGTCTGGCCCTCCACTTCAATGCGGCGGAGTTTCTCTACCGAAACAGCCGTCCGGCGGCGCTGGGCAGCCAGACGGAGTCAGAAGAGAATGGGGACCTGCCCGTCTAGAACCCGATGCTACCCAAGAACTCAGCCAACTTGGCAGCACTCTGGCTGATCTGCTCAACCTCGGCCTGGGACAAGGGAACCTGGACAACCTCTTCGACGCCGCTTCTGCCCACCACGGCGGGTACACCCAGGCAGACGCCGCTGATCCCATGGTACCCGTCCAGGTAGGTGGAGACCGGCAGAACCGACCGCTGGTCTTTCAGGATCGCTTCACAAATCCGGGAGAGTGCGAGGGCGATGGCGTAGAACGTCGCCCCCTTTTTCGCGATGATCTGGTAGGCCGCCCCTTTGGTGTCGGCGCTGATCGCCTCTTTGTCGGTCGCCGACAAATGCCACCGGTTCCCCTCGGGCATGGCTTCCGGTGTGATCCCGGCTACCACCAGGGAACTCCAGAGCAGTACCTCGGAGTCGCCGTGCTCGCCTACGACCATGCCGTGGACACTGCGGGGATCCACCCGCAGTCGCTCGGCCACCAGGTAGCGGAACCGGGAACTGTCCAGCAACGTGCCAGAGCCAATCACCCGATTCTTCGGCCAGCCGGAAAGCTTCAAAGCAACCTGTGTCAGGATGTCCACCGGGTTCGTCGCGATCAACAGAATGCCAGTCTGGTTGTATGTGGTGACCTGCTTGATGATGGCATCGAAAATGGCCACATTGCGACTCATCAGGTCGAGACGCGTTTCGCCGGGCCGCTGTGCCGCCCCGGCGGCAATCACAATGATGTCAGCGCCTGCACAGTCTGCATAATCGCCCACCCGGATACGCATGGGCTTGGCCAACATCAAGCCGTGATTCAGGTCCAGCACATCGCCGCTGGCCTTTTCTCTGTTTGCATCGATGATGATCAGCTCATTGACGAGCCCCTTGACCAGCAAGGTATAAGCGAATGTGGAGCCAACTGCGCCGTCGCCGATTAGCACGACCTTGGACATGGTTCGCCGTCTACTCCCTTCAGTGGTGTCCCATTCCACTATTGTGGACGGAGTAGCAGCGGGCCAGTCCGGAACCGCGTGAAAACTGCCTGCACATTTTGTCGAAACATTTATCGATCTTCCGAAGAAACGCGGCGAGGAAGAACCAAATGCTTGTCTAATTGACTCATAGTAGTGAAAGGCCTCAGCCAACCGAAAGGGGGTTGCGGGATGACCAGCGTCTTCCTGATTACGTTCTTCGTGGGCTTCGGATTGACGGTGATTTCGGCTCTGATGGGTGCCCTCCACGTGGGCGGCCATGCCGACGTTGGCCACGGTGGCCACATGGACCTGGGCCACGGTGCACACGCCGATGTGGGCCACGGCGCACACGTCCATGCTGACGCGGGGCAAGGCGATCAGGCGGCTGTCTCGCCGATCAACTTTCAGTCCCTGATGGCCTTTCTGATGGGCTTCGGCGGCATCGGCTACCTGGTCACCGTTCTGGGGGTCACGCTGTTCCTGGTGGTGCTCCTGCTGGCGATTGTGGGTGGCGTAGCAGCCTCGTGGCTGATCTACCGGTTCCTCCGCCTGCTGGCCAGCGGCGAACGCCCCATGGCCGACAGGTCCTATGTGGGCATAGTTGGCACCCTGAACGCTTCGATTCGCGCGGGCGGAACGGGCGAGATGGTTTATACTCAGAACGACACACGCCAGTCTCTTGCCGCGCGCAGCGTCGATGGCGCCACCATCGCCCAAGGTGAGGAGGTCGTGGTCGTCCGGTACGAGAAGGGCATCGCTTATGTCCAACTATGGCATGAGTTCATGGCTGAGAGGTAGTCAGGCTTTCAGGCGAACATAGGGAGGTTTTGTAGCGTGATGTGGTATTACTGGGTCGCGATCCTGGTCGCGGGTATTCTGTTGCTGATGGGCGTGGCGGCCAGCATGTACCGGAAGGTGCCGCCCAACATGGCCCTGATCGTTTATGGTTTCGGCGGCCCGAAGGTCTCGAAGGGCGGCGGCCTCATTGTCTGGCCGTTGGTCCAGTCGGCCCAAACCCTCTCCCTGGAACTGATGTCCTTCGATGTGGTGCCCCAGCAGGATTTCTACACCGTGCAGGGTGTCGCCGTCACCGTGGAAGCAGTTGCCCAGATCAAGGTCAAGTCGGATACCGAGTCGATCCTGACTGCTTCCGAGCAGTTCCTCTCCAAGACGATCCAGGAGCGGCATGAAGTGCTGCGTCTGGTCATGGAGGGCCACCTGCGTGGCATCATCGGCCAGCTCACCGTCGAGCAGATCGTGAAAGAGCCGGAGATGGTGGCCGACCGGATGCGCTCCAACGTGGCTGGCGACATCTCCAAGATGGGCCTGGAGGTCATCTCCTTCACCGTCAAGGAGATCAAGGACAAGAACGAGTACATCGTGAACATGGGTCGTCCGGACATCGCCCGCATTCAGATGGCGGCCAATATCGCAGCCGCCGAGGCATCCCGTGACACTGAAATCAAGAAGGCCCAGGCGATGCGCGAAGCGTCGGTTGCCAGGGCGCAGGCCGACCAGGAGACCGTGCTGGCGCAGACCACCAGCCAGGCCAAGCAGGCCGAGGCCGAGCGTGACCTGAACCTGAAGAAGGCAGCCTTCGACGCCGAAACCAAGAAGGCGCAGGCGCAGGCCGACAAGGCCTACGACATCCAGGCCAACGTGATGCAGCAGCAGGTGATCGCCGAGCAGGTCAAGGTACAGCAAGTCGAGCGCATGGAGCAGGTGAAGGTGCAAGAGGCCGAAATCCTGCGGCGTGAGAAGGAACTGATCGCGACGGTCCTGAAACAGGCCGAAATCGAGAAGCAGCGGGTCGAAGCGCTGGCTGAAGCCCAGCGGCGCAAGACCGAGATCGAAGCTGCCGGTCAGGCCGGCGCCGCTCGTGCAGCCGGTCAGGCTGAAGCGGATGTGAAGAAGCTGCAGGGTCTCGCCGAAGCCGAAGTGGTGCGGGCCAAGGGTTCTGCCGAGGCCGACATCATCCTGGCCAAGGGCAAGGCCGAAGCGGAAGCCATGCAGATCAAGGCTCAGTCCTATAAGGAGTACGGCCAGGCCGCCATCCTCGATAAGATGCTGCCTGCCCTGCCTGAGCTGATGCGGGCTGCTGCCGAGCCGCTCTCCAAGATCGACAAGGTTACGATCCTCTCTTCCGGCGGTACCGAGGTTGGCATCAACAAGTACATGAACGAGATCGCCAAGGTTGTGGCCACGGCTCCGGCGCTGGTCGAAACCCTCACTGGCCTCTCGGTCAAGGACCTGCTGGGCAACATCCCCGGCCTCCAGGAGAAGGTGCAGGCGATCACGGCCCCGGTCGCTGCCCCCACCGAGGAGAAGGCTGAATAAGCCGGACGCAAACATACAGGCCGCCGCCCCTTTCACGGGGTGGCGGCCTGTTCTCATTGCTGCGTGCGCCACGGCAACTGGCTGTACTCCTCGGGGATCAGCGCAAAAACGTGATCGTCACAGGGACGCCCGCCCGGCGTTTCGGGCACGCCCACACAGCGCAGGATGCCTTCATGCACGAAGCCCAGCCGCTCCGGCACATGCCGACTCCGGTCATTCTTCACGTTCATGCGGATCTCCACCCGATAGGCTGCGAGCGTGTCGAACGCCAACCGGGTCAACAACTGAACCGTTTCGCTTACATAGCCACGCCCTTCGGCCGATTTGCGCAGCCAGTAGCCGATTTCGAAGGAGCGCCGGCTCCAGTCAATGCGATGCAGACCGCTACCGCCCAGGAAGCGCCCAGTCGCCCGCTCGAAGATGCCGACCACCATGTCTTCCCGCAGCAGCCACCGGGCACGGCTGCGGATCAGGAAAGGCGGCACGTCTGCCGGAGTCTGGTAGTAATGCACCCACGGCAGCCAAGGGGCCAGGTGCGCCCGCGACTCTTCGATCGCCTCCCAGAAGGCCGGGGCATCCTCTTCACGGTAGGGGCGCACAATGATGCGTTCACCGACCAGTTCCTCCGGGATGCGAATGGACAACGGCGATTCGGTCATGACGCGTGCCTCCTGTCGGGAACCAGGGTTCTAGGCCGGGTCACCAAGCAACTTGCGCCCCATGGCCAGGGCACGCTCCACCACCGGGAAGTGCCGCCGGCCCCATTCACCGCAATACCCCGGATCCGAAAGCGGCACCCATTCGATCGCCCCGATCGAATCGTTGGTGAGCGGGTTGTCACTCACCCGGGGTCGGCCCTCACGAATGGAGCAGAGAAAGAAATGGCGGATGTAGTTTCGTTTGGGAATCGCCTCACGGAGCAGGAGCGGTCCCACGTCGATCTGGACGCAGCACTCCTCCATTAACTCCCGGCGTACAGCCTCTTCCAGCGTCTCGCCCGGCTCCAGGGTGCCCCCGGGGAAGTTCCAATACCAGGCGTTCTCCCGCGGGTAGTAGTACCGCACCAGCAGAAGGTTTCCCTGTTCCACAATCAAGGCGTAGGCTTTCTGGCGCAAGGTGCGACTCCTCTCCGGCGGCCGTCGGCCGCCCCATCCTCTTGGGGGGAACTTCACCGAGTCCAGTGCGTTTACCTGCAAACTGGCATCTTGACAGGGCGGCCTCCCTCTGGTAAGTTTGGGTTGCATAGAAACGCAAACGAAAGTCGGTGTGGTTGCATGGTTGAGCAAAATAGGCTGCGGCAGCTGATCCGCCTCCGTTACTCGCCGCTCCTGGACATGGCCCTCTCCCTCCTGGTCCTGC
>JBLNEM010000256.1:0-6905 GCA_050262655.1 Mycobacterium leprae | reverse complement strand
CTGCTGGTGAGGTTTACGCGGCGCCGCTGGAAGTGAGTGCGGAGGGGCGGTTGGTGGTCGATCTGGCCATGGGTGATCTGCCCCTGCCGCAGCCGGTGGCGCTGACCTTTCGCCAGGGGCGTGTGGTCGAAGCGACCACGTTGGCGGGCGACAGCGCACCCATGGCGCCTCTGCGCGAGCGGCTGGGTACGGATCCCTGGGCCTGGACCGTGGGGGAGCTGGGGATCGGGGCGAACCCTTTTGTACGGACCCGAGGGGCCACAGCCGTCGTCGAGAAAGCCCTGGGCACCGTGCACATTGCGTTGGGCGCCAACCGGAGTTTCGGTGGCGTCAATGCCGCCGCCACGCACTGTGATTGCGTAATCGGCTCTCCATCTGTCACACTGGATGGGCGGCTGCTGGTGCTGCAATAGAAAAGGAGAGGCCGGCTGGCCTCTCCTTTTTGGTTGGTCACTCAACGGCCTCGTCGGGAGCAGAGCCGGCGATTGGTGGCCAGTTGATCACCATATCCGTATCGGCACCGGTTCCACCCAGATGTAATCCCGGCCACATGAACGCTCCCTGCAGCCCTGGCCACATCAAGCCGCCAGATCCGCCGGGCCAATTCAGGTTGCCTGTCAGGAGTGGCGTATCCACGTTCATGTTAAAGCCGGGAACGCGCCAGTTGCCTGACAGCTCGCCCCAGTTCAGGTTGCCACCGAGTTCACCCGTTTGCACGGCGCCCTTGGGGGCGGAAGTCTCTATGGCGATACCCGGGGCTTCAGGGGCGCGTACGGGCTGCGGTGCAGTGGGGGCAGGGCCAGTCATCGGCATGCCGGCCGTGGGCATGCCACCCATCGGCATCATACCGGGCATCGGCATACCGGGCATCGGCATGCCACCCATGGGCATGCCACCCATCGGCATCATACCGGGCATCGGCATGCCACCCATCGGCATCATACCGGGCATGGGCATACCACCCATCGGCCTCATACCGGGCATCGGCATGCCGCCCATCGGCATCATGCCAGGCATGGGCATGCCGCCCATCGGCATCATGCCAGGCATCGGCATGCCGCCCATCGGCATCATACCGGGCATCGGCATGCCACCCATCGGCATCAGGGACTGGAATGGGGACTGCATCGGTTACACACCTTCCTGTACCAGAGTCACACGACAGAGGGTCGGGCCACCCCCGAGCGGCGTGAGGTCCATCCTCATGCTATGTGCTGGGCAGGAATGAAGTGCAGGGGGAGGGGCATGAACAAGGTGAAGGGGGGGCGACTTCGCCCCCCCTTCACTTTGCCCCACGGTCCGTGAGAACGCCAGATTACCGTACCGGATTCGTGAGAGTGCCGATGCCGTCAATCGTGATGGCGACCGTATCGCCCGGATGCATGGCGCCGACGCCCTTGGGCGTGCCGGTCAGAACCAGGTCGCCCGGTTCCAGGGTCATGATCTGCGAGAGGTGGGCGAGGAGTTTGGGCACCGGGTGGACCATCAACGCGGTGCTGTCATTCTGGCGGACCTCGCCGTTGCAGGTCAGGGTGATCTGCACATCCAGCGGGTTCACGCCTTCGGTGACCAGCACCGGGCCACAGGGGCAGAATGTGTCGAAACACTTGCCGCGGCCGAAGCCGAACTTCCCGTCGCCGTCCTGGAACGTCCGGTCGGACACATCGTTGACGATGGTGTAGCCGAATACATGCTGGAGGGCGTCGGCCTGGTCGATCCCCTTGGCGGTCTTGCCGATCACCAGAGCCAGTTCGGCCTCCCAGTGGTTCTCATGATCCGGGTTGGGCAGCACAATGGCGTCGCCCGAGGGAATCAACGCCGAAGGGGGCTTCAGGAAGAACATCGGCGTGGTGGGGGCCGTGCCGCCCCGCTCGGCTGCATGATCGGCGTAGTTCTTCCCGATGCAGACGATCTTGGACGGGACCACGGGCGGAAGAAGCCGCACGCCCTGCAGGGCGAAGGTCCGACCGGTCGCCTTGCCACCGCTGTACGGGGCGTCATTCAGCTCCAGGATTGTGTTGGCGTCCAGTTGGCCCCACCGCGGACCTTCGGGACTGAGAAAACGGACAAACTGCATCGGATGTTGGCTCCTTTCATGACCCTCGATCTTCCGGGAATATAAGGACTGCAGCATTTGTTCGGCAGACGAAAGATTGATTCCTCTTCAGCGGGCGCCAATCACTGGCAAAGGAATCGTGCAAACTCTTGTCGAAACGGCTCAAGACTAATCCTGAAGCCTCTGTCTTCCCGAAGGAGATGTGGCAATGCCCATTGAACTGCGTGTGCTGCTGGCCTGGGGCATCGCATTTGCTCTCACCTATGCCCTGGTTCCGCCTTTCATGCGGCTTGCCGGGGCTACAGGGACCGTGGCCGTTCCAGGCGGCAGGCATGCCCATGCTTCTCCGACACCGCTGCTGGGCGGGCTTGCGTTCTTCGTCGGGATCATGGCAGCTACTCTGACCCTTGCACCCAGCCTTGCGCTGGGCATCAGCCTGCCGCTGGCCATGCTGGCGGGGCTGGTCGATGACTACGGCAAGACCCACGGTTGGGAATTGCCGGCTCTGCCCAAGCTGGTGCTTCAGTTCCTGCCGGCCATCGTGCTTGTGGTCATGGGGAATACGATCAACCACATCAGTTCCCCTTTTGGCCCCGGCATGCTTATCCTCCCCTGGTGGCTGGATTATCCCCTGACGATTGCGTGGTTGGTCGGCATGACCAACGCCGTCAACTTCCTGGATGGCATGGATGGCTTGCTGGCCGGCCTGACCGCGGTCGCTGCCTTCACCCTGCTGATCATCGCCCTGGCCCGGGGAGCGGGCACCACCGCCGTCTGGGTGGCGGCTACCCTGGGTGGATGCCTCGCCTTTCTGCGCTACAACTTCCCACCGGCCCGCATCTTCATGGGCGACACGGGATCGAACTTTCTCGGGTTTCTGCTGGCCAGTGTGGCCGTTACCGGCTATTTCAAGGCGGCAACGCTGGCCGGTCTGGCGGCGCCGCTGCTGGCGCTCTCCTTGCCCGTCTTCAACGTGGCCTTCGTGGTGATCCGGCGGATGCGGCAGGGGAAGAGCTTCATCCAGGCCCTGACCACAGCCGACCTGGAACATTCCTTCAATGTGTTGCGGCGGCGGACTGGCTTTAACCCGCTGGAGACCGTATTGGTCTTCCTGATCGCTGCCATGCTGCTGTCGGCATCGGCTCTGAGCTTTGTCTGGGCGCACTAGCCCACATGATTTCTGGGAGGTCTACGATTTGGAGCTTACCGTTCTGGGGCGTTATGCCCCCTATCCAGCCCCCGGCGGCGCCGTCAATGGGTATCTCGTCCGCCATGGCGCCACCACCCTGCTGCTGGACGCCGGCAACGGTGTTGCCAGCCGTCTGCTGCAGCGGCTGCCGATTGAGGCGCTGACCGCGGTGGTGGTCTCTCACCTGCATGAGGACCATATCGCTGACTTGCACTGCCTCCGCTTCGCCCAACTAGAGGCACAGATGACGGGGCGAACCAGGGCGAAGTTGCAGGTGTACGCGCCGCCCGAACCGTCCGAGCAGCATCACTGGATCGAAGGCGGCGAAGAGTGGCAGGACCTGCACGCCTACACGCCGGAGCAGCCGCTGATCCTGGGTGAACTGCAGGTGACTTTCACCCGCACCAACCATCCGTACCTGTGTTATGCCATGCGGATCACGCCTGTCGCACAGGCGGGACCGGTGCTGTTCTATACGGCCGACACCGGAATCTCCCCCGAAGTGCAGGCCGCAGCGGCAGGCGCCGACCTGATCGTGGCGGAGGCCTCGCTGATCGAGGAGCACGCCCACAAGCGGAAGTTCGGCCACCTGACGGCTGCAGAGGCCGCCGCTTTTGCCAGGGATGCCGGGGCCAAACGGGCGCTGCTTACCCATATCTGGCCCGGTCTGGTGCGGCCAGAACAACTGTTGGACGAGGCCCGCCCGGTGCACGCCGGTGTAGAACTCGCCGAGGAAGGGCAGACCTACCAGGTAGAATAAAAACGACCCGCCCCCTTGCTGGGGGCGGGTCTGCTTTTAGCTATACATTAAACCGGAAGTTGGTAACGTCGCCGTCCTGCATCACATAATCCTTGCCTTCGAGCCGGACCTTGCCGGCCTCGCGGGCACCGGCCATGGAGCCGGCGGCGATCAGATCGTTGTAGGAGACGATTTCGGCCCGGATGAAGCCCCGCTCAATGTCGGTGTGGATCTCACCGGCGGCCTGGGGCGCCTTGGTGCCCCGCCGGATGGTCCATGCCCGGGACTCATCTTCACCGGTGGTCAGAAAGGAGATCAGGTTGAGCAGGTGGTAGCCCGACTTGATCACCCGGTCGAGGCCGGACTCGGTGAGGCCGAGGTCGGTCAGGAAGACCGCCTTCTCCTCATCCTCCATCTCCGCCAGTTCGGACTCAATCTTGGCCGAAACTGCGACCACTTCGTTCTGTTCCGCTTCGGCCAGCTTCTTCACCGCCTGGACGTGATCGATCTTGAACGGGTCGGCCACGTCTTCTTCGGCGACGTTGGCAATATACATGACCGGCTTGGTCGTGATCAGGTGCAGTTCTTTCAGGGCCCGAGCTTCATCCTCGTTGGCCGGCTGGACCGTCCGGGCGGGCAGGCCGGCCTCCAGGGCCTCCTTGATCCGGCCCATCAGGGTGTGTTCCACCTGAGCCTGCTTGTCGCCGGCCCGGGCAGCTTTGGCCGCCCGATCGTACCGCCGCTCGATCGACTCCATGTCGGCCAGAATCAACTCCAGGTTGATCACATCAATATCACGCAGGGGATCGACGCCGCCATGCACATGGGTGACGTTCGGGTCGGCGAAGCAGCGCACCACGTGCGCAATGGCATCCACCTCGCGGATGTGGGCGAGGAACTTGTTGCCCAGCCCTTCACCCTTGCTGGCGCCCTGTACGATCCCGGCGATGTCGATAAACTTGACGGTGGTGGGCACAATACGGCGGGACTTGAACATTTTGGCCAACACGGCCAGGCGGGCGTCGGGGACATCCACGACCCCTACATTGGGCTCAATGGTGCAGAACGGGTAGTTGGCCGCTTCCGCTCCGGCTTTGGTAATCGCGTTAAACAGGGTCGACTTGCCCACGTTGGGCAGGCCAACGATCCCGATTGAAAGTCCCACAGCAGACCCTCCTCATTTGAAGCACCCTCAAATTATAACGAACTGGTCGTAAGGGTGCAATCAAGAGGTAAACTCTTTGTGGCTGTCGTATTCATTTCGGGCATCTTCCAATCGGAGGTGGGGAGCCTGTCCGATTTTGATTTGCGTGTGTTTCCTCTATTCGAGGGTCTCCCCGATGAGGAACTGGCCCGAGTTGCGCCCTCGGTGAGGGAAAGGCGATATCGGAAGGGAACGATTCTGTTTAACGAAGGCGATCCGGGCGACGTGATCTACTTCGTCAAAGAGGGCAAGGTCCGTGTCACCCGTCTCGGCATGGGTGGGCAGGAGCAGGTCGTGAAGGTATGGGGGCCGGGTTCGGCCCTGGCGCTGGTGGTCCTGGCCGATCGGTCCAACTACCCGGCCACTGCCCAGGTGATGGAGGACAGCATCCTGTTTGCCTTGCGGGCCGATGATGTGTTGGCGGCCATGCCGCACTGCCCCACGCTTACGGCCAATGCCTTCCGGCTGGTTGGCCAGCGGCTGCGGGGTGCGCGGGATGTGGCCCACGACCTGGCGGTTCACTCCACCCACGGGCGGTTGGCCCACTTGCTGCTGCAGACAGCGGAGGAGCGGGGCTCCAACCGGTTTGATCTGGGTCTGACCCATCAGGACATCGCCGGCATGATTGGCACCTCCCGTGAAACCGTTACCCGGGTGCTGGCCGATTTCCGGCGCACCGGCTGCATCAAGGTGGAGGACGAACACATCGTCATCACCAATGCGGACAAACTCCGCGAATGGATGGACTAGTCGCCAGGGGCGGAGGGAGTGAAAACCCTCCGCCCCGTGATTTTTGTCACAGGGCTGGAGCGCGCCTTCGCACCAGTTCTTTGGGCAAACTGCAGTAGGATGGAGTCAGTCAGTCGGCCATTACGGCCAAACGAGGAGGCTCCGGCCATGGAAGTAGAACTGCAGCGGCACAATCGATTTTCGGACGAGCATCCCGTCAGTGAGATCGTGCATAGCTGTCAAGATATGCGGGTGATCCTGATCAACTTGCTGCCCGGGCAGGTGCTGCCCCCCCATACGAGTTCGTCCAGCGTCTCCCTGCAAATCGTGGCCGGACGCGGCGAACTGCTAAACGGATGTGATTGGGTAGAGGCTGAGACCGGTACGCTACGCTTCTATCCCTCTGGTGAACCGCATGGAATCCGGGCGACCACCGAGCCCCTCTCCGTCCTGGCGACGTTGGCGCCACGACCGTAGAAAGGAGAATGCACACAGATGGAGACCGTTGATATGGTCCGGACGCTGCTCCGCAACGTGATCGATCCGGAGATCGGGCTGAATATCGTCGACCTTGGACTGATCTACGACATCAAGATCGAGGATAACAAGTGTTTTGTGCTGGTGACCATGACCACGATCGGCTGCCCCATGGCCGGCGCGATCGTCAACGATATGTACGATGTCCTGGGTGCTGTGGGCTTTGATGATCTGAAGGTCGAGGTCACCTACACGCCGCCCTGGTCCCCCGAGAAGATGACGACGGAAGGCCGGCGCATTCTGCGCATCTGAACCGCATCGCATGAACAGGCGCAGGGCGCAGCGGGAATCCCGCTGCGCCCGGGTTTGTGCTGGGGCCTGGTCGATGGGTGGCAGGGGGTGTGCTAACGATAACCGTCCGCGGGAAGACTAGGTATGGCCCCTTATAATTGTTTACAAATGCATGGCAGGAGAACGGCCCATCTATTTCGAATCGAGAAAGGTCTAGATC
>JBLNEM010000255.1:0-3449 GCA_050262655.1 Mycobacterium leprae | reverse complement strand
GCCTCTTTTTACTGCCCACGATGCTCCGACAGGTGGCCGGGTTCGCCTACCGTTCATGATACCGGCTGACACTGAAGACCAGATAGTTATACGGAATCCGCACACCAGGGTCCTCCCGCTTCACTACCTGGCCGACGGTGGGTTGGTAGACCCATTCCCGCCAATCCCATGCCGGCTCCAACTCCTCGGGGATCTGCACCGCCAGGTAAGAGCCTTCGGCCAGCCGTGCCCGAGTGGCGACGTTGCTGAAGTCGAGGCCCAGGGCGAAGTCCTGCACCGGAATGTTCCGGTTCCGCTGGGCCAGCGCCCGGGTAATGCCCAGAGCCATCTGTGAAAGCGGTGCAATCACCGGGTTCAGGGTGCTGGCCAGCTTCAGGCCGCTGCGGAAGACGTCGGAGTCCAGCATCTGCAGGATCTCCTCATCCGACTGATTCATGACGTTCACCGTGTAGCAGCGGAAGGCGATCCCTTCCTCGCCGACGTTCAGGCCAATGAAGATGGGGTAGCCCATAATGCCTGCCTGTTCGCCTTCGCGCACCCGGTAGGCCGCGTTGAAGTGAACATGTTCAACCTGCCCCGGCACCTGATTCTGGGCGGCGAAATCAAACAGAATCTGATGCATCCCGAACCCGGGATAGCCGATCACCCCAAGCCGGTCGAGGGTGATCTTGACCCGGCTGTTCTTCAGGCGGAGGTCAGGCGTGATGGCTCCTGCCTGGGCGATGTCCAGGGCGTGCCCAGCCTCGTTCTCCTTCACCGGTGCAAGGTAGCCGAAGGTATGGCTGGTATGCTGCCATGGCCGGGGCTGGAACAGCCGCAAGCCGCCCCCACCGGCGAAGATCGGCGCCGCAGCCTCGATCGCATTCGCATCATCGTGCAGCCCTGCATCCCGCAGCCTGGCGGCGGCAATCTCCGGCGCCATGCGCCCAATCACAGGCAGATCATCAAACCAGGCAGAGTCAGGCACTCAAGCATCACCTCCAGGGAGAATCCGATCCGGTGCATCTCTGCCGCCATGACAATTCTAAATCATCCGCCCGTCGGTCGCCAGTCCCGTTCCAGCAAGAAGGCCCGCCGACATTGCGGCGGGTCCCACCTTTGCTTCCTAATCATGCGACCGCCCAGCCGGGTAGGCAGGCGGCATCATCACCAACCCCTCTTTCTCCACGATCGGCAGGAGTTGAGCACCGGCGATCAGTGCACCATCCAACGCGCTCCGATACAGGGCGGCTACGTCGGGCCGACGAGCCGACTGCAGTCCACGAATATGGGATTCCAGCATCCCCTTGACCATCGCCGCTCCGTCGACGGCCATAAACTGGTCATTCAGGTCGGTCATCTCCGACATCGATCCCGGCAGGGGCACGCCAAACTCCTTCAGCAATCCCACGTGCCGGTCAATCAGTTTGTCGAAGGCGCCAACCCGGGCCTTCTCCCACCAACTCTTCAGCGCCGCACTCTGGCAGTGTGTTTCGTAGATGATCGACTTGGCCCGCAGGAAATAGAAAGCCGCCAGACTCTCATGCAGCATGTAAGCCTCACCGATGTTCGCGTGCGGCGGCGGGTTCAAGGCCGTCCAGATTGCGTCGAGCATGCGGGCGACACCTCCACCCCTATTTTCCCCACACATTCCCTGTGGTTAGCCCTACTTAATGCCCGACCGCATGAAGCTGTTGATGAACTGCCGCTGGAACAGGAAGAACGCAATCAGCAGCGGCGCCACTACCATCGCCGTCCCGGCCGTGATCAGCGACCAGTCGGCCCCCGACTCGGACGCCTTGACGAAGAGGGCCAGACCGACGGTGAGCGGCCGTACCTCCTTCGTATTGGTAATGATCATCGGCCAGAAGAAGTTGTTCCAGTGAAAGCTGATCGAGGTCAGGGCGAAGGCGGCCAGGGTCGGGCGCGCCACGGGGATGAACACGTTCCAGATGATCTGCAGCGTGTTCGCCCCATCGATCACCGCCGCCTCCTCCAGATCCCGGGGAACCTGCTTGAAGGTCTGCCGCATCAAGAAGGTGCCGAAAGCCGATGCAATATACGGCAGGGCGACGGCCGTGCGGGTGTTGACCAACCCCAGCGTTTTGATCGTGCTGAAGTTCGGCACCACCAGCGCCTCGGCCGGCACCATCAGCTGCAGCAGGAAAAGGATGAAGAGCAGGTCCTTCCCCCAGAACGCCATGCGGGCAAAAACATACCCCGCCAGCGTGATGGTGATCATCTGCAGGATGAGGATCGAGGCCACGATCAGCAGGGTGTTCTGATAGTACAGCGCAAACGGCGCTGCCGCCATGGCCCGACTGAAGTTGATCAGCGTGAGGCTCCCGCCCCACCAGAAACCTGCAGTGCCGATCGGCACCGTGGGCGGGCGAAAGGCCGTGGTCACCATCCAAAGCAGCGGCACAGCCCAAAGCAGCGCCACACAGGCGGTCAGCAGGAAGAGCAACCAGGCGCCCGGCATCATCCGCCGCTTACTCATAGTGCACCCGCCTGTCCACGTAGAGATGGTTGAACAGCGCCCCGAACAGCAGGATGAGGATCAGCACCACCGATGCGGTAGCGCCCATACCCTTGTCCCAGAACGAGAATGTCTCCTGGAAGATGTAAAACAGCAGGGTCAATGTGGCATTGCTCGGACCGCCGCCGGTCATGATGAAGATCTGGTCGACCGTCTTGAACGCGTTGATGAAGGCGATGGTGGCCACGAAAAGGGTGGTCGGCGTCAGCAGCGGCCAGGTAATCGCCCAGAACTGCTGCCATCGCGAGGCGCCATCCAGGTCCGCAGCCTCAAACACGTCGCTGGGCAGACTCTGCAGTCCGGCCAGATAGAAGATCATGAAATAACCGGCATCCTTCCAGATGGAGACCAGCATCACCGCAGGCAGTGCCCAATTCGGCGACCCCAACCAGTTCTGCGGCGGCACGTGGAAGAACCGAAGGGCCAGGTTGATCGGCCCGTACATTGGGTTGTACATGAAATTCCAGATCGAAGCGGCGCTGACCAGGGGCAGCATGGTGGGATAGAAGAAGGCGGCCCGCAGCAGCCCCACGCTGCGTAGTGGCCGGTTGAGCTGCACCGCAAAGAGAAGCGCTAAACCCACCGAAAACGGAATCGTGCCCAGTGCGAACAGGAACGTATTCAGCAGGGCCCGCCGGAAGTCGGGCAGCGTATAGAGCGTGGTGAAGTTGCCCAATCCGGTCCACTCGGGTACGGGATGCGCCATGTCGGCCTTGAAGAGCGACATCCACAGGGATGAGACCATCGGGTACAGGGTGAAGGTGACGAGCAGCACCAGCGACGGCAGCAGCAAGAGATAGGGCCCCCAAGTGAGCCTGGGGGCCCTCCGCTTACCACGGGGGCCGGGCGGCGCTGCGGTGAAGGAAGTCTGCTGCGCCATGGATCCCCCTCCGTGCCCGCTACTTGCGGAATGGCGTCAGGATCTTGTCGG
>JBLNEM010000254.1:0-3535 GCA_050262655.1 Mycobacterium leprae | reverse complement strand
CGCTGATCCTGCGGAGCCCCTTCGGGTCTCCTCGGGCGCCCGAACGGCGTCACAGACCCGCCGGCTGCGGGGACGCTCAGCTTCGTCTTGCGGCTTGGGCGGGATTTCACAAATCTCCCCGCCAATTCGCGGAAATAGTGAACCGTTACCCACCGGAAACGCATCTAAGTATTGGCACTGTGAAGCGAGTGGTGGAGGAGATTGCTTATGCTAAAGCTTATCGAAGAGCGGATCGTGGGAACGATCTCCCATTTGATTGTCCTCGTCAGCTTATTGTTCATGATCGGCCGGGTCATACAGACGCCTCTGTTCCCGGTGCTGATCTACTACAGCCTGTTGCCGAACGCTGCGTTGGCGCTGCTCTATGTCTGGCGGTCGCGGGCCATCTTCGGTCATGTGACGCAGGCCCTCTGGTTTCAACTGTGGGCCATGCTGCTGCTGGGCGGTCAGCCCTGGTTCTGGCGAATGCTCGCCAAGTTCGGCGTGATCGGCGAGAAGTGGTTCCAGACCGCCGCCGGTCCCTACCATCTGTTCGCCGCCTGGGGCGTGATGGCGCTCATTCTCATGTTCGGCGCACTCTTCGTCTTCTCGGTGACGATCGAGGCGATGATCTGCGCCGCGTACGGCAAGCCGTTCGAATACTGGCTCTTCGGCCGGATGGCCACCCGGATCTCCGATTGGCTGACCAGGGATGACGCCCGCTCGGCCAAGGCCTGACCGACCTTCGGACACGCTACATGGGAGCCGCAGAACCCATCCGGTTCTGCGGCTCTTCTCGCATCCCCTGCCAAATAACTTGCAGCCATCGATGGGGCTAGATAGAATGAAGCATAGACTTTTCCCGGAGGCGAGTAGATGCCCAGACCTGATCAGAACCCACCGGCCAGCGCTCGTGAAGCTGCCCTGCGGGCCTTGCACGATGTCGACGTGAAGGAAGCCTACGCCAACCTGGCCCTGGATGCGCGCCTGACCGGCAGCAAACTGCCGGGCCGCGACCGCGCCCTGGCCACCGAGTTGGTTTACGGCACCGTCCGCCGGCTGGGGACGGTGGATTGGGCGATCGGTCAGGCGGCGGACAGGCCCCTGGCCAAGATGGACCCCTGGATCCGCAACGTGCTGCGCGAGGCGGTCTACCAGATCCTTTTCATGGATCGGATTCCGCAGCGGGCCGCGGTGGACGAGGCGGTGGAGTTGGCCAAGAAGTATGGCCATGTGGGCGTGGCCAAGTTCGTCAATGGCGTGCTGCGGGGCTTCCTGCGCAAGCTGCCTGACCTGCAGTGGCCGGACGAGGCGAAAGAACCGGTGCAGGCACTGGCCGTGCGCCACTCCCATCCCGAGTGGCTGGTGGCCAACTGGACCGAGCGGTTCGGCACGGCCGAGGCGGTCCGCCTGATGGAGGCCAACAACCAGGTGCCGCCGCTGACGATCCGGGTCAACCGGACGAAGGCGAGCCGGGACGAGGTGGCAGCAGCCTTGAAGGCCGAGGGGGTCGAGACCGAGCCGACCCGCTTCTCGCCCGACGGCCTGGTGGTGCACGACCTTACCTCCAGTTCCTATCTGGATGGCCTGAAGGCGATGAAAGCAGGCCTGTTCATCGTGCAGGACGAGTCCTCCATGCTGGTGGGCCGGGTGATGGACCCGCAGCCAGGCTGGACCGTGGTCGATGTGGCCGCGGCCCCCGGCGGCAAGAGCACGCATATCGCCGAGCTGATGGGCAACCAGGGTCAGGTGATTGCGGTCGACATCCACCCGCACAAGGTGGAGCTGATCGAGCAGAATGCGAAGCGGCTGGGGCTCTCCTGCATCCAGGGGCTGGCAGCGGACGCACGGGAGTTGGGCAAGATGATGCCGGGCCGCGCCGATGCGGTGCTGTGCGACGTGCCCTGCTCGGGCCTGGGCACCCTGGCCCGCCGGCCGGACGCCCGCTGGCGCAAGGAGGAGACCGATCCGACCGCACTGGTGCCGATCCAGGAAGCGATCCTGGTCAGCGCCGCCCAGATCCTCAAGCCCGGCGGGACGCTGATCTACTCCACCTGCACCATCGACCCCCGGGAGAACCAGGAGCTGGTCTCCTCCTTCGTGCAGGCGCATCCCGAATTCCGCTTCGACGACATCCGGCCGTTATTGCCTGAAGGGCTGCGTTCCGACGCCGCCGAGGGTTATATCCAGTTATACCCCCACATTCACGGGACCGATGGCTTTTTCATTGCCCGCCTGAAGAAGCAGGGGTAGAAGGGTTCCAAATCGAAAGAAAACAAAACAGGGGGGGACTCTCCGTTCCCCCGTAGAAGAGGGATCACATGGACCAAGAGCTTACCCGCCAGAATCAGTTGCTGCAGCTGATCGACCTGCCGGAGGCCAAGTGGGCCCCGGTGGATCTGGGCGAAGGCAAGAGAGTGCTGGTAGGCATGACCCTGGAGCAGATGACCGACTTCGTGGCCGAGCTGGGTGAACCCAAGTTTCGGGCCAAGCAGTTATTCCAGTGGGTTTACGCCAAGGCGGTCAAGTCCTTCGACGCTATGACCAACCTGCCCGCATCACTGCGGAGCAAGCTGGTGGAGCATGCAGTCGTGGCGCCCCTGACCGAGGAGACCCGTCAGTTCGATGCAGAGTCCGGCACCACCAAGGCGCTCTTCCGTCTGCTGGACGGGCAGAAGGTTGAATCCGTCTTGATGCGGCACGACTACGGGAACTCCGTCTGCGTGACGACCCAGGTCGGCTGCCGCATGGGCTGCACCTTCTGTGCCTCTACCTTCGGCGGGCTGGTGCGCAACCTGACCGCCGGTGAGATCGTCGATCAGATTCTGATGCTGCAAAACGAACTGTCCGAAGGGCAGCGCGTCAGCAGCGTCGTGGTGATGGGCTCCGGTGAGCCGCTGGAGAACTACGACCAGGTGGTGAAGGCGATCCGGCTCATGCACGAGCCGGATGGGCTGAACATCGGTTATCGGCACATCACGGTCTCCACCAGCGGCGTCGTGCCCGGCATGTACGCACTGGCGGAGGAAGGACTGCCCATTACCCTGGCTTTGTCGCTTCATGCCCCCAACGACCAACTGCGGAGCCAGCTAATGCCGGTCAACCGCCGTTTCCCGCTGAAGGATGTGCTGACCGCCGCCATCGCCTATGGTGAGAAGACCGGCCGGCGGGTGACCTACGAGTACATCCTGATCGGCGGCGTGAATGACAACCCGGAGCAGGCGGCGGAACTGGCCGCGCTCCTGCGGGGACATCTCTCCCACGTGAACCTGATTCCCATGAACCCCGTGGCCGAGCGGCCCGAATACGGCCGCCCCGGCCGGGAGCGGGTTGAGCGGTTTAGAGCGCTGCTGGAGGAGGCTGGCGTCGCTGCCACCGTCCGACGTGAAATGGGTGGCGATATCGATGCGGCCTGTGGACAATTGCGCAATCGGCTGGCCCGACACCGAGGCGCTTCAAGGAGTTGACGAATCGTGAGGCTGGTTTTCAGTCACCGGTCACATCCCGGATTGGTGCGCCCGACAAATCAGGACGCTTATTCGGTCGATCGGCTGGA
>JBLNEM010000253.1:0-2824 GCA_050262655.1 Mycobacterium leprae | reverse complement strand
GACCATCAGTTCAGCGCTCTTTGCCAACGGGGTCCGCACCTTTGGTCATCACCACAAGGACGGTGCCCCGCAAGGAATCTTCTGCGCCAACGGTCAGTGCGCCCAGTGCCTGGTGCTGGCCGACGGCAAGCCGGTGAAGGCTTGCGTCGAGTTGGTGCGCCCCGGCCTGCAGGTCGAGCCGGTCGAGGGGCTTCCGGCACTGCCCAGGCTCGGACTGGAAGAGACCCGTGCCAGCGCCAACGGGGTTGGACCGACCACCGAGATTGCGGTGCCGGTGCTGATCATTGGCGGCGGCCCAGCCGGCCTGTCGGCCGCCGCGCAGCTCGGGCGGCTCGGCATCCAGACCCTGGTGGTCGATGACAAGCATCGCCTGGGCGGCAAACTGGTCTTGCAGACCCACCGCTTCTTTGGCTCGGTGGATGCCGTCTATGCCGGCACCCGGGGCATCGATATTGCGACCCGGCTGGAACAGGAAGTCCGGGCGCTGCCCACGGTTCAGGTCTGGACCAACAGCACCGTGCTCGCCGTCTTCAGCGACCAGAAGGTCGGGATCCTGCGCGACGGGCAGACCTATGTGCTGGTCAAGCCCCAGGTGTTGCTGGTGGCCTCCGGGGCCAGAGAGAAAAACCTGGTCTTCCGGGGCAACACGCTGCCTGGCGTTTACGGCGCCGGCGCGTTCCAGACCCTGGTGAACCGGGATCTGGTCCGGCCGACGAAGCGGCTTTTCATTGTAGGCGGCGGCAACGTCGGACTGATCGCCGGTTACCACGCACTTCAGGCCGGCATTGAGGTTGTCGGTCTGGTAGAGGCGCTGCCGGAGTGCGGCGGCTATAAGGTGCACAAGGACAAGTTGGTGCGGATGGGCGTGCCCATTTACACCTCGCATACGATCCTCAGCGCGAACGGCACCGAAGGGGTTGAGTCGGTCACCATCGCACAGGTAGACAGTAAGTTCCAGGTGGTGCCCGGCACCGAGCGCTCCTTCGGGTGCGACACCATCCTGATCGCCGTCGGCCTTGATCCGGTCAACGAGTTCTACATAAAGGCAAAGGAGTTTGGCCTGACGGCTCTGGCCGCCGGTGACGCCGAGGAGATCGCCGAGGCATCGGCTGCGATCTTCTCCGGGAAGATCAAGGGCCTGGAAGCCGCCCGGTTGTTGGGCTGCGCGACAGAGGCAATTCCCGACGACTGGCGTCGCATGGCCGATATTCTGAAGTCCCGGCCCGGCAAGGTTGGAGTCGAGCAGGCGCTGCCCCGGGAGTCCGGTGTATTCCCGGTCTTCCACTGCGTCCAGGAGATTCCGTGCAATCCTTGTACCTCGGCCTGCCCCAGCGGTCTCATCCAGATCGATGAGCGGGATATTCGCCTGGTGCCCGAGTTCAGCGAGGCGGGCAAGAAGCCTTGCAGCGGCTGCGAGAAGTGCGTGGCCACCTGCCCGGGCCTGGCGATCACCCTGGTGGACTACCGGAAGGATGCCGCCAACCCCACCGTCACGCTGCCGTATGAGTTCCCCAAGGAGAGCCGGCAGGTAGGCGAACAGGTCACGGTGCTGGACACCAACGGCAACCCACTGGGCGAGGTTGAAGTGGTCGGCGTCAAGGCGATCAAGGCGTACGACCGGACGGTGCTGGTGAAGGTGAAAGCGCCGGGTGCGATTGCGAAGCGCATCGCCGGCCTGCGGGTGCAGGACGTCGCCGTGACCGCGCCGCTGCCCAATCCGGTGCAGCGCCTGGCCGACGATCAGATCGTCTGCCGCTGCGACCGGGTGACCGCCGGGGAGATCCGGCAGCACATCCAGGCGGGCGTGCGGGATTTGAACGAACTGAAAGTGATCACCCGAGCCTGCATGGGCTCCTGCGGCGGCAAGACCTGTCGTGCCCTGATTCACCGGCTCTTCCGGGAAGAAGGGATCGAAGTGGCCGAAGTCGTCGACAACACTCGCCGGCCGCTCTTCATGGAGGTGCCCCTGGGCGCCTTTGCCGGCCTGAAGGGGGAGGGCGCAGCCGATGAATAAGAGCTATGATGTGATCATCATCGGCGCCGGCAGCGTCGGCAACCCGACTGCTCTCTCGCTGGCGCAGGCCGGGGTTCGCACCCTGGTGATCGACCGGGCTCCCAGCCCCGGCCAGGGCTCCAACAAGGCGGCCATCGGCGGCATTCGCGCCACGCACTCGGACCCGGCGAAAATCCGGCTCGGCCTGCGCTCCCTGGAGATCTTCTCCACTTTGGCTGAGCAGTACGGCGACGATATCGAATGGGTCCAGGGCGGCTACCAGTATGTGGCCTACCGGGAGCAAGAAGAGAAGACCTTCAAGGAACTGCTGAAGGTGCAGAAATCCTACGGCCTGAACATCGACTGGCTCGATCGGGAGCAGATGCTGGCCGTGACGCCGGACCTGAACCCGGACGGGCTGATCGGCGGCACCTTCTCGCCGGGCGACGGCTCGGCCTCGCAAATGCTCTCCGGACTGGCTTTCTACCGCCATGCAAAGCGGCTGGGCGCCGAGTTCCACTTCAACGAGACGCCGACCGTCATCATGGTGGATGGCGGCAAGGTGAAGGGCGTCCGGACCGACAAGGGCGAGTACGCTGCACCCGTGGTGATTAACGCTGCCGGCGCCTGGGCAGCCGGGGTGGCAGCCATGGCCGGCGCCACGGTGCCGGTGCGGCCGGACTGTCACGAAGCGGCGATCACCGAGCCGGTGGCTCCCTTCCTGAAGCCGATGGTGGTGGATATCCGGGCGAACGCCGTCTCCGCCAACTACTACTTCTACCAGCACAAGACCGGCCAGATCATCTTCTGCATCACCCCCAGCCCGAGCAT
>JBLNEM010000252.1:0-2626 GCA_050262655.1 Mycobacterium leprae | reverse complement strand
CGCCGTTGGTTTTTGCCTGGTACATGGCCACGTCCGCGTCACGCAGCAGCAGATCGGGCCTGTCATATTCGTCGCGGGCCGCCACCACGATCCCGATACTGGCCGAGACAAAAACCTCTCGACCCCCGAGGACGAACGGCGGGGTCAGCACCCGGGCGATCCGTTCGGCCAGGTGCGTGACATAGGTCACGCCGGGGACAGACTCCAGCAGAATGGTGAACTCATCGCCGCCGAGGCGGGCGACCGTGTGATCGGGCCCCACACACTTCCGGAGACGGCGACTTAGGCCGATTAACAGCTCATCCCCGGCATGATGGCCGAGGGTATCGTTGATCATCTTGAAACCGTCCAGGTCCAGGAAGAGGACGGCCAACTGCCCGGAATGCTCCTTCAGACGAAGGAGTGCGTGCTCCACCCGTTCCAGGAAGAGCAGACGGTTGGGCAACCCGGTGAGTGGATCCTGAAAAGCCTGCCGGGCCAGCTGCTCCTCGTAGGTGATCCGCTCGGTGATATCGTGAGCCGACACCCGAAACTGAGTGGGGTGGCCGGCCTCGTCGCAGATGACGCCCACCACTGCCTCGACCCAGAAATAGTCGCCCCGTTTGTGCAGGAGCCGGTAGGTGATGGTGGTGGGTTCATGCGTCGCCAATAGGTGGCTGGCTTGCAGCCGCAATGCCGGCTGGTCATCCGGGTGGATGATCTGCGCCAACAGATCGCTGCCCATGGCCACGTACTCCTCCGGTGTATAGCCGGTGACCCTGACACAGGACGGACTGATATATTGCACCGCCAGATTCGTGTTCAACAGTGCGACCATATCGGTGGCATGGTCGGCGACCAGACGGTACAACTGCTCCTGTTCCCGCAGGGACGCAATCGCATTCGTAAGGCGCCTGGTCTGTCGGAGCCGCACCCGCAGTCGAAACGCAATGGCAATGGATAGGGTCAGAAGGAATAACGAGAGAGCCCATTCTCGCACGTCGATCCCCGCCTGTCTTGCCTGATGGTTCCATCGTACTTGCCCCGTCCGCATTGGTAAAGATAGGGCATACGATTTGAAGTTGGAATTTAGGACTGTTAGTTATCATTCAGGAATCAGTTGGAAAAGGACGCCACCCCGATTGGGGTGGCGTCCTCGGCCTTACACATGGAAGTGGCGGACCTGGCTCTTCAACTCGTGGGCCACCCGCTCCAATTCCTGGGCGGCCGCCGCAATGGTTGCGGCTTCCTCGTTTACTTGCTCAACCGATGCGGCGACCTCTTCGGCCGCAGCAGCGTTGGCGGCCGCAACGTGGGCAATGCCACCGACGCTGGTGGCTACCATCTCAGAGCCGGCCGCCATCTCTTCGGTAGCCGCCGTGTTCTCCTCGGTGATGGCCCCCACGCTCCCGGCTGTATCGGCCAGGGTCTGGCTGCTGCTTGTCAGTTGTCTGGTAGCGCCAATGATCGCCTGTGCGTCGAGCGCAGCCTGCTCCACCAGGGCCAGGATCTGCGCAAAGGCGGAACGGCTCTCTTGCGCCAGACCACCGCCTTCTTCCACCCGCCCGCCGACCTGGGCCATGTCGGCAATCGCCCCGGCGGTCACAGCCTGAATGGAGCCGATGAGTGCCGTGATCTCGCCCGCGGACCGGCTGGCCCGCTCGGCCAGTTTCCGCACCTCGTCGGCCACAACGGCAAAACCGCGGCCGTGCTCGCCGGCCCGCGCCGCCTCGATCGCGGCGTTCAGGGCCAGCAAGTTGGTCTGGTCCGCAATATCGGTGATCACCGCGGTAATCGCGCCGATGGAATCGGAGAACTGCCCCAACTCGGCGATCTTCGCCTGAGAGGTGCCAACCACCGCCCGGATCTGGGCCATCCCCTCAGCGGTGCGCTCAACGGTAGCACTGCCCTCCCTGGCCGCCGCCAGCGCCTCCTGTGCCGACCGGTCGACGCCCTGGGCCTTCGCGGCCACGTCGCCGATCACCCCGCCGATCTCCTCTACCACCACGTTGGTCTGTTGCGCACTCTGCGCCTGTTCCTGCGCGCCGGCGGCAATCTGGTCAATGGCCTGACGCAGTTCGGAGACCTGCCGCAAGCTGTCGTCCACGCCCTTCACCTGATCGGTGGCTCCGTTCGCCACCGCCGCCATGGCCAGCGCCATTGCGTCCGTGGCGGCCGAGACCTCCACCGTTGTGCCGCTCAGGTTTTGCACGAGGTCAGCTACCTGCCCGCTGGAGCGCAGGACCTGCCCAATCAACTGGCGCAGGCTCCCCATCATGGTGTTGAAGGCCTCGGTCACATCGCCGGTCTCGTCGTTGGACAGGTACGGGAGGCGCTCCGCGGTCAGGTCGCCCGCCGCCACCTGCCTGGCGGCACGGGACAACGCGACCATCGGCCGAGAGAGTTGGTGGGAGAGCACCCCAGCCCCCACCAGCCCAAGCAGCACCCCGGCGCCCAGGACGGCCAGCAGAATCAACCGGTTGCGGGCAGCGGCCTGGTTCGCCGTATCGTCCTGGGCCTTCACCTCGGCCGAATACATATCGTTCATCCGCTGGGCCTCGGTCAGCATGGCTTGCAGCCGGGGCATTCCTTCCGAATCCAACAGGTTCTGCGCCGCAGACTGCTGCTTGCTCTTCACCAGGTCAAA
>JBLNEM010000251.1:0-6377 GCA_050262655.1 Mycobacterium leprae | reverse complement strand
CTCCGCTTCGGGGGGGTGAGTTTCGGTGGCTCCCATACCCTTTTGCCCAAAAGCCGGTTGGGCGTTGGGGCCGCGGACTTTTCGCATTGGTAGCCGTCAGTGCCTGCTGTCTGTCGTGATTTTAAAGACGAAGGCGCCAAAAAGGCCGGTGATGGGCCGAGCCCTACAACGACATCCGATAGATCGCGGCGATATCCTCCTGCGTCAGCGGCCGGAACTGGCCGATTGTACCGCGGGGTGCGACCTTCGCCGCCATCGTGGGGATCTGCTCGGCACCAATCCCGTAATCGGCCAATCGGGAAGGTGCACCGATAGCCTTCCAGAACTGTTGCAGCCGCTCGATTCCCTCCAGCCCGACTTCCCGGTCTGGCCGGCCCGCCGGGTCGACGTCGAAGACGCGGACCGCCAACTGCGCAAACCGTTCCGGGTGCGCATCCAGGCAGTATTTCATCCAGTTCGGGAAGAGGATGGCCAACCCCCCGCCGTGGGGAATGTCGGCAACCGCCGAGGCCGCATGTTCGATGCCGTGGGTGGACCAGTCGCCGCTGGTGCCCATCCGCACGAAGTTGTTCAGGGCCATCGTGCCACAGTACAGGAGCGTCTCCCGGGCTTCATAATCCTCCGGGTTCGCCAGGGCGCCTGGCCCCGCCTCCATCACCGTGCGGAGCAGGCCCTCGATCCAGCGGTCCTGGAGGGGTGCGTTGGCAACGACGTGAAAGTACTGCTCCAGCGCATGCGCCATCATGTCAACGATGCCGTACACGGTCTGGTCCCGGGGTACCGTGAAGGTAAGGACCGGGTCCAGGATGGAGAAGGAAGGATAGGAGAACGGCGGGTTGCCCCAGCCGAGCTTCTCCTGCGTCTCCCAGTTGGTGATGACGGAGCCGGAGTTCATCTCCGAACCGGTCGCCGCCAAGGTTAGCACGGTGCCGAAGGGAATCCCCCCGGTTGCCCGCCCCTTGCCGGTGATCATCTCCCAGACATCGCCCTCGTACCTGGCGCCCACCGCGATCGCCTTGACGCAGTCGATCACGCTGCCGCCGCCGACCGCGAGGATGAAGTCGATCTGCTCCCGCCGGCAGATCTCGATACCCTTACGGACGGTGCTCACCCGGGGATTGGGCTCTACGCCCGGCAGTTCGTGCACTTCGGCCCCGGTCTCCCGCAGGATGGCGATCACTGCATCGTACAGGCCGCTTCGCTTGATGGAGCCGCCGCCATAGGCCAGCAGCACCCGCTTGCCGTAACCGGCCAGCTCAAGCCGCAGTTGGGCCAGTTGCCCTCGGCCGAAGATCAGTTTGGTGGGATTATGGAAAACAAAGTTGTTCATGTGCCGTCGATCCCTTCCCTCGGTCTGTGAAATCGGTCCGTACTATGTTTCCCCAAGGCGCGCAGATCCCTGGTGGATTTGCGTAACCACTTGTCGTGGTAAGGTCACTCTACGGCATGAGAGTGACTCTCAGTCAATGGGATTCGCGCAGGAACCAACCTCCTCGGCCAAGCGTCTATACCCGTGAATGTCACCCAGGAGGTGTCTGCATGAAGCGGGCCCTACTACTGTTCGCCCTCATCTTGCTCGTGGGGTGCTCCGCGGCCCAGACAGCCCAATCGCCCCAGCCTCCCCAGGAAGCGCATGAGGCCATACCCGTCACACCGGCCGTGGCGAGTTCCCCACCGGCTGCTCAGCCAGCAGCGCCGTCTCAGGCGCCAGCGCCGGTCCAGCCCCCGACCGCGGTCGCCGCTCCTACGCCCACCGTGAGCAGCTTCGCCGGCCTGACGGTGGAGCAATACGCACTGGGGGCTACTCTGCCCGACGAGGGTTCGCCTCTCCGCTCGTCGCTGTATGCGAAGCGGGCGCAGTGGCACGGCACGGTTGGGCCCCAGATCGACCAGTACAACCGACTTCTGGCGCCGTTTGGCTACAAGATCACGGACAACGAAATCGTCTACACGCTCTACCACAACGATCAGGTGGTCAGTGCGGCGCTGCACGGCCTTGCCTCACTGTCGGTGAACGCGCGCGGCGACGACTTCGTGCTGGTCGCCGATACGGGCAGCGGTTCAGTCCTGATCCGCCCCGGACGGGCGGCAGAGTCCTGGGATATGCCGCAGCACGAGTATACCGCCCCGGTCTTTGTGGGGAACGACCTGATCACGGTGGTCCGCGATGCGGCGGAGACCAACACCTTTCCCGGGATCACGGCCTTCTCCGTCTGGCGGGGTGACGCCAAGGCTTACTCCACGCAGTTCACCCGTGACAAGATCCCCAATCCGGTGAAGGCGTTGTGGGCCTGGCAGGGGCACTGGGTGCTCGAAGTAGACGGCGATGTGCTGATCGACGGCAAGAGCATGAAGGCGGCACAGGGTTATGACGAAGTCTTCAACTGGCACCTGGTGGCCGGCAAACCGTTCTACTTCTTCACGAAGGGCCAGAAAACCAGCGCCGTTTACGATGGACAGGTTGCCGCGGAGCAGTACGACGAAGTGCCCCACTACCGCTGCTGCAGCGCCGGCGCGTACAACGCCGGTGCGAACCAGTCCATGGTCTGGTTCTACGGGAAGCGAGACGGTCAGTGGAGCTACGTGGAAATGGGAGAGTATGTCGAAAATCTTACAAAGTAGCTGCAGGGATGAATGGCCCTGACTTTGAACAGTAAAGGTGAAACTAACGCAACAAGAAAGGGTGTCTACCCACCATGGTGCGGACGCTGTTCATCGTCAACCCCAAGGCAGGGCGGGGCGCTGCCCTACAGGCCTGGAAGCGTATTGAAAAGCATGTGGCGGGGAAGCCGGAGATCGAAGCCGTGATTCCCCCCAGCTACGAAGCGACCCGCAGTGCGGCTGCTGAGGCAGCCCGGACAGGGATTGAGCGGGTCGTGGCGCTGGGCGGTGACGGTACGTTGGATGCGATCGCCGGGGAACTGGCCCATTCCGATACCAGTCTAGGCGTGATCCCCTCGGGCACAGGTAACGACTTTGGCAAGACGAACGGCATTTCCCTGGACCCGGAGGCGGCCCTGCCGATCGCCCTCGGAACCCACACCAGGCGGGTGGACCTGGGGTTGGCGGCGAAGGAGCGCCACTTCCTGAACGTGGCCGGCGCCGGCTTTGACGCCCAGGTATCGTCGGTCGTGCTCCAGTACCCAAAGGGGCTGGGCGGGACACTGCCATACCTGATGGGCGCCATCACCACGATCTTCCGGTACCAGGCCGTTCCCGTCACCATCACGGTCGACGATCAGCAATACGAGGGGCCGATCACGCTGGTGGCGGTGGCCAACGGCAGCCAATACGGCGGGGGGATGCGCATCGCCCCTTCGGCCCGGCGGGATGATGGGGTGTTCGACGTCTGCATCGCCGATCAACTGAGCCGGGCGGAGCTGTTCGGCCTGTTGCCCCGGGTTTACACCGGTTCGCATGTCAACCATCCAAAGATCCATTTCCTGTCCGGCCGCCACGTCCAGATTCAGGCCAGGGGACCCATTCATGCGCACGCAGACGGCGATCTGCTCAAATCAACCGACCTGACCTTCGAGACTCTGGTGGGGGCACTGAACGTGGCCGTTCCGGCGAGGGTTGGCCGTTGACAGTCGCCGGTGCCGGGCGTATACTGGCGGACAACAGGCAATGACGGGAATAATAGCTATAGTTTCGTGGCGTAGAGAGCCGGCCATCAGGTGCAAGGCCGGACCTCGGTGCTGTAGCGAACCCACCCCGGAGCCGACGGTGACGAACCGCCCCGGCAGCCCTCCGTTACCACGGGGCACTTCATTCGGCGGGCAGACCCGCCACGTGAAGGCTGAGTGGGCCGTGACTGCACGGCCACTGAAGGTGGTACCGCGGGTTTACCCCCGCCCTTCGCAGGGCGGGGGTTTATTTTTTCGGAGGTGATCCACCGTGCGCATGTCCCAGGGGTTGATCAGGACGCAAAAACAGGTGAGTAGTGATGCTGAACTGCCCAGCCATCGCCTGCTGCTTCAGGCGGGCTTGGTCCGTCGTGTTTCGGCGGGCATTTACAGCCTGACGCCGCTTGCCTACCGGGTGATGCGCCGGATTCAGGCGATCGCCCGGGAAGAGATGGACCGCATCGGCGGCCAGGAGATTCTCCTGCCGGTGGCCCAGCCCGCCAGCCTGTGGCGGGAGAGCGGGCGTTACGACACCATCGACAGCTCGATGGCCCGCTGGAAGGACCGGACCGGGCAGGATATGGTGCTGGCCATGACCCACGAGGAGGCCGTCACCGATCTGGTCCGGTCGATGGTCGACTCCTACCGGCAACTACCGCTTATGGTCTACCAGATTCAGACCAAGTTCCGGGATGAGGCCCGGCCGCGCGGCGGACTGGTCCGCCTCCGTGAGTTCATGATGAAGGATGGTTACAGCTTCCACACCACCGCCGAGGACCTGGACCGTTACTACCGGCAGGTGATGGATGCCTACCTGGCCTTCTATCAGCACTGCGGTGTGGAGGCGCTGGTGGTGCAGTCCGATACGGGGATGATGGGCGGCCGCAAGGCCCATGAATTCATGGTGCTCGCCGACGGGGGCGAGGATACCTTGATTGTCTGTCAGCAGTGCGATTACGCCGCCAATCGGGAGGTTGCCGTGGCCGATAAGGGCGAACCGCCGCACAGTGCCGCTGCGCTGGAGCCGGTGACGCTGCATCATACGCCCGGTACGCCGACCATTGAAGCCCTGGCGCAGGCCATGGGCTGCTCGGCCGGGGAGACACTAAAGTGCGTCTTCTACACGGTGGACGGCACAACCGTTGTGCTGGCCTGCATTCGGGGCGACCTGACGGTCAGCGACGTGAAACTGCAGAACCTGCTGGGCATGGGCGAACTGCGCACCCTAAGCGCCGCTGAAGCAACAGCGCTCGGGTTGGTCGTCGGTTTTGCTTCGCCGGTGGGGCTGCACCTGGACGTCCCGGTGACCGTGGTAGCGGATGACTCGGTGGTGGGGGCCCGGAACCTGGTCACAGGCGCCAACCGGCCAGATTACCACAGTGGCGGCGTCAACTACGGCCGCGACTTCACCGCCGCAGTGGTGGGCGATATTGCTGAGGCCGCTGCCGGGCACCGGTGCGCACAGTGTGGCGGCGAGTTAAAGGCGGTCAGGGGGATCGAAGCTGGCAACATCTTCAGCCTCGGCACCAAGTACAGCGAGGCGATGAACGCCGTCTTTCAGGATGAAAACGGGGCGACCCATCCGATGCTCATGGGCTGCTACGGCATCGGCATCACCCGCATGGTGGCCTGCGTGATCGAGCAGAATCGTGACGCCGACGGGATCATCTGGCCGGAGAGTGTGGCGCCTTTCCGCTGTCATCTCCTGACGGCCGGCAAGGATCCGGCCGCCGTAGAGGTGGCGGAGCAAGTCTACGCCCGGCTGGGGGCCGACGCGGTGCTGTACGATGACCGCGAGCTGAGTGCCGGCGTCAAATTCAAGGACGCGGACCTGCTCGGCATGCCGCTGCGCCTCACGGTAAGCAGCCGATCGCTGGCGGCAGGCGGCGTGGAAGTCCGTAACCGGCGGACCGGCGAGACCCGAATCGTCGCCGTCGCTGACCTGAGTTCATAGCATGACACCCGGGAGCCTCCCGGGTGTCGTTCCGCATTTGGAGAACATCTCTATATCTGGCTTTAGATTTCGCTTGCATCAACCGGTCAGCTTTGTTATATTAAGTCTCGTCGGTTGCGGCGATGACCCGCTGAACGACATGAACCGCAGATGTGGCGGAATTGGCAGACGCGCACGGCTCAGGACCGTGTCGGGTAATCACTCCCGGTGGGAGTTCGAGTCTCCCCATCTGCACCAGTTGTGCGAGGATAGCTCAGTCGGCTAGAGCACTCGGCTGATAACCGAGAGGTCCAGAGTTCGAATCTCTGTCCTCGCACCAGTTTCTTCTGTTATATTACTGGTCCATCCAGTACTGGTTCGTCCGAACCATTCATATCGCGGGGTAGAGCAGCACGGTAGCTCGTCGGGCTCATAACCCGGAGGTCGCAGGTTCAAATCCTGCCCCCGCAACCAGAACGGCCCTATCGTCTAGAGGCCTAGGACGGCGCCCTCTCACGGCGCAAACTCGGGTTCGAATCCCGATAGGGTCACCACCAATACGATCTACTGGTCCATCCAGTGCTGATTCGTCCTTTGCTGGTCCATCCAGCAGAGGTTCTTCTTTCTGGTGGGTTGGCGAAGTGGTAACGCGGCGGTCTGCAAAACCGTTATCCGTGGGTTCAAATCCCACACCCACCTCCAGTTTCCACTTGCGAATGCCTCTCATGTGGGGTATAATCGCAGATGTTCGCTCGAAAGAGCCTCGAACCTTGAAAACTAGACAGTGTAAAGAGCAAGCATCACTCTTTGAGTGAGAG
>JBLNEM010000250.1:0-12058 GCA_050262655.1 Mycobacterium leprae | reverse complement strand
CAGGGCTGAAGGTTCCGGCTGCTGGGCGCCTGCCGTGCGGCATCAACCAGTGCCAACAGCATCTCCTCGGGCACGGGATCGGTCTTGAACTCGTGCACGCTGTGACGCTTGACGATCGCTTCCAGCACATCGACCCTGGGATATTCGGCGGCGGTTGCTTCGAGAGACTTGTACATGTTGCTCGCTCCTTATGTCAGTCCATGGTGTGCGGTGTCCGGTGAATTTTCAGCGCAGCCGCGGCAGCACCCGCCCGGTGCGCTGCATGTAGGTTTCGTACGCTTCCCCGAAGTGCTCCAGCATCATCTGCTCTTCCCGTGGAATGCGGACCAGGTAGACCGGCAGGAAGCAGAGCAGCCCCAGCGGACCGGCTACCCAGTTGGGCAGCATCAGCAATTGGGCGATTCCCCAGAGCCACTGGCTGGCGTAGATCGGGTGCCGAATGTACCGGTAGATGCCCTTCGTCACCAGCTGCTGCTCCTCTCGCACCTCCAGCGTCGCCGACCAGTTCAGCCCTAGCGTAGCCTGTCCCGTTGCCATTAGCAAGATCGCCAGCAGCAGCAGCAGGCTGCCGGCCATTCGCGCCGAGAGGGGCAGGGCGTAATTGGCGAAGTCCAACCGGGGCGTGAAGATGTAGATCAGCGGCACCAGTTCATTGCCGAAGAAGGCCATGAAGCTGGCGGTACCGTTGGCCAGGCTCTCCCGCCGGTCGATGATGCTGTTCGGCTGGGTCCTGCTCCGCATGCGGCCCAACAGCATGACGAACGCGCAGATGCCTACCAGGTAAAGAAGCGTGAACGGCATGAGTCACCCTCCATTCACGGATTCGCAGGCTGGGGACACACCTGTTCAAATATTATCATATAACTCCACGATCGACTATATGACCACTTCCCGTCCCGTTAAGAATCAGTCACTTCCAGGCAGACAAAAGAGGCCGGGAGCACCCGCTCCCGGCCTGACCTGCCATCTCTACTTCTCCTTGGCAATGACCACGATCGACGCCGGCTTTACGTTCCCGATCTTGCTGACCATGTCGACGATCTGCATGTACTGCTCCTGCGTGAGCTGCTTCCCCTTCACCACCACCTGCGCCGAGGCCGACGAGCCGTCGGTGAGATGGACCAGCACATCCTCAAACCCCCGGGCCCGGATCAGATTCTCCGCCTCGTCTTCCAGCGATGCGATCCGCCCGACGGCCAGGTACTGCTCGCTGGCCTGTTTGCGCACCACGGGGTCAACCGATTGGCTCTGCATCACTTCCTGCAGGGTGGAGCGCAGGGCGCCACGGTTCCGTTCGCGGTTCATCCGGGACTCGGCGAAGAAGTCGGTGGAGCCCGTGGCCTCCCTGGCCTGCTCCACCAGATCCTTCCCCTGGGGTCCGACGATAATGGGCCCCGCCACGACCCCCGGGCTATTGGTCGCGGCGTTGGGGGCGGCCGTAGCCCGCCACAGGGTAAAGCGACCCGCCACATAATAGGCCAGCAGACCGGCAAGGAGCAGGAAGAGGCCGAACCGGATCAGCTCCGAACGCTTCTTCACGATAAACACGACCGTTATCTCCCTTCTGCTGCCGCCTCAACCCGGATCTTGTCGGCCGAAATGCCCAGGGCCGTCACGGCCGCGGCATGCAGTTTGGCCTGTACGCCCTTCTCCCTGGCCCCTTCCGCTACGATCAACACCCCGGCGATCTGGGGGCGGATCCTCTTCCCCACTGCCGGCGCATCGTTGGTGCCGCCCTTGGTCGTCACCGTGGTGACATCCTCCTGTTGGCTGGTCGTCTGCCGGGTGGAGCCTGCGGTGTCCTTTTCCGTTTGGGTGGTAGTCTGCGTCTTCCGGTCAGTCAGCGGTGTGATGGTCGGGCCGGTCTCCATGCTGACCACCACATGCACCTTACCTGCGCCGTCGATGAGGGATAGCGTGTCCGCCAGTTTGGCGGCCTCATCACGTTCCAGCCGTGCCAGTTCGTCCTGTTCGACCGACGCGCTGACCAGCGTGGCACCGCTGGGCTGCTTGGGACCGCTGGCTACGCCGAAGAGTGTGGGGGCATACAGGAGCAGAATGCCCACGGCCACCCCGAGGGCGATGAACTTCAGCATGCTCGTCTGATTGGGCTTCAGCCCGATGAGGCCCATCAGTCGGTCGATCATGGTGGGGATGCCGGCCTCCTTCATTCTTGCTTCCCTCCGTTTACCAGTACCCGAATCGACTGGCTGTTGGCCGGAATACCCAGGCGAGCAGCCACCTCCTGTCGGACAGCGTCCGCCAGTTGCTTCTGAGCGGCAGTGGGCGGCGGGGCGGCCTCAGGCGTCTCGTCGGGTGCGGTCGGGCCGTCGCCGGTGGCCGCACCGTCGCCAGTACTTACCTGCACCGGCTGAACCGGGCGCACCGGCTTGATCGGCTCTACCGGCTTGACCAGCCCCTGGCTCTCGCCTGCCTCCACCGCAACGGTTACCTCTGCGAGTTGATACTGCCCGTCCTGCTCCTTCAACGTGGCCCGGGCTGTCGCGCCTTTCACCCCTTTGACCCGCTTGGCCGCATCACTCACCTCCGCCTCGATCTTCCATCTGACCTCATCCAGGGCGAGGGCGCTGTTCTTGGCCCGAAATGCCGTGGCCTGCTGCATGATCTGCTCGAGTCCGGGCAGTGGCTGCCCCTCTGTCGAGGCCAGCGCCGACAGATCCACGACAATCGGGCGGCCCAGGAACCCCAGAATGGGGCGGGTTACGGCCAGTACCACCAGCAGCCCCATCGTCATGCGGACGTACTTCTTCATCCCCCCGGCGGGCACCAGCAGTTCCAGACAGCCGGCCAGAATCACCAGCATCACCAGGTTGCGAACCCAGTCCTTCAGGAATTCCATGGCACTCACCTCACCATCACCGTGAGGTTGCCGGCGCCGACGATCACCGTGATGCCCACAAAGAACATGAGAGCCACCACCGCCAGCGAGGCGAAGACCAGCTGCAGCGACTTGGCCATGGCGGTCAGCATTTTGCCGACTTCCTTGGCCCCCACCGGCTGGATCAGGGCGCCGGCCAACTGGTAGATCAGGGTCACCGCCAGGATCTTGAGCAGCGGGAAGGCGACGATGAAGAAGATCGCCGCCAGGCCGACCAGGCCCAAGGCGTTTTTCAGCAGAATCGTGGAGCCAAAGATCAGGTCGGTGGCATCGGAGAACATCTTGCCCACCACGGGGATGAAGTTGCTGATCATGAACTTGGCGGTCTTCACCGTGACGCCGTCCGCCACTGCCCCCGCCGCGCCTTTGACGGCCACGATGCCCAGGAACAGGGTGAAGGTCACCCCCAACACCCAGCCGGAAACCTGCCGGAAGAGCCCTGCCAGGTTGGTCAGCTGGAAGTTCTCATTCATACCGGAGACGATATCCAGCACCGCCGCCAGGAACGCCAGGGGAAAGACGATGCTCACCATCACCGTGGCCGTGGTGGTGGTGAAGGTCACCATGAGCGGGTGGAAGATCGCGGCACTGGAGATTCCGCCCATCCCGACCAGCACCGTCAGCAGGGTGGGCAGCATCGCCAGCATGAAACCGGAGAGTGCCTGCATCGTCTGCCGGGCGGTGGCGACGGCCACGCCGAAACCGGTGACCGCCATGCCCATCAGGACGAGGTAGACCACGGCATTCGCCAGTTTGGCGGTTGCGTCGGACTCGAACGCCGACTGGATGTTCTGCATGAGGGCAGCCATCACGGCCAGCAGGATCAACTGCACCAACAGGCCCTTGTTGGCCAACACTTCCCGCACCAGATACTTCAGGAGGCCGTTCAGGATCGTTTGTGGCGCATACTTGCTGTCGCTCCGCCCGTTGTACAGCTCCAGGAAATCCGTCAAAGATACCTCCGGGCCATAGCCCTGCCAGGTGCGGTTCATCTGCTGTAGGAAGCTCTCCACCGCCCGGGTGTCCAGGTTCTGTACCTGGCTGCGCAGAATGGCCTGCTGCTGCTGCGCCACGACCGCGCTGAGTTCCTCGTCGGTCTCGGCCGCCAGCGCAGGCGCCGTGGACCCGGGCGCCAACCAGAAGAGCAGGCAGAACAGGCCGAGCAGCACCCAGAAGCGGGCAAATGGTATGGGCAAAGGGGTTTCCTCCTGGCTAATCCAGCAGTTTCAACACGGCGTCCATAATCGCCAGCAGAATGGGCACCGCCAGCAGCATGATCAGGATCTTGCCCGCCAGTTCGATCTTGTTGGCCACCGACTTTTCTCCGGCGTCCTGCAGCACCTGTGAGCCGAAATCGGCCACGTAGGCGATGCCGATGATCTTCAGCACGTTGTTCAGGTAAACCTGATCCAGCTTGGCTTTGGCCCCCAGCGTCTGAAAAACATCGACCACTTGCATGACCCGGGAGAGCATCAGCAGAAAGATCATGGCCCCTGTCGCCAGGGCAAGGGGCATCGCCAGTTCGGGCTTCTGCTGCCGAATCAGGGAGATCAACATGCCGGCCAAGAGACCGATGCCCACGATTTTCACAATGTCCAAGGCGGCGGCCCCCTAGCGCATGCCGAAGGTGAAGGCAACCAGATTGAAAAACTTGGCCAGCAGGGTCACAACCATCATCATCACCGTCAAAACGCCCACCAGGGTAAGCATCTGGCCCTGGTCATCCCGTCCGGCCTGCTTCAGCACCGTAGCCAAAACCATGACGATGATGCCGACGCCGGCAATCTTGAACAGCAGAGAGACGTCCAATCGATCACCTCCCGGTCAACCTGACGCTCAGGCAAGTCGCCTTCACAACAGCAGCATCACGACGAGAGCGCCGCCCAACACCCCGAGGTACCGGGCCACCCGCTCGTAGCGGTTTCGCTCCTCCTGGGCCCGTGCCTCTTCGCCGGCCAGCCGCTCCCGGGCCAACTGCAAGTGGCGTACCTGATCGCTGCGGCCGGATATGCCCAGCACCGGCGCCAGGGCCGCCAGTACCGCCAGATCCGTCTGCTTCAGGGCGGTCTCCCTCCCCTCCGCCTGGATCGCCGACATCAGAGCCTCGCCCGGCGTGATCCCATCTCCCCTGGTCAAGGCTCGGGCAGCAGCTCGCAGCAGTCCGCATACCGGTTCACTCACCGCCCCGGCCGCGGCAGAGAGTGCAGCGGGCAGGGGCGTGGCGTACTCCACTTCGGTCTGCAGGATCGCACAGGCCGTCTGGAGCTCCCGCAACTGGCCGGGCCGTCTGGCGTATCCCGCCGCCACCTGCCACCCCAACAGCGTGGACGCACCGATGATCAACCCGGCACCCGCCCATTGGCTTGCGAGCATCCCGGTCACCTCCTACCCTGCGGCCCTGCCACCATCGGCGTTCGTCAAGTCCAAGACGGCCTCTACCGTACCCGGGCCCCGGCTCCGCCCCAGGAGCACCGCACGGGCGAATGCGCCTGCCTGCAGCAGTTCGGCCATGGCCGGTCGGCGCCCCACCTCCGCCACCGAACTCCCATGGGCAGTGGCCAGGACGACGACGCCTGCATGCAGGGCCTCCATGACCGCCGTGGCGTCCGCCGGACGACCGATCTCATCCACCGCAATCACCTCGGGGGACATGGCCCGGATCAGAAGCATCATGCCCTCCGCCTTGGGACAGGCATCCAGCACATCGGTGCGCACCCCCACATCCCGCTGGGGGACGCCCTGACAGCATCCGGCCAGTTCGGAGCGCTCGTCCACCAGGCCCACCTTGCAGCCCCGCAACCCATGAGCCGGCACGCCGCCTGAGACCTGCCGGACCAGGTCACGCAGGACCGTGGTCTTCCCGGCCTGCGGCGGTGAGATCAGAAGCGTACTGAGCAGCCGCCCGCTGCGAACCAGCCGGGGCAGCAAACCGCTGGCTGCCCCCTTCACCTCCCGGGCGATCCTTACGTTCAGGCCCGTCACGTGCCGAAGGGTGCGGATGCGCCCCTCCTCGGTCACCGCCCGACCGCACAGGCCCACCCGGTGGCCCCCCTGCACGGTGAGGAAGCCGCTCTTCACTTCGTCCTCCCAGGCATAGACCGAACCCTGTGCCATCAGTTGAAAGGTGCGCTGCAGGTCGTCATGGGAGGCCAGGTAGGCCCTTGCGCTGTCGGCGGTCAAGGTGCCGTCCGGGCAGACGAACAGGTCACCGCCGACAAAGACCAGGCTCAGCGGCCGCCCTTCGCGGATGCGAATCTCTTCCAGCGGTCCGGGCAGCGGGTGGACCGCAACCCGAACCAGTTCAGCCAGTCGTGGCGCCAGGAGCGGCAGAACCTCCTGCCCGAACCCCGGGGGTATCACGGCGACACCTCCCTCACTCAGGGAATGGATATGGGACGGCCCTTCCCCTTATGCCGCCTACCCCGCCAATCATTCAGCATGACCCTGGCCAGGCCCGGTGTGAAATTGGTAACGTTTTCGGAAGGAAACTGCGAGGCTTTTCGGGAATCCTGCTGCAAACATTGCCTCATCTTGTGGGCAGCAGGAGGCTGATGATCATGATCCGGCTTGTGCTGTGCCGCCATGGTCAGTCCGAGGCCGATCTGGAACCTCGCCGCATCGAGGGCAGCGCCAACTTCGCCCTGACCGAGTTGGGCCAGCGGCTGCCATGAAGCGCATCCTCATCGACATGGAGAACCGGGTGGAGCGCCACCTGCTGAGCGGCAACTGTTACAACATCGACCGGCGGCTGGAGCGCAAGGGCGGCAACATCTATCTGGAGCGCACCTATCACAATCACGCCACCATCGCCGCCGCCCGCTCGATCCTGCTGCCCGAAAGCCACCTCTGGGTGATGTTCTGGGAAGGCCACCAGGGACCGCACCGCCTGCGGTCGTACACCCACGTCGCCCGCGTTCTGGACGACGGTGGACCAGTCATCACGGTGGAAGACCTCTATCTGGACGTGATCGTGCCCCGGGGGGGCCAGTGGCAACTGCTGGATGTCGACGAGTTCCGGGAGGCAATTCACCAGGGTGAACTGACGCCGGAGCAGATTCAGGCGGCGCTGCAGGGGCTGGAGAACGCCTGTGCGCTGGTGGAGCGGTCTGTGGGAGAGGTCGAGACCTATCTGCAGGAGGTCTGGCTGAAAGAACGATAAAGAGCGCCTGTCCACCGATCATCCGGCGGACAGGCGCTCTTACGCTTGACGCTACAGACTGCCGACTGCGAACGCCTCGGCAATCCAGCGGGCATGGGCCTCGGTGGGAACCGAAAGGCGGGCCTTCTGGCGGCCGAACCGGAAGGAGAGGGTCGGCTTCGGTTTGCCGCTGCCATAGAGATAGCCCCACTCCACTTGGCTACCAGCCGGAATGGCAAGCACCTGCGCCGTATCCGTTCCCCTCCGGTTGAAAACCACGTAACGCACCTCAAGCGGCTGCTCCGGATTCCCGGTCCGGATGAGGGTGGCCGGCATGAACCGCTCCGTGTGATGCCTCCCGTTCCCCTCCGGGCGGAACGGGCCGTGAGCAGTGACCCTGATCGGCCAGGCCGGACCGGTAGCGGGAGAGTCCAGGCGCTCGCCCCGCCGGGGACGGAAGAGCACGTAGCCGAAGAGCAGCGGCACCAGCAGCACCACCACGGCGACGACCGAAGCGATTATGCCGAGCAGATAGGCATAAGGCTTCTGCGGCCGGTCTGTGGTATCGAGGTACTGCTGCGTGGCGAACCGGGTGCCGGCGGGCAGTTTAGGATTCCGGGAATCCTCCTGCACCATGCTCTGCAGGTCGGATGAGAAGCCCTTCAGCACGCCGACATACGGGCCCTTGTCGGGCGGATTGTCGCCTTTGACGAAGAGGATGTCCTTACCAGACACCACCGCCGTATACTTTGCGGTCACATTGCCATTGCTGCTGGCTGTGATGCGGTAATCGCGCACCAGGTTGCCGGTTATGCTGACAAAGCTGTACGGCGTGCCACTAATCACCTGCCCCACGCTGACGGCGTGCATCACCTGATTGGCTGGCGCACTCAGATATCCGTTGGCGGAGGTGACCAGACCGATCAGGGCCGCAATGCCCAGGATCAGGTTGAACGGGATGAAGAGATAGCGGGCCCTGGAAATGGTGTAGGCGAACTCAAACGGAATGCTGAGCAGCCGGTAGAAGGGGTGAAAGCCAGGACCTTCTGCTTGGAAGGCTTCGTCGCCGATCGCCGGAGCTGCGGGAGAGCCGGAAGCAGCCGCGGGCGCCTTGGTCGGAACCGTCGCCGTCCCGTCCGCCAGAGCGGCATCATATGCCGCCCGTCGCTCCGGGTTGGAGAGGACAGCATAGGCTTCGTTGATCTCCTTCATGGCCTCCTGACCGCCGGCAGACTGACTCTGCCACGCCATGGTCCGGTACGCCTCTTTGATCTGCTCGTCGGTGGCGTCCTGGGGTACCTGCAAGACTTCGTAGTATGTGCGCGCCATCTCTATTCCCTCCAGGTTCCAAAGATCATTCTATTGTATTTGCTAAAATGATTCAGTTCCCCTGCTTGCGTGGACGCCGGGGGAACAGCAAAGAACGAGCGCCTGCCCACCGGTATACCGGCGGACAGGCGCTCTTACGCTTAACGCTACAGGCTGCCGACGGCGAACGCCTCGGCAATCCAGCGGGCATGGGCCTCGGTAGGGACCGAAATGCGGGCCTTCTGGCGGCCGAACCGGAAAGAGAGTGTCGGCTTCGGCTTGCCGCCGCCATAAAGATAGCCCCACTCCACCTCGCTCCCCGCCGGAATGGGCAGAACGTGTCCGGTTTCCGTCCCCTTCCGGCCACGAACCACGTAGCGCACTTCAAGGGGCTGCTCCGGGTTGCCGGTCCGGATGAGGGTGGCCGGCATGAACTGCTCCGTGTGCTGCTTCCCGTTCCCCTCCGAGCGGAACCGGCCGTGCGCAGAGACCCGAATCGGCCAGGCCGGACCGGTGGCGGGAGCATCCAGGCGCTCGCCCCGCGAGGGCCGGAAGAGCGCGTAGCCGAAGAGCATGGGGATGAGCAGCAGCAGTGCAGCGACTGCCGAACCGGTCATGAGCCGCAGGTAATAGGCTTGCGTCTCGGGCCGGGCCGTGCTGTCGAGATACTCAGCAGTGGAGAATCGGATCCCCGGCGCTAGTTTGGGATTCCTGGCATCCTCTGCGACCATGCTCTGCAGATCAGAGGGGAACGCCTTCAGCATTCCGACATAGGGGCCCTGGTCTGGCAGGGTGTCGCCCTTCACAAACAGGAGGTCCTTCCCCTGCAGTACCGCCGTGTACTTTCCGGTCACGGAGCCGTTCTTGCTCTCCGTATAGCGGAAATCCTGCACGAGGTTGCCGTCCACGCTGACGTAGCGGTATGAGGTGCCGGCAATCACCTGACCCACGCTGATGGGGTGCAGTACCTGATTGGCCGGCGCAGCCAGGAACTGGCCGGAGGAGATAGTCAGCACGATCAGGGCGGCAATGCCGAAGATGAGATTGAACGGGATGATCCAGTAGCGCACCCGGGACATGGTGTAGATCCACTCAAACGGAAGGCTGATCAGTCGGTAGAACGGGTGAAAGCCCGGCCCCTCAGCTTGGTACTGCTGCTCCGTAGCGTCGCTGGGTACCTGCCGGAAGTCGTCATGAGTCGGGGCCATCTCTGTCACCTCTCGGTTTCGTTATGATCTTGACTATTTGCTAGACCGGAGGCCATCGCCTCCCTCATCCCTCCGGCCAAATGTAGGAAGGCTTCACGCAGATGGCGAATAGATCAGCCATCACCATAACGGAGGCGCCTTGATCCATGTGGAAGCTCTATGCCATTCTCTCCGCCCTCTTCGCTGCCTTGACGGCCATTCTGGCCAAAATCGGCATCAAAGGCGTTGACTCGAACCTGGCCACCGCCATTCGGACCGCCGTGATCATCTTCCTGTCGTGGGGCATCGTCCTCTCCACCGGCGCCGAGCGCGGCATCAAGGATCTGAACCGGCAGAACTGGACCTTCCTGATCCTCTCCGGACTCGCCACCGGTCTCTCCTGGCTCTTCTACTACAAGGCCATCTCGCTGGGCGATGTCTCGAAGGTGGCCCCCATCGACAAGACCAGCATCGTCCTGACGTTGGTCCTCTCCTACTTCATCCTGGGCGAGCAGTTCACGCCCAAAACCCTGCTGGCTGGCGGCCTGATCACCGCCGGCACCTTTGTGATGCTGCTGAAATAGCCCGTCGGAAGAGGCAAAGCGAAGCGGCAGGCCAGTAGATAGCCTGCCGCTTTCTCTATTTGCCCGCCGGAATCACGAGGCCCGCATCGCCGTCCACGGTGATCACCTCGCCGTCCCTGAGCCGCTCCAGCAAGCCCGGCACGTTGGCCACTGCGGGAATGCCATACTCCCGGGCTACGATGGCGCCATGGGAAAGGTAGCCGCCGACCTCCATCGCCACGGCTGCGGCCCGCAGGAAGAGCGGCGTCCAGCCCGGGTCGGTGGACGGGGCGACCAGGATTTCGCCCGGTTCCAGTCGCTCCCCTTCAGCGGGATGCCGGATGATGCGGACCCGCCCGGTCGCCCTTCCGGCGGACACGGCCACACCGGCGAGGCTCCCGTCTGTGCGGGCGGCGCTCCCTGGCGGCGCCTCCACGCTCCTCACGCCTGGGTTCGCCGGCAAGGTGGCCGGGCGCCCCGCGGCGTCCAGGATCACGATGTCCGCCGGGCTCTCAACGAGCCAGGCCTCACGCCGCGCCTGGTGGTCTGCGGCAATGGCGGCTGCTCCCGTTCCATCCCACTCGCCCAGCAAGTAAGCCACTACATCGCTCAGCGAAAGATGGAAGAGGTCGGCCCCATTTGTCAGCTTCCCCGCGTCCGTCAACCGCCGGCCAATCGCCAACATGATCTGGCGTGTAGGCTCCCACATCGCCACGATGGCCGACTTCCCGGCCTCCCGGTTGGCCCAGCCCTGCCTGCACCGGGCGGCCAGCCACCGAGCCGTCAGCCTGCTTAGCAGCGGTAGGCGGTCGACCTCGGCCTCGGCTCGCCGGCGGGCCGCCTGCGCCGCCTCCGCCGGCGAGGTTGTGACGCCCGACGTCAGCACGCTCCGTACCTGCTGTAGGATGTAGGTGGGCTCTTCGTGCCAGCGGGGGTTGGCCAGCTCCAGCTCGTACAGCGCCCGGTGGCCAAATTCGTCCAGAAAGCCCTCCAGTTCACGCCGGAAGGGCGACGTGGCAGATAGATGCTGCCAACCGGTTGGGTCCAGCGGCTCAGCGGCCAGCCATGCGCGGGCCGCTGCATCCCCGGCCGCTGCCCGCGCGAGATCATAGACACGGTAGCCATGCTCGGCGCTCACCACCTGCCCGCTCCCGGCCATCAGCCCGGAAGCCACCGCCTGCCCGCGCCCGGGCAGGTGGCGTTCCAACAACGCCGTCAGCGGCTCCATCTGCGAGCCGGAGGCGTTGCCCAACTGGTAACGGGGACCGAACGCCATCATGGCGGCGTTGATCTCTCGGAGCAGAGCCAGCAGTTCCTCGCGGCTCTGGCTCACCAGATCCCGGCTCTTCAGATGCTTCGCCGACTCCCGGAACCGGCGAATGTGCACCCCATAGGCGCCGGCATCCCGCCAGATGCTCCACACCAGACGCAGGCGTGCGGTCAGCCTGCGCCACCCCGCCCGCCCCCGGAGCGGATTGCCGGTGGGAACCGGAATCTCTGGCTGGGAACCGCCGATCACCATGTTGACCGTAGCTGGGCTGAAGCCAAATGCATCGTAGTAAGCCCAGAAGACGCTAGTCAGATCGAAGTAGCCCCGACCGGCGATGCGCCGCAGCACTTCCATGCCGGCCGGTACCGGGTAGCCGGCTGCCTCCGGTGCTGCATACAGAATGTACCGCACCGCCGATTGCAGCAGATTCCAGGAGAGGGTCGTCGGCACCCCGGGAACGACATCCTTCAGGTTGGCGTTCGACCAGATGACTGGCAGATGGGCCACCGGCGAATAGGTGACGCGGGCGGCCGCGGTGACGGGGCGGGCCTGCAGCAGCCAGAACTGCCGCCCATCATGGGCCCACTCCACGTCCTGCATCGTCTCCCCGTCACCCAGGGCCCAGAGTACCCGGGTCGTCAACCGTGCCAGTTCTTCTGCCTCCCCATCGCTGAGGACCCGGTCCGGACGGCC
>JBLNEM010000249.1:0-3098 GCA_050262655.1 Mycobacterium leprae | reverse complement strand
GATCAGGGAGCAGGAGCCGGAACTGATCGAGCGGCTGTGGGAGAACACCCGGTACTTCAAGGGGAAGCTACAGGCGCTGGGCTTCAACACCGGCAAGAGCGAGACGCCCATCACTCCGGTGATCGCGGGCGACGAGGTCAAGGCCATGAAGCTCTCCGACCGGCTGATGGAGGAGGGCGTCTTCTGCCAGGGCATCGCGTTCCCCACCGTGCAGCGGGGCAAGGCCCGGGTTCGGACCATCGTCAGCGCTGCGCACACCAGGGCCGACCTGGACGAGGCGCTGGCAGCGTTCGCCAAGGTAGGCAAAGAGCTTGGTTTGATCTAGAATAGGGAGATGTGGGGCCTCGGGTTTTCCCCCGAGGCCCCTTCCTATTGGGGCCGGGGCGGAGGGGTATACTTGGGAAACTACGCGGCTTATGTACACGAGAGGCTGCTGGCGCAGGGGTTTGTGGACGTGCGAACACCGTCTGGTCAGACGCCGGGATTTCTCTTTGCCCTGCATCGGGTCGAAAGTTGGGGACGTCTGCTGGTGGTGTTGGCCGACGCCGCACACGCCCTGGACAGTGCAAAGCGTGGATCGCTGGTGCTGTCCATGGCCGGATGGGCCGAGGCGGTTGCGGCAGACGTGGAGCAGCCCTGCTATGTGCTGCTGGCCCTGCCGTTCTTGCGGCGGGTGGATGAGACGGAAGCGGCGGCCATCCGTGGCCTGCAACAGGAGGCCCCCGATCAGCGGTGGGGCGTCATTCCCTGGGTGGTGGATCTGGAGACCGAACTGGTCGACCGGCACGCCGGCTTCCCCCCGGTGGGCGATGAGATCGCCCAGATTCTGACCGACCTGCCCCTGGAGCGGGCCGACCGCCCGGCAATCGAACCGGCAGAGCGCCGCCCCCAGCGGCGTGCACCCGCCCGTCAACTGGGCCACATGCCGGTCTCGTACGGCATTCTGGTGGCGACCATCGCCTACTATCTGCTCTCCACATGGCTGGGCGGCGGGCTGAACGCGTTGATTCAGGGCCCGTCCAATGAGGCACTGCTCCTATTCGGCGCCAACTACTCGTACAGCGTCATCGACTTCGGGCAGCAGTGGCGGCTGCTCAGTTCGATGTTCCTGCATGCGGGAATCCTGCACATCGGCATGAACATGTGGGCCTTTTGGCAGATCGGTCGATATACGGAACTGCTCTTCGGTAGTGGACGCATGTCCTTCATCTACCTGGTGGCAGGCGTCTGCGGAAGCCTCGCTTCGGTGTCGCTGCGGGCGGCGACCTTCTCGCTGGGGGCGTCCGGCGCCATCATGGGGCTGATGGGCGCACTGCTTTACTATGGCTGGACCAACCCCGGCCGCATCAACTTGCGGGGACTGGCGACGCCGGTGGTGATCAATCTGGCGATCGGCTTCCTGATCCCCGGGGTGGATAACCTGGCGCATATCGGCGGCCTCGTGGGCGGCTTTGCCGCTGCATTCATCGCCGGCGTGCCAGGCCAGAAGGGGTGGCGCAGCTTCGCCATGTCGATGATCGTGCTGCTGATCCTGCTGTTGCTGGCCGACTGGATTCCGGTACCCTACCTGCATCTCTTTAATTAAAGTGCAGAGGGGGGTGGAACCCCCCTCCGCACCTACCTCCCCCTGGCAAGTGGTACCCACTGCCCCATCGCCGTGACGTCACCGCCGCCACGGCGACGGGATGTCCGCTTTCTGTCTCCTAAGTCTTGTTTATGGGCATAATTTCTGGTACGATAGTGCGGGTCTGGCACAACCTTTCTGTGCGGGAGGGCGTTCCCATGGTGCGAATTCTCGTCATTCACGGCCCGAACCTCAACCTGCTGGGTGAGCGGGAGCCCGCCGTGTACGGCTCGACCACGTTGGCCCAGATCGTCGGCCAACTGGAGTCGTTGGGAACAGAACTGGGCGTGGCCGTGGAATCCTTCCAGTCGAACCATGAAGGCGCCATCATTGATGCCATTCATGCAGCCCGTGGTCGGTGCGGCGGGATTATCATCAACCCGGGCGCTTACGGTCACTATAGTATTGCCATCCGCGACGCGATCGCCAGTGTCGAACTGCCTGTGGTGGAGGTACATCTTTCCAACGTACATAAACGGGAAGAGTTCCGCCATCATTCGATGATCGCGCCGGTCTGTAGCGGCACCATCGCCGGATTCGGCGTGGACAGCTATCTCCTGGGACTCAGGGCAATAGCCCGGCTGGCGAGGGCCTAACGATTGGGGGTAAGATCCATGAGTGCATCCCGGCTGCAGAAACTACGAGCTGCCATGGCTGAACGGAACCTGGACGGGATCTTGATCACCAAACCGGAGAACCGCGCCTACCTGAGCGGCTTCAACGGCAGCGCCGGCACCCTGCTGGTTACCAGCGAGAAGGCATTTTTGGCTACCGATTTCCGGTACACCGAGCAGGCTACCGCTCAGGCGCCGGATTTTACCGTTGTTCGCCCGGAGAACACGGCTCAGGCGTGGGTCGCCCGTACGGCCGATGAGCTGCAAGTTAAGCGCATCGGTTTCGAAGGCGACTACATGACGGTGGACGAGTACCAGACCACCCGCGAGTTCCACTCCGGGCGGGAACTGGTCTCATGCACCGGACTGGTCGAAGAGCTCCGCATGATTAAGGACGAGTCGGAGATTGCCCTCATCCGGAAGGCTTGCGCCATTTCGGACGAGGCTTTCCAGGCGCTGCTGCCCACCATTCGTCCCGGTGTCAGCGAGAGGGATTTGGCCCTGGAACTGGAATATCAGATGAAGAAACGTGGGGCTGAGGGGCTGGCCTTTGAGACCATCGCGGCCTCGGGCGATCGTTCCTCCCTGCCGCACGGCCATGCCTCTGCCAAACTGGTGGAGCACGGCGACTTCATTACCTTTGATTTTGGCGCCCTGTATGAAGGCTACTGTGCCGACATCACCCGGACCGTCGTGGTCGGTGCGGCCAGCGAGAAGCAGCAGGAGATTTATGCCATTGTACTCGAAGCCCAGCTGCGTGGTGTGGCCGCCTGTAAGGCCGGCATGACCGGCGCCGAACTGGACGATGTCTGCCGGAGCTACATCCGGGAGAAGGGGTACGGCGAAAACTTTGGCCATGG
>JBLNEM010000248.1:0-11488 GCA_050262655.1 Mycobacterium leprae | reverse complement strand
GGTTCCGCTCTGGGATGGCAAGATGGCTCCCGGCTTCAACGGGGCCATGGTGATGGATCGGTTCGGCGTGGTCTTCAGCGCCATTCTGCTGATTACCGCCTTCCTCACCGTGCTGCTCTCGTTCGGCCGGTCGGAAGAGGATAAGTCCGGTTACCTGGCCCTGGTCCTCTGGGGTACCATGGGCATGATCGTCATGGCCGCCTCCGGCAGCCTGATGACCATCTTCCTGGGCCTGGAACTGCTCTCCCTGGCGCTCTACGTGATGGTCGCCTTCGACCCGAAGCGGCCGCAGGCCCGTGAAGCCGCCCTGAAGTACTTCTTCCTGGGTTCCGTGGCTTCGGCCTTCATGCTCTTCGGCTTCGCCCTGGTCTACGGCGCCACCGGCACCATGGATCTGGTGGCGATCACCAAGGCGGCATCCGCTGCCAGCGGCGATCTCTACTTCAAGGTCGGCGTCGGTCTGGCCGTAGTGGGCATGGCCTTCAAGCTGGCCCTCGTGCCGTTCCACTCCTGGGCCCCCGACGTCTACCAGGGTGCGCCTACGCCGATCACCGCTTACATGAGCGTCGGCACCAAGGCGGCGGCCTTCGCCGTTCTGGCCCGCTTCCTGGTGGCGGCTGTGCCGGTCAAGGTAATGGGCCCGTACCTCTTCCCGGTCTCCGTGCTGGCGGCGGCCTCCATGCTGCTGGGTAGCACGGTCGGTATCTGGCAGAACGACCTGAAGCGCCTCATGGCGTACTCGGGCATCGCTCACGCCGGCTACCTGGTGATGGGTCTTGTGGGTCTGGGCACCGAGGGCCTCTCGGCAGCCGCCTATTACCTGGCTGCATACGCCTTCACCGCCATGGGCATCTTCGCCATCATCGCGATCCTCGAGAGCGAAGGCGAGGAAGGCAGCGCCTTCGAGGTGCTGCAGGGCCTCTACTACCGGCGTCCGGCATTGGGTGCTGCCATGGCGCTCTTCATGTTCGCCCTGGCCGGCCTGCCCCCGACGGGCGGCTTCGTCGGTAAGTTCCTGCTGGCCATCGCCGCTGTCCACAACAGCGCGTGGGTGGTGCTTGGCGCCCTGATCGTCTCTACCGGCATCTCGGCCTTCGTCTACCTGCGGGTGATCGGCACCGTCTTCAAGAACACCGAAGCGGCCAAGAAGCCCCGCATGGCCGGCGCCGTCGACGACCTGGCCCTGGCGCCCAAGGCTGTCCGCTACGGCCTGATCGCCGTCCTGGTGATCGCCCTCCTCGGCACCCTCTGGCTGGGCATCCTGCCCGGCACCGCCACGGCCCTGTTCCACGTATAAGCTATCTGATGCATGCGAAAACCGGGTTCGCCTTACGGCGGACCCGGGTTTTGTATTGCACTCGACAGGTTGACGAATGGCGGGGAGTGAGGCGCTGGTCCAGCGAAAAAGTGGGAGGCCCCATTGCTAGGAAGAGGGAGCGATACATATGGGCGAGATGCGGATCGAACTTCATTCGACTGACGGCGGTAGCAGCAGACCGCCGGAGTGGGCAACGGGTCCACATGATGAGTTGAGTTGGTACTTCGCTAACGAGCACGGTGAGCAGTGGGTGGCACGGTTGTTTGGTACGGAGTTGAGGATCGCCGGAATGGACTTGGGATGGAAGGGGTTTACGTTCCGTCTAGCGGATGTGGAGAAAAACCTTGCCTTTCTGCGCGCACAGCTCAGCCTTCGCTCGTCTGAGTTACTGGACCAGTTGTTCACTGATCCGGAGGTGCGCGAACAGGTAGCGGCGGTACGCGAGCTTGGACGCAAGACCGGCGCAACGCCACCCGTAATCAGCGGGTATATTCTCAACGACGGGGAGGCTTACTGGCTGGTGGGTGTGATGGAGGCTGCACTTCCTACACTGAAGTGGCGTGCGAACAAAACCACTGGGCAATAGGTGTTCTGAGACTGCGTGTGATATCATAATGCCAGACGAGGAGGGATCGTCCTGAACGCTGAAACCGAGGCGATTCTGAGCGCGTTGCTGGAAAGCCGGAAGGTCATCGAGGCCAAGCTAGAAGGGCTCAGCACGCGGCTGGATGAACTCACGGGCAAGCAGGAGGCACTTCGTGAAGGAGTGGAGGGACTCGCTGGCGGGCAAGAGCAGCTCGGCACTGGTCTCGCAGCACTGAGTACGAAGGTGGATGGGATGCTCTCGGGACTAGACAGTGTCAAGTCAGATGTCGCTGTGCTGAAGGACCAGGTTGGCGACATGAGCGCCCGGGACGTCTATTTGATCCAAAAGCTCGGGGAGTTGGAGGCTGACCTGTTCGTCCTTAAGCAGCGGAAGAAGGCCTAGTCCCGTTGATACGGCAAACCGGGTTCGCCTTACGGCGGACCCGGTTTTTGTGTCTCCTTTCTTTTGCGTCGCTCCCACAACGTCAGGTGCATCGCAAGCAATAGCAGGGCCGCCACGGCTCCCCACTCGGCGTACGGCCCGAACGCTTCCCCGATGATGTGGATGAGCACAACCACAATCGACACATAGAGGATCTCCGCCAGATTCGCCTTCACGCCGGTCACGTCCTCGCAGAGCCTTTTACCCTAAATACGTACTTCGTGATGGGCGAGTTCTGTTAGGATCCATGAAAGCTCCGTAATCACCATGGTGCCTCACACCCGAATCGCAGGTGAAAACTGGGCCATTGCCGGGGCCCCTTGGTTCTTTTTGTCTCCTAATCCGTGTAATCCGTGTAATCCGTGGCAATGTCCCATCTGCCCGCGCCTGGTGACCGGTACCCGAGTCAGTGTCCCATCCGCCCGCGCTGACCGGTACCCGAGCCCGTGTGAAATCCGTAGTGGAAATAGCCCCAGGGCAAGGGGAGTTTCACGTCTTTGGGCGAATTCCTAGCGGTGGAATATCGGCAGGAGGGCACAACCTGTGCTGTTTGACTTCATCAAGTGGATGTTCATGAACCTGATGGTAGCCATAGGCGTCGCCTTCCTGACGCGGTGGTCTCCGGTCAGGGGGCTGCTCAAGCGCGTGCCGTACCCATGGCCAAGGGTGGCGGGGGCCTGCGTCATGGCGCTCTTCTGCATGCTCTATCCCTGGTTTCCCGCCCCGGGTACCATGTTGGACCTGCGGATGGCCCCCATGACGCTGGTGGGGCTTTCCGAGGGGTGGGATAAGGCGATTCCGGTTGGATTGGTCATCATCGCCTACCGGGCGGCCACCGCTGGCCCGTTGGCTCAGGGCACGGTGCGGGCCGTACTCTGGGTGTCGCTGGCGATTGCGGTGCTGCCGTTTTTCGACCGGCGCCCCCGCACGGTCTGGCGGGTTGCGCTGGTGGGGCTGCTGCACGCACTGCTGGGCTGGAGTCTCTCCTTCATCCCGTACCTTTCCGGCGGCCCGTTGGGCGTTACCAGCCCGTACTGGCCTGTGTTCACGGTGGTCATCGTGCTCTCTCTGTTGCTCTTGAACGCAGCCATTGAGTATGTCCAGGAGAAGCAGGTGCTGCAGGCAAAGCTGCAGGAGGAACTGCGGGTGAACGAAGCCGTGCTGGAGCTCCTCCCGTACGGTATCCTCTTCCTGGATGCCCAGCACCAGATGACGGCCTGTAACGGGGCGGCTCGTGGCCTGCTGGCGGAAGGCCAGACGCCTGCCCAGTGGCTGGCGCACCCCGAGGTCGACCAGGCCTTGCGGGCGCACCGCCGCATCAGCGGTTGCCGGATCGCCTATCCGGTGGCGGAGGGTGTCGAGCGAATCGTACTCCTCTCCGCGGCACCGCTCCCGTCCGGCGGCGCCGTCCTGGGCGTCCAGAACGTGACGGGCGTCATCGAGGCAGAGCGGGAGGAGGCTCAGCGCAGCCGCCTGGAGTTCCTTGGGCAACTGGCCGCAACCGCCGCACACGAGATCAAGAATCCGCTGACCACGATCAAGGGGTTCCTGCAGTTGCTCTCCCCCCGGCCGGAGTTCGAGGCGCATCGTCCGATCTTCGCCCTGGTCAGGGGCGAGGTGGAACAGATCAACCGGGTGGTCACCGACTTCCTGGGGCTGGCGGGCCGCCCCGTGCTCGACCCACAGCGCCTGGCGTTGGACGACTTGCTGGACGAGGTACTCCGTCTCCTTCAGGTGCAGTTTCCGGGCCACGCCGTTGAGATGCGGCTGGAGGGTACGCCCGGACTGACGGTTGACGCGGACCGCAATGCCCTGAAGCATGTTCTGCAGAACCTGGCGGCCAACGCGTTTGAGGCGATGCCATCCGGCGGCCGCATGGTGGTGCGTCGGGATCAAACCGAGACCGGCGTTTGCATCGCAGTCTCGGACACCGGTCCTGGCATCGCACCCGATCTGCTTCCGCTGATCTTTACTCCCTACGTGACGACCAAGGCCACCGGCACAGGCCTGGGCCTGGCGATCGCACAGAAGCTGGCCACGGAGATGGGCAGCCGGCTCAGGGTCGTCTCCGAGCTGGGGAAAGGCAGCACCTTCTTCCTCGATCTGCCCGCCTGACGATGGCATAGAACAACCGGGTCCGCCACAAGGCGGACCCGGTTCAACGTTTAGTGACCCTGCTCCCGTGCGAAGGCCTCAGCCTGCCGGAACCGGTTCATGATGGAGGGGTGGTTCCAGCGCAGCCATTCGTCCAGCTTCGGCGGGTCGATATCGCTCAGGTTCTCGCTGGACATCTTCTTGAAGGCGCTGATGAACGAGGCCGGGTCTGCCGTCAACTCCAGAGCGAAACGGTCGGCCCGGCTCTCAGCCACACGGCTGATGGTGTTCTCGATCGGGCTGGCGATGCCCTGCAGCATGAGGGCCAGGGCCAGCATCGGCATGAAGACCCGCGGCGCAAAGGGCGTCGAGAGCCCCATGGCGCCCGTTCTGGCCATCAGGCGGAGAATCCAGGCAAGGAGGTAGACGATCAGGAACATGATCAGCCCGTCCTCCACCGTGTAGCGTATCTCGTCCATGTACCGGGCGTGTCCCAGTTCATGGCCCAGCACCACCTCGACTTCCTTGGGCTGAAGCTGTTGCAGCAGGGTATCCCAGATCAGCACCTGCTTCGTCGGACCTAGCCCGGAGACAGAGGCGTTGCTCGCTTTGGTCTTCTGGCTCATCAGCAGTTCCCGGGGCGGCCCGATCTTGACGCCGCCTTTGTCCGCCAGGCGCTCTACGGAGCTCAGCACCTGCGGGTCTGTGACGGGCACTACGGGCGTGGTAAGCGGCTGTATGTACACGGGATAGATCATGTTCATGAAGGCGAAGAGCACCACGGCGATGGCTCCGCCGGGCAGCCACCACCAACGTGGGGAGCGCCGCAGCAGGGCGTAACAGGGGATGGCGATGGCACTGATCAGAATGGCATCGATGATGAAACTTACCAGGGTGTCGATCAGCCAGGCCAGGGGGGTGCTGTGGACCAGGCCATATGCGACCTTCACCCGATATCCATAAAAGGCGAAGGGAAGCCCCGGCAGCCACTGCGACAGCGCCGCGACGAATGCCAGGATGACCGTGGAGAGCCAGAGCCGTCCCCTTCCCAGGCCTTCCAGCCAAACGACCACCCGGTTGCCGGACTGGCTGAGGCAGAGCCACAGCATGGCGCCGAATGTCACCATCGACCCCAGGGCGTTGGCAGTCAGGATGTCCCGGGCCAGGCTCCGGCCACGCTCGGCAGTCTGGGCGGGCAGGTACTGGAGAACGTCGGGGCGCAAAGGCCCTTCGAGCCAGTGGGCCAGCACCGGCAGGAAGAGGACCGCTGCCGTGAACAGACTGATCAGCAGCCAGATCCAGCGCAGGCTTCGTGCGGCTGGGGCCCCAGCGGGAGGGCGCATGGCGGGAGTCACTCCTTGAGGTAGGATTTCACTCCATTCGACGTCGAGTGCGGAGGAAACCCTTCATTCGGGTTCCGAAACAGGAGGAAAGGGCGCCTGGGATAGAGGCGCCCTTTCGGCCCACCAGTCGGAAATTTAAGGGGGTGACTCCGCTTCCGACTGATAAGGGTTTCTACTCTTTGGGGCAGGTGATGAACTCGATCTCCAGCGTGCCGTGGGGCTTTCCCGCCTCGCACTGCAGTCGGGTATTGACCATCAGTTCGTGGCCGGTCAGGTTGACCCGCTCCACGTGGGTCGTGGGCGGCTTCCCCTCGGTGTCGAGCTCCACCACGGGTTCTTCATGGGTGCGGGAGCGGCCAGGGTGGCTCAGGCTGAACGCAAGCGGGATGGTCAGTTTCATCCGGCCCACCGTGCCGATCACCGCTGCGGGTGTATCGGGCGAAATGGCACGGGCCTCGGGCTGAGACAGGTATTCCAGGGCGGCCTGCAGGTCACGCTGGGCCAGGAGGATCAGCGTTCGCAGCGGAACGGCCGGCTCCGTCATGCTCCACGCCTCCTATGCGGTCTGGTTACTGCGGCTGAGTCTGCGTCTGGGACTGGGTCAACTTCATCTTCTCCAGGTCAAACGACTCGGTGCGGAAGTCCACCGCGACCTTGCCGACGATCTGGCTGCTCATGGTGATCGCCTCGTAGTTTCGGGAGTCCACGGTCTCCACCGTCAGATTGGTGCGGCAGGCGCCGAAGCTGAACCGCCCGAGGCGTATGCCGCCGCCGACCCGGGACGTGGTCATGGAGGTGGTGTTGCTGTTCGCCGTGAAGTTGGCATTCGCACTCACGTTGAACTTCAGACCGGTCTCAATATGGGCGTTCTGGCAGATGATCCGGGCATAACCGATCCGAATCAGATTCTCCAGGTTCTCATAGGCGAGTTCGACATCTTGTACCAGAACGTTCCTGACCTCGAGCCGGATGCCGGTCACCATGGCCTCGTCCAACTGATCGCCATCCCCGGTTGGCACCGGCAGCACGGGGGTGGAGCCCTCCTTCGGCGCCAGGTTGGGGAGAGCCTCAATGATCCGGTCGTAGAGCGCCTGGTCATAGGTTCCGTCTACCTTGATGACAGTGTCGGTGCCATCGGCCGTGGGGAAGTTGGCGATCAGGTATCTGTCAACCTGGGCGGTGGTAACGGGGTTCCGCCGCTTGAATGATTCGAGGCCGCCAGCCACTTCCTTTACCAGTTCTGAGAAGGCCCTTACCTGACTGACGGTGGAATCGACCAGGGCATCGGCGGTGCGCGTGATCAAATCGGTGGTGAAGTCGGCAAAGCCTACCTGTTTCACATTGTTCGCAGTCTGGAACAGGCTCACAATGTTCGTATCAGGCATCCAATCACCCCTCCTTGGCTCCAGGTATTGACGTGCAATTTGTGGGACACCCCTGAATTCGCTTCCTATATGCAATATACCTGCGATTAGTTTATAGATTGTATCTATTACGACAACCGCAATGACCGGAACGCGACGCCGGGCAGGAAAGACCCTGCCCGGCAGCCACAGGTGGCAGGCCACAAAAGCGGTCTGTTGAGGAAACTTTGGTTTCCTGGACGAAACTGTGCCTTTCCAGTGGGCAGCGGTTCAGGTAACATAATGGGTGTTGTGACGCCCGGTCCCACAATAAGTGGAGGAGACCCTATGAAAAAAACGTTGGAGAGGGTTGCCGTCATTCTGCTGGCGCTGGCCAGCTTTGTGCTGATTGTCGAGATTTCGAAGGTCGAGGCCTGGGACGCCCTGCTTTGGGCGGTTCTGATGTTCATCTGCCTCGATGTTGAGAAGGATCGCACGGAACTCTCCTGGCTCAAGTTTCTACCGCTGGGCCTGATCTTGATGGCCGTGCCTTACTACATCTACAAGGATGCTGCCAACTACTGGTGGAAGATCGCCGACTGGCAGATGACCAGCGTCCGGCATATCTGGAACTGGGATCACTTCTTTGCCGCCATTCCGCTGAACAACCCGCAGTGGATCCGCCAGATCTACAGCGCAGCCTGGTTGGATAAGCGGCTTGCCTGGGTCTACAACTACGGGTTTGCGTTCACGATCTGGGCCGCCGTGATTCGCTCGTTCCTGGCCCGTGATCCGAAGAAGATGGCGCGCTACACCCTGGCCAGCCATCTGCTGCAGACACCGCTCATCATTCCGTTCTACAACACCATTGAGTTGCACGAAGTCTGGTGGGTCATGAAGTGGCCGGACCTGCTGGGGCGCGACAAGTGGATGGATCTCTATCATCTGAAGCTGAATGCGCAGAACTGCTTCCCCAGCATGCACACCTCCATCGCGTTCGCGGTGCTGCTGCTGGCCCAGCGTGAGAAGGGACCGCTCTTCCGGTGGGGCATGACGCTGTATGCGGCGGCCGTGATCTTCTCGACCCTCTACCTGCAGATTCACTGGGTCATTGATGTGCTGGCCGGTCTGCTGTTTGGCTATCTGGTGGTGAAGCTGACGGACTACCTGCTCGACGGAATCCGTTGGCAGCAGTTGTTCCGCCGCAAGAAGCAGATTCAGGTGGAACGAGGCGTGGCGGCGCAATAGGTATGGTACAATCAGGCTGATGCCGGCGGCGGCATCAGCCTTTTTTTACGGGAGAGAACGCACATGAGCAAGGATGAGCAAACCGGTGCCCTCTACTTGGGGCAGTTGGCCCGCCTGGTGGCAGCCACTCCAGCGATCAGGGGGCTATACCTGGCCAGTCACTCCGGGTCTGACCGGTTCGGCGAGGCACGCCTATACCTGACGGCGCTCCCGTCGTTCCCGTCTGGGCTGCTCCAGTGGCTGGAGCCGGCCGGTGAAACGGCCTATACCGCACTGACTGCCGCTGGGGCAGACATTGTGATGATGGATGGACTGACCATTACGCTCATCGTGGGCAGCCGTGCCCCCGGAGTGGGCTGGACGCCGTTGTTTGAGCGGGAGAATCCGAGCAACATACCCGACGGCTCAGCCGGCGTCTCAGCCGAGCCGGAGCCAGATGGGGCGTTCGTCGCCCGGGTCAGCCGCTTCTGGCGCTATCTCTTCGCCGCTGGTGCAGCACTAGGGCAAGGCGAGCCGTTCAGCGCCCACGGTGATCTCGAAGAGTGCCGCCAGGTGCTACTGGCGCTTTACCGGACGGCCCTGGCCCCGGCGGACACGGGAGAGGGCTATGGTGGCATCGATCGGTTGCCCGGCGCCGAGGCGCTGGCCGGGTTGACCGAGTGGCTGGTCGCACCGCTGGATATCAGAGCCCAGTGGCGCTGTGCCACCCGGCTGGCTGCCACCTACGAGAGCCTGATGCTGCCGCTGGTGGACCGCCTGGGACTCGACTATCCCTGGGCCCTCCGGAACCTGGCGTTTCGGCGGCTGGAACTGGTGCGGCCGGAACTGGGGGAGGAAGGGGCCACCGAAGCGGCACGTCAGGTGCGTTCTGCCCCGGCGGTTGAGGCGCCTGCGGGCCCGCCGGGCCCCGCACGGTTCAAGGTAAAGCTGCGTCGACGGGCCGAAGGGGAATGAGCATCCTATCGATGAGGTGGTAACCGATGCTGATGCCTCAGTGGGAGAGGCTTTTGCCATATAGCCCCAGAGGAGTCCTCCGTCCTACGGTAGACCCCGTGGGGAACCGTTTCTACGTATCCGATGGTGTCGGGACGCCGCCTGGCGCCCTGCAGTTGCGGGCCATGGCCCTGACCGACGGTGCCGAAGTAGGCGCGGTCAGCCTGCGTGAACCGGCACGCGCCCTGGCCTTCCTGCCGGATGATACACTGATGGTGGCCACCGGGAAACGGTTGTTACTGTTGGACCGGGCGACGCTCGGCGTGCGGCAGGAGTGGACCGAACACGTGCCGCGCGACAGCGATTATCTGGCCGTGGCGGAAGGTCGGGCCTTGCTGTGCTCCCGGGGTGGGCCCAATCTGGCGGTCTATCACCTGTCGGGCAAGGTGAGCAAGAAGCGGGTGGGCTCGTGCCGCGGCATCGCACCGTCAGGCGATCTGAAGCGGTTCCTGCTCTACGGTGGCGACGAGGGGATCATCTGGTCGTACGCGCCGGTCAATGGCCGGCTGAGTGAGCGGGTTCAGGTTCCGCCGTTCGTGCGGGCGGCGTGGGCACCCGACCTCTCCCGGTTTGCCCTGGTCCTGGCGATGGGCAAGGAGGTCGGATACTTCCCGCCGGGATCCCTCGTGCGGGTCTATCAGAACGAAGAGCCGCTCACCTATCAGGAGTGCACCATTCCGGTGAAGTTCCAGGAGGTGGCCCTCAGCGATGACGGCGCTCTCCTCTATGCCTTCGGCCACAATCAGCTCTCCATTTTGTCGAGCGCGACCGGCGTCGAATTGGAACGGTTGACCATTGATAGCCATTGGCGAATCCGCAGCCTCTTCCCGGAGCGTGGCTGCTTTGTCGCGGCCGCGGGCTTTGACGAGCGGAGCCTGGCGGGCTTTACCGTACCCTCACGCTCCGTTGAATTTGGCAGGCAGGAAAGCAGGGGGGATGTGAATAATCTGTCGTAAGAGAGGGAATTGGCTGAGAGGGGGCCGCCGCTATGGATATTCTGGTCTATGGGGCCGGGGTATTGGGCAGCCTCTATGCTGCCCGGCTAAAACAGGCCGGCCAGAATGTGACCATTCTGGCCCGTGACCGCCGTTACCGGGAGATTCGACACCACAGCATCGTCCTGGAAGATGAGCGGACAGGGCGGCGGACCAGGACCCGGGTCCGCGTGGTCTCGGAGCTGCGGCCGGACGATGCCTACGATCTGGTGCTGGTGGTCATGCGCAAGGACCAGGTGCAGAGCGTGCTCGCGCCGCTGGCCGCCAACCGCCGTACGCCCAAGGTACTCTTTATGGTCAATAATGCGGCCGGGCCGGACGCCTATGTATCGGCGCTGGGGGCGGACCGGGTGCTGCTGGGTTTCCCGGGTGCCGGTGGTGCCCGCCTCGGTCATGTGGTGCGGTATCGGATTCTTCCCCGGCGCAGTCAGCCGACCACCATCGGCGAATTGGACGGCCGGATCACCGACCGGTTGTGGGAGTTGGTTGGGCTGCTGGAGATGGCGGGGTTCCCGACGGTGGCGAGCCGCCATATGGATGCCTGGCTGAAGACGCACGTGGCGGTCGTGAGCCCCATCGCAAACGCCCTGTACTATGCCGGGGACAATTACCGCCTGGCGCAGAACCGGGAGGGGCTGCAGCTATTGGCACGGGCGGTACGGGAGGGGATGGGGGTGTTGCGCGCCCTGCGGGTGCCCATCGTGCCCTTCAAGTACCGGTTGGTGGCCATGCTGCCGGTGCCGTTTCTGGCACTGATTTTCCGGCAGATGATGGGCTCCCGGCGAGCGGAACTGGTCATGATGCGGCACGCCCGGGTAGCGGTGCCGGAGATGAAAATGCTGGCGGATGAGTTCATGCAGTTGGCCCGCGGAACGCCGGTGCCGACACCGGCGATGGACCGGCTGTATCAGGTGGTGCAGGAGACCGCCCGGGTGGTCACAGTCGTAGGCAGGGGGTAAGGGGCACTTCGTGGGGATCCCCTCCGCCGTCGGGCCCGTGCCGCCACGGACGCTGATCCTGCGGAGCCCCTTCGGGTCTCCTCGGGCGTCCGAACGGCGTCACGGACCCGCCGTCTCCGGGGCGTGTCACAGCGTTCCCAGGCGGCTGCGGGGACGCTCAGCTTCGTT
>JBLNEM010000247.1:0-2944 GCA_050262655.1 Mycobacterium leprae | reverse complement strand
ACGGTCGGCAGGCCCCCCTGCAGGCGATCGACGTGAAGGCGCTCTCGCAGAGCCTCGACAGCGTGGTCCAGAGCGGCCTCGTTCTGACGAGGGGGGGCCAGCAGGCCTGGATGTCAATCGGCTTCGAACATCTGGCCGGCATCGGCGCCCAATAGCCTGCCACCCTTATGGTTGTAGAAATCCGTTGTCCAGGGAATCCACGGGAGGGCCCCGCACGCGCCGCGTAGTGCCCCCATGGCTGACGTCGCGGCGCGCGTGGGAGGGACCTGTGGGCCCCCCTGGGCAACGACGGGCTGAAGGACGGTGGGGTCAGGAGCGGTTCTTGAACCGCCAGCTCTCGTTCCCGGTTTCGAGGATGTCGCAGTGGTGGGTGAGGCGGTCGAGCAGGGCGGTGGTCATCTTGGCGTCGCCGCCGAACACGGTCGGCCATTCCGCGAAGCTCAAGTTGGTGGTGATGAGCACCGAGGTCCGAGAATACAACTTGCTGAGCATGTGGAACAGCAATTGCCCGCCACTTTGCGAGAACGGCAGATAGCCCAGCTCATCGAGTACCACGAGGTCGACGCGGGCCAACTGGTCCGCCAGCCTGCCGGCTTGGCCGGCCCGTGTTTCGGCCTCCAGCCGGTTCACCAGGTCAATGACATTGAAAAACCGGGCGCGGGCACCGTGGCGCACGCAGTTGGCCGTGATCGCGATGCAGATGTGCGTCTTGCCGGTGCCCGTTCCGCCGATGCACACGGCGTTGCGTTGGGTCTTCAGGAAGCCGCCGTCATGCAGATCACGCACCAGGGTCTCGTTGACGGGGCTGGCGGTGAAGTCGAACTCGGCCAAGGTCTTGGCCAGGGGCAACTTGGCGGCCCCGAGTTGGTAGCGGATGGAGCGCGCCTTCTTGTCCGCCATCTCCGCCGTCAGCAGGTCGCCCAGGATCTGCTCGGTCGAACGCTGGCGCTTGACACCGTCGCGCATCACCTCGTCGTAGGCCGCGCGCATGCCGGACAGGCTCAGCTCAGCCATCAACGCCATCAGGTCATGCCGTTCCATGGCAGACCTCCGGAACCGCGCGCAGACGGTCGTAGCGGGCGCAGTCGGCGGCCGGCTCGATGGTCAGCGCCAAGGCGGCCGGCACCGTCACCGGGGCCGGCTGGGTGACGTCGTGGCGGCGCGCGAGGATGTTCAGGATGACGTCGCGGCCGCAGGGCCCTTCCTTCAGGGCCTCGCAGCAGGCGGCCTCGACCGCTTCCAAGCCATCGCAGAGGATGGCGGCCAGGATGCCGGCGAACTGCCGGTCGGCGTCGTGGGAGCGTCCCAGACGGGCCTTCACCTTGGCCAGCGCCGGCGGCAGCTCCCATTCCCGGAACGGCGCCCCATTGCGCAGCGCCCCCGGCTTCCGGGCAAGAATGGGCAGATAATGCAGCGGGTTGTAGATCGTGCCGCCCCGGCCGAACTCCCGCTGATGCTCGGCCACCCGCTGTCCGTCGCACCAGACAACGATCCGATCCGCGTACGCCCGTACCTGGACCGGCTTGCCGGCAGCCACCGCGTCTACGCTGTAGCGGTTGCGGTCGAAGTGGATCAAGCAGGTCCGCGATGCGCTGACCGTGGTCTCGTGGAAACCGTCGAACGCCTCCTTCACCGCGATCAGCGCCGGCCGCTCCGCCTCGAACATCTCCCACACCGTCATGTCCCGGCGTTCCGGATGCGCGGTGCTTTGCGCCCAGGACACCACTTGGTCCCGAAGCCAGGTGTTCAACTCGTCCAGCGTCTTGACCCGGGGGCGTGGCGTGAACAGGCGCTGCCGCAGCGTGCCGACCTGGTTTTCCACCTGCCCCTTCTCCCAGCCGGCCCTGGGAGAACAGGCCACCGGCTCGATGAGGTAGTGCGAGCACATCTGCAAGAAGCGGCGGTTGAACTCGCGCTCCTTGCCCACGAAGACGGTGGTGACCGCCGTCTTCATGTTGTCGTAGACGCCGCTCTCGCACAGGCCGCCAGAGGAGGCCGCCGCCCGGGCATGGGCGTCAAACACCATGTCCTGAGTCTGGCGGGGGTAGACCTGAACGAACGGCATCCGGCTGTGGCACAGGCGGACGTGGGCCACCTGCACCTTGGTCGTCACCCCGTCCAGAACGATCCACTCCTCCGCCCAGTCGAACTGGTAGGCTTCGCCCGGCGCGAACGTCAGCGGCACGAACGCCTCCGCCGGCGTCGTCGTCGGCTGGCGCTGCTTCCACCGCTTGATGTAGCGGCGAACCGCGTCGTAGCCGCCCTGAAAGCCCGCGGCCTGCAATTTCTTGAAGAGACCCAGGTAGTCGAGCCGATCACGCGCCGGCTGGCGGTCGTTCTCCTCCACCAGCCGCTCCAACTCCTTCTGGAACGCCCCCAACTGCGGATAGGGCTGGTGCTGCCGCTCGTAGCGCGGCGCCGTCTCGCCCGAGCGCAAGTACTTGCTCACCGTCTCCCGCGACACCTTCAGCGCCCGGGCGATCGCCCGGATGCTCTTCCCCTTCGCGTGCTCCCGCCGTATCCGTGCAATCGTCTCCACCGTCAGCATCCTCGCGTGACCACCCTATCGTCCAACTCAGGGTGGCAGTCTGCCAAATCAGGAGGTGGCTGGGTTTTGGACGCCGATCACCCCCAAAGCTGGCCTACTGTTCCACGCCGATGCACACCCTAAATTTTGATACACATATTTTTATGTCGCATAATGAACATAAGCTGATATGACCAGCAAATTTGACTTTTAACTCCCTGCTTTGTTAGGATACAAGAGAGATATGAGAAATTATATTATTTCAGAGCCTACAATTCTCAGCGGTATGCCGGTTATTAAAGGAACAAGAGTGCCAATTGCTCGGATTCTTTCTTGTTAAGGGAAGGGTATACCATTGAGGAAATTCAAAAGCAGTTTGATCATGTCAGCTTGCAAGACATTGAGGGAGCACTCGAA
>JBLNEM010000246.1:0-7120 GCA_050262655.1 Mycobacterium leprae | reverse complement strand
TCCCGGGTATGCATTATTCCATGGGTGGCCTCTGGGCTGGCTATGAGAAGAAGGCTAACGGGGACATGGACACCGAAAGCCCCAAGACCGGCATGACCAATATCCCCGGCGTCTATGCGGCGGGCGAGGCGTCGCACCAGTACCACGGTGGCAACCGTCTGGGCGCCAACTCCCTCGTCTCCTGCATCTACGACGGCATGGTCATCGGTCCGGCGGCCGTCAAGTATACGAAGGGTGTATCCGGTACTCACGCCGAAGCACTGCCTGACGCGATCTTTGAGAACGCCGTCAAGGAGCAGGAGGCCAAGTACGCCCACATCCTGCAGATGGACGGCTCGGAGAATCCGTATGTTCTCGCCGACGAGCTTGGCAAGACCATGACCTCCAATGTCACGGTGGTTCGGTACAACGCCAAGATCAAGGAGACGTTGGTTAAGATCGCTGAGCTGAAGGAGCGTTACAACCGGATCGGTGTACCCGACACCGGCAGCCATTCCAATCAGCCGGCCGTCTTCACCCGTTGGCTCCATGGCATGCTGGTCCTGGCGGAGGCCATCGCACAGGGCGCTCTGCTCCGTGATGAATCCCGTGGTTCCCACTACAAGCCGGATTTCCCGGAGCGGGACGACGATAACTTCCTGAAGACGACCATTGCCGTGTATTCGGACAACGGACCTGTAATCACCTACGAGCCGGTCGATGTGAGCCACATCACCCCGCGTAAGCGTGACTACACCAAGAAGTAAAGGGGGGCAACCGACCATGTCTGAGAAGTTCATTGAACTGCGCATCAAGCGTCAGGAGGGGCCGGGTAAGCCCTCTTACTGGGAAGAGTACAAGCTGCCGTATCGGGCCAAGGCGAACATTATCTCCTGCCTGATGGAAATCCAGCGGAACCCGATTACCGCCGACGGCAAGCGCACCACTCCTGTTGTGTGGGAGTCCAACTGCCTGGAAGAGGTTTGCGGCGCCTGCACCATGGTGATCAACGGCCGGGTGCGGCAGAGTTGCTCGGCGCTGGTGGACAACTTCACGCAGCCAATCACGCTGGAACCCATGAAGTCGTTCCCGATCATCCGTGACCTGATGGTGGACCGCAGCCGGATGTTCGAAGCGCTGAAGCGGGTCAAGGCATGGATTCCCATCGACGGCACCCATGACCTGGGACCGGGCCCCAAGCAGTCGCCTGAGAGTCAGGAATGGATGTATACGCTGTCCACCTGTATGACTTGCGGTTGCTGTGTGGAAGCCTGCCCGAACTATAACGAGGGTACGGAATTTCTCGGCCCTCAGGCGATCAGCCAGGTGCGGCTCTTCAATGCCCATCCCACCGGTGAGATGCATGCATCCGAGCGGCTGGAGGCCATGATGGGCCCTGGCGGCATCAACGAATGCGGCAACGCGCAGAACTGCGTGAAGGCCTGCCCGAAGGAGATTCCGCTGACGACCTCGATTGGCGATGTCAACCGGCAGGTTACCGGCTATGCGCTCCGGAAGGCGTTTACCAAGTAAGGTGCTCGAAAAAGGGCTCGCTGTCCTTTCTGGACAGCGAGCCGTTTCTTTTGACTAACCCAACGACCTTAAGCTAGCCCAATTGAGCCAGAACAGGGCAGCCTGCCATGGAACAGAGGCGATTAGCACCATGAGGACAGATCGCCGCAACGGCATGCCGCTGACCTGTCTGAGGCCTAACGTCAGCGATATGAGATACCAGATAAAGAACGGGATATCCGTCCACAGGAGCAGTGTGTTCATACCGCGTAATCCAGGGTAGAACGTCACGACGTCCTGAATGAAAAACAGGGCCCAACCCAGCCCGATCCACTTCGTGGCTTCCGGCCACGATATGCGCCAGCCAAACACTCTGGCGGTTCCAAGGAGTAGAATGGACTGCAGGTCAAAAAGGACCAGTAAGATCAGGACCGTGTTGGTCAGGATGAAGCCCCACGATAGTGCGGGGTCTCCAGCCAGGGGCGGTGCGAAAATGGCGGAGACGACCTCCAACGTGAAAACGGTTAGCAGAATCCACCAGTATCCGAACCGCAATTCGTGTATGGCTCGGCCAAAGGTCTTTCCCGGACGGAATAGAACACCTAAAACCCATTCCAGGACCAAGCTGGTTATCCCCTCTTGCGTCATATCTTGCAGCAACGTATGGACCAGGAGAAAGCTTCGGTGCATCTCGATGGATTCCTGCGAATCGCGGGAGAGGGGGCGCTTGGCCCCCGCTCATAACCGTATATCGATGGTTTGGCTCGCTTCCTGCCACTCAACCGTCAGGCCCAAACCCTCCATCAGTGAGCGCAGAGGAAGCATGATTCGTCCCGAGATGATCACCGGGACCACATCCATCGTGATTTGTTCGTCCGGGCGTCCTTCTTGGTGCAGCAGAAGTGTGTTCACCCCCACCTGGACTGTAACCGTGCGTCCGTTCAAGGAGATTGTGGCAGAACGGGTTTCCTGTTCCCATCTTACTTGGGCCCCGACTGATTCGGCCAGGACCCTGAGTCCGACCAATGTCCGGTCATTTGCCATTACCGCGGGTGGATCCAGGTTGATCAGCCGCCCTCCCACTCGAATGGCGATTGGGCGGGAGGGCAATCGAAACAGGCCCTCCGGGTTCGAGCGGACGAAATCGGCCAGATCTTTGGTGAGGACTACAGCTGTCTCAACGGCGTAACAAGCGGTGCCGTCGGGTTGTACCTGTCTGACCGCCACCGCCGCAATCAACTCCCCAAGCAGATCGGTCAGGGCGAGTCGCTTGCTCACCACCCAGTAGGTTTGGCCGTTCACCGTCGTGATGGTGAAGTGACCATTCGTTTTCTCCAGCCTGCCTAACAGGAGATAGCGGGTGGTGCCGTAGTAGGGAGTGGGGAGCGGTTGAATGGCGACAGGCGGGTCACTCTCGGGCGGGGTTGGCAGTACCGGTAGCTGAACGACTGGTTCGGCAGGGGGCAGTGAGGGCGGATCCGGGGAGGGTGGCGTAACCACCGAGGGCGGAGGGACTACGGGTGGCGCCGGGATTACCTCAGGCGGCTCAGTTGGTGCGGATGTCTCGGGGGTAGCTATGCTGATTGTTCGTACTCGAATGGCCTTGCGCATGAAGACGGATGGAGCCACGACAACCTCGCCGGTCACCACTACGTCTGTGCCGATGAGTTCCTCGAGTTTTTGCGGGTTGTCATACAGGAGGACATACCCACTGACCTCGTAGTGAGGAATGGATGGGGCGGTCACGTATACAAGCTCCCCCCGAACGGCGAGGTTCTGGTTGATGCTCTGACTTGATGCCCACGCCGGTCCGTCAAGCCCAACGACCAGTACTAGTGTGCAAATCAGGACTGCCAGAAACCTACTCGGCACAATGGCTCTCCTCCCTATTTCATGAGACTGGAACCCAAGGCTTCGCATGATAGACGTCAACGGTACTCGATTTGTTCCAAAACAACTAATAAGGGGCTAATTCCCATTTATGTGCGAGCAGACGGTAGTTGCCGCCGCCATGCCTTAGGGGGGTCGACCCTTATCCTGCCAATCGCCTTGACAAGGTGTTCAACGGATGGCTATACTACCAGTATTAATGGCAATGACAGAGATGAGTAGGGCCTGAGGCCAGCAACAGAGAGCCGGGTAAGGTGCAAGCCGGCGTTGGTCGAGATGGTCCCGAACATGGCTCTTGAGCCTTCGGTCGAAGGTTTCGCCAGAAACTGCGTAGACTAGAACGGAAGACCTCCGTTATCGGATCGGGGTATAGGCAACGGTCTGTACCTGTCAAGGTACGTCGCGTAAGAGGCGTACGAAGAAGGGTGGTACCACGAGGCCAACACCTCGTCCCTGTCAGGGATGAGGTGTTTTTGTTTTCTTTTCAACCCCACACGCACCGACGGCTAGAGCGAGCGGCCGACGTATCCGGAAGGAGGAGACGGTTTGGGCAAGTTTTATATCACGACCCCGATTTACTACCCCAGCGACAAGCTCCACATTGGTCATTCGTATACCACGGTGGCGGCAGATGCGCTGGCGCGGTACCACCGACGTCTCGGCGACGAGACCTGGTTCCTGACCGGCACCGATGAGCACGGGCAGAAGATTGAGCGGGCGGCGGCAGGCCGCGGGCAGACGCCCAAGCAGTTTGTCGACGAGATCGTGAGTTGGATCAAGGAACTGTGGCAAGCCCTTCATATTTCCTATGATGACTTCATCAGAACCACGGATGAACGCCATGAGAAAGTGGTTCAGCAGATCTTTACCCGACTCTATGAACAAGGCGACATCTACAAGTCCTCCTACGAGGGCTGGTACTGCACTCCGTGTGAGACGTTCTGGTTGGAAGGCAAACTGAAGGAAGGGAACCTCTGCCCGGATTGCGGTCGCCCTGTCGAGCGGATGACAGAGGAAAGCTATTTCTTCCGGCTCTCCAAGTACGCCGATCGTCTGCTCCAGCATATTGAAGCGAATCCCGACTTCATCCAGCCAGCATCCCGTCGTAACGAGATGGTTGCTTTTATCAAGCAGGGGCTGGAAGACCTCTGTGTTTCTCGTGCGTCGGTGAAGTGGGGCATTCCTGTGCCGGTCGATGAGAATCAGGTCATCTACGTCTGGCTCGATGCCCTCTCCAACTACATTACGGCTTTGGGCTGGGGCACCGCCAACGATGATCTGTATCGTCGGTTCTGGCCGGCTGATGTCCATCTCGTGGGCAAGGAGATTATGCGGTTCCATACCATCATTTGGCCGTGCATTCTGATGGCGCTGGGTGAGCCGCTGCCCCACAAGGTGTTTGGCCACGGCTGGTTGCTCTTCGGCAGCAGCTCGGAGAAGATGAGCAAGTCGAAGGGTAACGTGGTCGACCCATTCACCCTGATCGAGAAGTATGGTCTGGACGCGGTTCGTTACTACTTGCTGCGGGAAGTGCCGTTCGGTTCGGACGGCACCTATACCGAGGATGCCTTTGTGCTCCGGACGAACACCGACCTCGCTAACGACCTGGGCAATCTGCTGTCTCGCACCACACAGATGATCAACAAGTTCTGTGGCGGGAAAGTGCCTGCCTATGTATCGGAAGCCGACGATCGGGTCCTATCTGATCTGGCGGCCGAGGTCATCACCGAATATCAGGCAGCATTCGACAAGCTGGAGATCAGCACGGCCATCGTGGCGCTCTGGCGGCTGGTGGGCCGGGCGAACAAGTATATCGATGAGCAAGCGCCCTGGGCGCTAGCCAAGGATCCCAGCAAGGCAGCTCAGCTGAATAACGTCCTGTACAGCCTGGCGGAATCGCTGCGGCTTCTCGGGCTTCTCCTGACCCCGGTGCTCATCCACACGCCGGAGCGGATTTGGGAGCAGTTGGGTTTGGATCCCGCCCTGGTGCGGACTCAGCCGTGGGCCGAGACTGCACGCTGGGGTGCGCTTCCAGCAGGCACCGAGATTCGCCGGGGCAACCCGTTGTTCCCCCGCATTGAAGTAGTGAAGGAGGCCGTCACCGTGCCCGAGTCTACCCCCGTAACGCAGCCGGTCGAGGCTGAAGTGAAAGCAACGGAGCCGGTGCCCGGCGTTGCACTCATCGAGTACGACGACTTTGCCAAGGTTGAACTGAAGGTTGCCAAGGTCATTGAGGCGGAACGGGTGCCGAAGGCCGACAAACTCCTGAAGCTGCAACTGGAGGTCGGTGACGAGCGGCGCCAGATTGTCTCCGGCATTGCACAGCACTATACGCCGGAAGAACTGATCGGCAAGCGCATCATCCTGGTTGCCAACCTGAAGCCGAAGGCGCTTCGGGGAGTGGAGTCGTTTGGGATGCTGTTGGCTGCGACCGCTGCCGACGGCACGCTGAGCCTGGTGACGCTGGATAAGGCTGATTTCCCATCGGGCCCTCGGGTAAAGTAAACTGAGCAACGACACCCCCGGGCGCTATGTCGCCCGGGGGTTTTCACTGGAGGTGCCCTGAAATGTTGTTCAACACACATTCTCATGTTGATACAAACGGGCGTTTTGCCGAAGACCGGGATGAGGTATTGCACCGTGCCCGGGAAATGGGTGTTACCCAGTTGATGGTCGTCTCCTATGACCATGCGTCGATTCAGGTGGCGCTCGACTTTGCCCGCAAACGTGATTGGGTATGGGCCGCGATTGGCATTCACCCAACCGACGCGCTGGATTGGAATGCAGAGACTGAGGGGTTGATCCGGTCCGCGGCTGAAGAGCGGTGTGTCCGCGCCATCGGTGAAGTCGGGCTGGACTACTATTGGAAGGACCGAGCACCCTTCGCAGTTCAGCGAGAGGTATTCCGCCAACAGATCCGGCTGGCCCGATCGCTGCATCTCCCACTGGTGATCCATGATCGCGATGCTCATGCCGATACGCTCCAGATCCTCACAGAGGAACACGCAGAGGAAGTGGGCGGCATCATGCACTGCTTCGCCGGGGACTGGGCGATGGCGGAGCGAATCCTCGGTCTGGGGTTCTATATTGGTGTGGGCGGCACGGTGACTTATAAGAACAACCCCGTAGGACAAGACGTGGTTCGGCGTGCCCCGTTGGAACGCCTGGTTCTTGAGACCGATGATCCATACCTGGCGCCGGTACCCCAGCGGGGAAAGCGAAATGAACCGGGTTACGTCCGTTATGTGGCTGAGTTCGTCGCTCAGCTGCGGAACACTTCGCCTGCAGAGGTTGAGGACGCGACCTTCGCCAACGCAGTCCGGGTGCTGGGGATCGACCAGTAGACCATTATCTGCCTGTTGACGCCAGCGGCCCGATTGTTTAATATAACGCTCTGTCGCCGATCGATGGCGGCGGGCACAACGGAGATAACTTGTGGGTTGACACGTTCTCCGGTGCTGTGTTAGAGTAAACAAGCTGTCGCCGCTGAAGGGCGACGCAGATCTCGAACCTTGAAAACTAGACAGTGTAAAGAGCAAGCATCACTCTTTGAGTGAGAGCGAAGCGAGTCGTACAAGCTGACCGCAAGGTCAGCAACCAAACAAGAGCCGCAAACTTTTCTACGGAGAGTTTGATCCTGGCTCAGGACGAACGCTGGCGGCGTGCTTAAGACATGCAAGTCGAACGGACAACCGCAAGGTTGTTAGTGGCGGACGGGTGAGTAACACGTGGATAACCT
>JBLNEM010000245.1:0-3450 GCA_050262655.1 Mycobacterium leprae | reverse complement strand
ATTCAAATGGATTACAGCTACCTGAACGAATATGCCGGGCGAAATGCCTTGCTGGACCTGACGCCATATTCCGGCCAGCAACTGGACCTGGGCCATATGGACAAGAACCTGGTCAACGCCGGCAAAGTGGGCGACAAGCTCTATGCCATCTCTCTGGGTGGCAACGTGCAGGCGCTTCAGCTAAACAAGAGCATGTTGGATCAGGCGGGGCTGCCGGTCCCGCCCATGGACTGGACCTGGGCCGATTTCGAGCACTATGGCCAGGTCATCAAGGTGAAGCTGGGCCCTGGCATGTGGTTCAGTACCGACGCCTCGAACAACATGGTGGTCTTCGAGTACTGGCTGCGCCAGCGGGGTCTGCCCGGTATGTGGAACGGCACGAACTTCGCCTTCACCGAGAAGGACCTGGCCGAGTGGTGGACCTACTGGGACAAGCTGCGCAAGCAGGGGTTCGTGCCAAATGGCGAGCAATCTGCCTCCTACAGCGGCGACATTGCGAACTCGATGTGGGTGAAAGGGAAGGTTGCTACCCAGTTCGGCTACGCGGCCGAGTTTGAGAAGTGGGCCACCATCGTGAAGGACGATGTGGTCATGGTGCCTTACCCTCGGGGTGGGCAGGCCGACGGGCATTATGTGAAACCTTCCATGTACTGGTCGGTTTATGGCAAGACCAAGCATCCGCAGGAAGCGCTTGCTTTCATCAACTGGTTTATCAACGATCCGGAGGCGGCCAAGATTCTCGGCACCACCCGTGGTGTGCCGGTCACGACCACCGCACTGGATGCGGTCAAGGATGCGGGGCTGACCAAGTACGACATGGCCGTGAACGACATGACGACCAAGATCATGGCGTTCGCCGGCCCGACCCCGACCCCGGCGCCGAAGGGCAGCACGGACATTGGCAAGCTGTTTACCCAGCTGTCACAGGAGCAGGCCTTCGGTCGCACGACGCCTGCGCAGGCGGCTAAGGACTTCATGACTCAGGGAGCAAAAATTTTGCAACAAGCAAACGGAAAGTAGAGTACAAGGGGGGGGCGGGGCCAGGCGCCCTTCCCCCCCTTGTACTCTTGCAGGGGGGAACGCCATGATTGCGCCATCGCCACGGGCCGCCAGACAGTCCCCGGTCGCCAGAACGCATGCCATGCGTCGGTTGAAGAATGATCTTGCTGGGTTTGCCTTCATCTCGCCCTGGCTGATTGGTTTTCTGCTGCTCACGTTGTTCCCCATGCTGCAGTCCTTGTGGATCTCGTTCACCAACTACGACCTGTTGACGCCGCCGACGTGGGCCGGGCTGGACAACTACCGGCAAATGCTGACCGATCCGCGCCTACACAAGGCGATTGCGGTCACCCTCAAGTACGTGGTGGTCTCGGTGCCGCTGAAGTTGGCCTTTGCGTTGCTGATCGCCATGCTGCTGGCGCAGAAGATTCGTGGGGTGGGACTCTACCGCGTGATCTACTATGTCCCATCGCTGATCGGCGCTTCCGTGGCGGTGGCGATCATGTGGCGACGGCTCTTCTCGATCGACGGTGCGATCAACCAAGTTCTGGCCCTGGTGGGCATTCACGGCAAGGAGTGGATCGGCAGCCCTACGTACGCCCTCTATACGCTGGCCGGCCTCTCGGCCTGGACGTTCGGTTCCTCGATGGTGATTTTCCTAGCCGGTCTGAAACAGGTGCCGGCCGAACTGTACGAGGCATCAGCGGTCGACGGCGCCAATCGCTGGCAGCAGTTCTGGCGCATCACCATTCCGATGCTCTCGCCGGTGATCTTCTTCAATCTGATCATGCAAACCATTGGCGCCTTCCAGGTCTTTACCCAGGGCTACCTGATCACGCAGGGTGGTCCCCTGGACGAAACCCGCTTCTATGCCCTGTATCTGTACGAGAAGGCCTTCCGGTCCTTCCAGATGGGCTATGCGTCGGCCATGGCGTGGGTGCTGCTGATCATGATTGCCGTGACCACCGCGGTGCTGTTCCGTCTTACTGGTCGGTTTGTCCATTACGAGACCGACATGGCAGGCAGGTGATATAAATGAAGCGTTTGACCAAGGCATCGTGGCTCACCCATCTCTTCCTGATTGCACTGGGCGTGGTGATGATCTACCCGTTGATCTGGCTGGTTGCCAGTTCGTTCAAGCCGAATGACGAGATCTTCACCACCCTGACCCTGTGGCCGGCCCACTTTCAGTGGAGCAACTACGCCAAGGGCTGGAACGCCATGCGCACCCTGCCCTTCTCGGTCTTCCTGCGTAACTCCCTGTTCGTGTCGGGCATGAATGTAATCGGTCAGGTGCTTTCCAGCACACTGGTCGCCTATGGCTTCACGCGAATCAACTTCCGGTTCAAAGGTCCGCTCTTTGCCCTGCTGCTGGCGACCCTGATGCTGCCGGCACAAGCGCAGTTGGTGCCGCAGTATATCGTTTACAAAAACCTGGGTTGGGTGAACACGTACCTCCCGTTGATCGTGCCGGCATTCTGTGGCGGTGCCTTCTTCATCTTCCTGATGGTGCAGTTCATGCGGGGGATTCCCAAGGAACTGGATGAAGCGGCGGAGATCGACGGCTGCAACCGCTTCATGATTTATGCCCGCATCATTCTGCCGCTCTGCAAGCCGGCGATTGCCACCGTCTCGATCTTCGCCTTCCTGTGGAGCTGGGATGACTTCCTGAACCCGGCCATCTACATCAGCGATCCGACCAAGTTCACGATCCCGCTGGGGCTGCGGCTCTTCCTGGACAACACACTGGCGGTCTCCTGGGGTGGGCTGTTCGCCATGTCGGTGGTCTCGATTTTGCCGAACCTGATTCTCTTCCTGGCGGCCCAGAAGCACTTCGTGGAGGGCATCTCGACGAGCGGGCTGAAGGGGTAGGGGGGGAGTCCCCTCCGCCGGCTGCGGGTGCACACGGGTTCGTTTGCAGGGACAGTAAGGGCCCCTGGTTCGCCAGGGGCCCTTACTGTCCCTGAACGTGGCACCGGTGGCGGCAACAGGGGGTTACTTAAGCAATAGCGAAGTGATGTTCAGAGGAGGCGGGGTCATGCTGCGACGGCTGTTCTGGCGGTTTCGCATTCAGAGCATTCTGTTGCTCTCGTTCTTCATCCTGAATGTCAGTTTGCTGGCCATCCTGGGCACCGTCTCGTATCGGGCCGCGGCCGATGAGATCGCCAACGGTGCGGCCATGAGCAGCCTCGCCACACTGTCGGATGCCGGTCAGCGGATGGGGCTGCGCCTGGACACCGTCGAGGATGCTGCCCTGAGCATCAGCATGAGCGGACAGTTGGAGAGCATTTTTGAAACCCATGCCGACGCCTGGTCGGAAACACAGGCGATTGAAGCGGCCAGGCAGCTGTTAAGTCCCTACGGTCGCTATCCGGAGATTGCCGGAGCCCATCTGATCGTGCATGGGTGGCAGGTGGCGCCGGATCACAACGGCGGCCTCGGCATCATCAG
>JBLNEM010000244.1:0-2861 GCA_050262655.1 Mycobacterium leprae | reverse complement strand
CTACAACAAGCGCCCGAGTAATCTCTCGGAATCCTACATCGCCGACCTGGCCCATCAGGAAGGCAAGGAGATTCCTTTCATTTCTATTTTCGTTCCTGCCCGTAATGAAGACGATGTGATTGAAAAGACCGTGGACCACCTGGCTCACCTCCGCTACTTCCCGGACCAGTACGAAGTGCTGGTCGTAACCGATGAGAAGGAGTGGCAGGCTGCCGAGCAGGAGCGCAACGGGATCATCAGTTCCCTTACCAGTTTCCTGACCGAAGAGACGGAATGGACCGGTGGCGAGAAGAACGAATCGGTTCTGATCGCCCTTCTGAGCCGCCTTGCGCTGGAAGAGGCGCAAATAGCCGAACGGAAGGCCAGTCCCTACCTCTCCGTCCGTGAGATCCTCTCCCTCTCGCCCTTCCAGCGGCAGGAGGTTCTCCGTGAGATCTCGCAGCGACTCCTGACCGGCAAGGGTCGCATCGACCACGACCAGCACTACGACGTGATCCGCCGGTATGTGCCCCAGGCATCCATGGCCGAGATCAACCGCTATTATCCTGTTTTCCTCAGCTACGCTATTCCCACCGTCATGACGGCGGTGCAGCTCCAGAAGGTCCAGGCCGACAAACTGATCAACCGCTTGATGACGGAAGCCGCTCAGGCGCGTCAGCCGCTGACCCAGAAGGTGCTGACTGCTCTCTCCGAAACGGTCGGTTCCCGGGTCATCCGCCGCATCCATACCGCCACGCCCGAAAAGCTGGCCGAGTGGCTTGCGGTAGCCTGCGCCGAGGCACTCCCGACCACGCAGGAGATCGTCGAGCGGAAGCGCAAGGAGTTTGTCAACCTGCGCAACGTGCCCGCCGTGAAGCATGTCATCGTCCCCTGGGACTTCGACGGCGATGTGGACGGCGTCTGCACCGGCAGCTTCGTCCCCTCGACCAAGGGCCGTGCCTTGAACTACGCTTTCCGTTTTGCGGACGATCGTTCGGCCTTCTGGGCCTTCTATGACGCCGAAAGCCGCCCCGACAAGGACACCCTGCTCTTCGTGGCCTGGCGCCGCCTCACCGCAGGCGACAAGTTCCAGATCGCCCAGGGCCCCGTTTATCAGATCCGGAACTTCTGGAAGACCGGCTTCCTCTGTAAGATCGCCGGCCTGTATCAGGCTGTCTCCCACGAGTGGCAGATTCCAGCCCTGCTGAAGACGATCCCCTTCATCGGCGGCACCAACATCTTCGCCTCCCGTGACTTGATGCTCAAAATCGGTGGCTTCGACAACACCGTTCTGACCGAGGATATGGAACTGGGCGCCCGTGCCTGGCTGGTCGGCGACGCCTGGCCCGACTTCCTCCCCTATGCCTCCTCCGAGCAGACTCCGCCCACCTTCCGGGCCTTCTTCCGCCAGCGCCTCCGCTGGGGCAGCGGCTATCTGCAGGTGTACGATAAGATCAAGGCGGACAACACCCTGCCGCTGGAGAAGAAGAACCCCCTGCTGCGGACTTACTGGTGGAAGGGGCACTTCTCCTGGGTTCTCTTCCAGGTCATCGCCCTGCTGCCGCTGATCCTGCCGGTGCTCTACATGAACCACCTGCTCGACCCCAGCGCCGTGCCCTGGCCCATTCGGGACGCCTTTGGTCTGCTGGGACCGTTCTACTTCTTCTTCACGCTCTACTGCTTCTTCCACTACTATCAGCACATGGACGCCGCCCCGACTACCACCCAGGTAACCGGCGTGGCCCAGCTGATCCTCCTGCCCCTCTCGGCTTTCTTCCTCCCGGTGCCTTACTCCAGCGCCCTGGTGCTGAAGTGGATGGGCCGGCAGCCGAAGGGCTGGGTCAAGACCCCCCGTACTCGCGAGTAACAACGAAAAACGGCGGCCACCATGCAAAGGTGGTCGCCGTTTTGTTTACTACGACTGCTCAAGGTCTGCCATCAGTTGCACCAAATCAGGCGGCAGCGGCGCTTCGAACCGCAGAGATTCGCCGCTCACCGGATGGGACAGCGCCAGAACCGCCGCATGCAATGCCTGCCGCCCAGGCGGACCGGCCTGCCCGTATAACTCATCGCCCAGCAGCGGGTGGCCGAGGGAGGCCATATGGACCCGAATCTGATGGGTTCGGCCGGTCTCCAGCCAGAGCGACAGCAGCGTTGCGCCCCGCCACCGCCGCAGCACCTGCCAGTGGGTAACCGCCAACTGGCCGCTCCCCGTCCACTCCGCCCGCAAGACCTTGCCGCCTGCCTCGGCCTCCGCCAGGAGTGCCTCCTGCTCCGGCGTGCGAGGGCCCGCCGCAATCTCACGCGCCACCGGGTGACCCCAGACCCGCCGAATCGGGCGATCCACAATGCCGGCCTCCGCTGCCACAACCCCCTCCACAAAGGCCAGATACTGCCGCTCCATTTTGTGCCGCGCCAGTTCTTTGGCCAGCAGCCCGGCCGCAGCCGGGTTCTTGGCGAAGAGCACCAGGCCGGAGGTGTTCCGGTCGATTCGCTGCACAGGCCTGGTCACCGGCTCTTCGCCCTGCCGCAGCAAATGATAGGCGATGCCGTTCACCAGCGTGCCGCCGGTGTAGTCCTTTACCGGATGGACGACCATTCCGGCCGGTTTGTCCACCACCAGCAGGTAGGGATCCTCATACAGGATGTTAAGCGGCAGTGGTTCAGGGGCGACGGTCACCGCCGAGACCACCCGCAGTTCGATCATCTCACCGCCCTGGAGCACATAGTTAACAGGGGTGGGATTGCCATCCACCAGCAGCCCCTCGTTGTTCTTGGCCCGCCGAACCAGGGTGCGGGACAGCTTGAGCCGGTCATACAGGAACTTGCCCAGCGACAGCCCCCTGGCCTCGGGCCCTGCCAGATAGCGCAAACACTCATCT
>JBLNEM010000243.1:0-12605 GCA_050262655.1 Mycobacterium leprae | reverse complement strand
ACGGTCAGGGCCTTGGTGATCTCACCGGTGCCCAGGACCTTGACGCCCTTGGTGGCGTTCTTGCAGAGACGGACCTCTTCCAGCAGTTCCGGCGTCACGACGGTGCCGGCTTCAAACTGGTCGAGAGCCTCCACGTTGATAACTTCATAGCGAGTGCGGAACGGCTCGTTGGAGAACGGCCGCTTCGGCAGACGCCGCAGCAGGGTCGTCTGGCCGCCTTCGAAACCAGGGCGGACACCGCCACCGGCCCGGGCGTTCTGGCCCTTATGACCCTTGCCAGAGGTCTTGCCAAGGCCGGAGCCGATACCACGGCCCAGGCGCTTCTTCGGATGCTTGGAACCCGGGTTCGGGGCAAGCTCGTGCAGGTTCATGTGTTGTCACCTCGATTTTTTCCATACATGGAGCAGGGTAGCTCGGTGGGGGGCGTCACCGCCCCCTCGCCGCTCTCAGAGGCAATTAGGCCTCTTTCACCTCTACGAGGTGCGCCACCTTGACAATCATGCCGCGGATGGCGGGGTTGTCAGGCTGCTCCACGGAGGAATTGGTCTTACCCAGGCCCAGAGCCTTGCAAGTGGCAATCTGGTTCTTGTCCTTGCCGGCCAGACCACGCTTCAGCGTAATGATCAACTTTCCAGCCACGTCGATTTCCCCCCTTAACCGAGGATCTGCTCGACGGCCTTACCGCGGAGCTTCGCAACTTCCTCGACACCCTTCAACTGCTTCAGACCGTCGATGGTCGCGAGGACCTGGTTCGAAGAGTTGTTGGAGCCGAGTGACTTCGTCAGGATGTTGCGGATGCCCACAGCCTCGAGCACGGCACGAACAGCACCGCCGGCGATAACGCCGGTACCTTCGGAGGCGGGCTTCAGCAGCACGCGACCGGCGCCGAACTGACCGATAACCTCGTGGGGAATGGTGCCGTTCACCAGCGGAACGGCGATGAGGCTCTTCTTCGCATCTTCGGTGCCCTTGCGAACGGCTTCCGGAATCTCGGCGGCCTTACCAAGGCCAGAGCCGACATGACCGTTGCCGTCACCAACAACCATAACAGCGGAGAAGGACATCCGGCGACCGCCCTTTACCGTTTTGGCAACACGGCGGAGATCCACCATCTTTTCCTTCAGATCCAGCTGGCTGCTATCAATGCGAGCCACTTCGTTATTCCCTCCCTTGTCTTAGAACTGGAGACCGGCTTCACGAGCGGAGTCAGCCAGCGCAGCGATCCGACCGTGATAGAGGAAACCAGCACGGTCGAACACGACGGTGGTGACACCAGCAGCGAGGGCACGCTTCGCAACTACTTCGCCAACAATCTTGGCAGCGTTGACGTTGCCGCCATTGCCCTCCAGCCGAGCCTTCACCTCAGGATCAAGGGTAGAGGCCGAAGCCAGGGTCTTGCCGAGCGTGTCGTCAATCACCTGGGCGTACACGTTAAGGTTGGAACGGAAGACGTTAAGCCGCGGACGCTCGGGCGTGCCGTGGACGGTCTTGCGTACCCGCAGCTGCCGCTGCTGGCGGGCCTTATTACGGTCCAGCTTGTTAATCATCCAGGGTCACTCCCTTACTTCTTACCTGTCTTGCCTTCCTTGCGGCGGACCACTTCACCAGCATACCTGATGCCCTTGCCCAGATAGGGTTCCGGCGGCCGGACCTGGCGGACGTTGGCAGCGATCTGGCCAACGACCTCCTTGTCGATGCCGGAGACGGTGATCTGGTTGGCAGCCGGTACGGTGAAAGTGATGCCGGTGGGCGGCACAATTTCAACGGGATGAGAATAACCGACCTGCAGGGTGAGGTTATTCCCGGACTTGGCGGCACGGTAACCGGTGCCGACCAGTTCCAGAGACTTGCTGTAACCTGCGGTCACACCCACAACCATGTTGTTAATCAGGCTGCGAGTCAGTCCATGCAGCGCCCGGATCTGCCGATCGTCGTTAGGACGAACGACATGGAGGGCGCCGTCCTCGATGGTGATCGTGAGATCCTTGCATACCTCGCGGGAAAGTTCACCCTTGGGGCCCTTTACCTTGACGAGATTGCCCTCGACCTTGATTTCCACCCCGGCCGCGAGCTTGATGGGAGCCTTACCGATACGAGACACGGCTGCACCTCCTTTCTTACCAGACGTAGCAGAGAACTTCGCCGCCGAGGCCAGACTGACGAGCCTTCTTGTCAGTCATGATACCGACGGAAGTGGACAGAACCGCGATGCCCAGGCCACCGAGGACCTTGGGAACCTGGTCCTTCTTGGCGTAGACCCGCAGGCCCGGCCGGGAGACCCGGCGCAGACCGGAAATAACCTTGGTCTTGTTGGGACCGTACTTCAGGAACACCCGGATAACGCCCTGGTGCCCGTTGTCGATCCACTCGAAATCCCGGACAAAGCCCTCGTCCTTGAGAATCTGCACGATGGCCTTCTTCATCTTGGAGCCCGGGACCTCGATGCGGTCATGAAAAACCGAGTTGGCGTTGCGGATGCGAGTGAGCAGGTCCGCAATCGGATCAGAGACGACCATTAGAGACTTCCTCCTTTCGGGATCGGGCGGTTGGAGCTGGCTACGCGCCATAGACGCGGCCCCAGTGTGGAGGGTTCCTTATGCACTGGGTGCAGGCAGATAACGGATCGCTCCGTTTCTGCCCAGCCCCCCTGCCCGAGTCGCAACTTTACCAGCTAGCCTTACGAACGCCAGGGATCTGCCCTTCGTGGGCCATCTTGCGGAAGCAGTGCCGGCAGATGCCGAACTTCCGCATGTAGGCGTGAGGGCGGCCGCAGAGCTTGCAACGGTTATAGGTCCGAACCGCAAACTTCTGCGGGGCAGCAGCCTTGAGCTTCAGCGATGTCTTTGCCACTACGTTCGCCCCCCTTTACTTGTCTGCGAAAGGCATTCCGAGACCCTTGAGGAGAGACTTGGCTTCCTCGTCGGTCCCAGCCGTCGTAACCACGATGATGTCCATACCCCGGATCTTATCTACCTTGTCGTAGTCGATCTCCGGGAAGATAAGCTGTTCCTTGAGGCCCAGGGCGTAGTTGCCCCGGCCGTCAAAAGCCTTCGGCGAAACGCCACGGAAGTCGCGCACGCGGGGGAGGGCCAGGTTAACCAGCTTCTCCAGGAAGTCCCACATACGCTCGCCCCGCAGGGTCACCTTGCAGCCGATCGGCATGCCGGCGCGGAGCTTGAAGTTTGCGATCGACTTCTTCGCCTTCGTGACCACCGGCTTCTGACCGGTGATGGCGGCGATGTCAGCGACAGCGGCGTCAACGGCCTTGGCGTTCTGAACCGCTTCACCCAAACCAACGTTCACGACGATCTTCTCGAGCCGAGGGATCATCATCACGTTGGCGTAATTGAACTGCTTCTGAAGGGCAGGCACTACTTCCTGCTCATACTTCGTCTTAAGCGTGGCCAAGTGACACAAGCCTCCTTTCTACGGTAGCGAAGAGCTAGCCGTTCTTCTTTGCCTTCTTCGCCTCAACCTTGGCAAGGGTCATCACGTTGGAAGCGTGAATCGGCGCTTCCATCTCAATGATGCCGCCCTGCATGTTCTTCGGACCGGGCTTGGTGTGCTTCTTGACCATGTTAACGCCCTCGACGACCACACGGCCGGTCTTGGGAAGAACCTTCTTGATCTTGCCCTGCTTGCCCTTGTCCTTGCCGGTGATGACAACGACCTCTTCGTCCTTACGGACGTGTACCTTAACATCTGCCATGTTTGCTACCTCCCCCCGCTTACAGGACTTCGGGAGCCAGGGAGATGATCTTCATGAAATCCCGGTCACGCAGTTCGCGTGCGACCGGGCCGAAGATACGAGTGCCCTTGGGCTCCTTCTCGTCTTTCAGGATGACGGCAGCATTCTCGTCAAAGCGGATGTAGGAACCGTCCACACGACGAACGCTCTTCTTAGTACGCACCACCACGGCCTTGACCACATCGCCCTTCTTCACGACGCCGCCAGGAGCGGCCTCTTTGACAGAGCAGACGACGATGTCACCGATGCTGGCGTACCGGCGCATGGAGCCGCCCAGAACCTTGATGCACATAAGCTCTTTGGCGCCCGTGTTATCGGCGACCGCCATTCTGGTTTGCATCTGAATCATGGCCTGGAACCTCCTCTCGATAGCTAGCCGGTTTCCCCCAGATCAACTCGAGGGACCTGGCTAACCTGCCTCTGGGCAGGCCCGGGAATCCCGGAGAGTAATTCTATACCCGAGCCGTTTCGATGATCTCGACCACACGCCAGCGCTTGTCCTTGGACAGCGGGCGGGTCTCAGCGATCCGCACCTTGTCACCCATCTTGCACTGGTTGTTCTCGTCGTGCGCCTTAAACTTCTTGGTCATCTTGACCCGCTTCTTGTAAAGCGGGTGCTCGACCATGGTCTCAACGCTGACGACAACGGTCTTGTCCATCTTGTCGCTGGAAACAATGCCGATGCGAGTCTTGCGGAGATTGCGCTCTTCACTCATGCCTGGTCCCTCCTCCCTTAGGCGTTGGCGCCATTCTCGCGTTCACGGAGGACGGTCTTGCACTGAGCGATCGACCGGCGCACCTCACGAATGCGAGCGCTGTTCTCCAGATTGTTTACCGCCAACTGGAAACGGAGGTTAAAGAGTTCTTCCTTCAGCGTGGAGACCTTGGCGGTAATCTCCTCGTTGGACAGATCGCGGAGATCCTTAACCTTCATTCGTTTCACCACCAGTCTCTGCGGTAGGAGCCACCGTCTCCAGGCCTTCACGCTTCACAAACTTGCACTTCACAGGCAGCTTGTGGGAGGCCAGGCGCAGGGCTTCCTTGGCAGTCGCCTCATCAACACCGGCCAGCTCGAACATGACCCGGCCCGGCTTGACGACGGCGACCCAGTACTCAGGCGCACCCTTGCCGGAACCCATACGGGTCTCAGCCGGCTTACGGGTGATGGACTTGTGCGGGAAAATCTTGATCCAGACCTGGCCGCCACGCTTGATGAAACGGGTCATCGCAATACGGGCAGCTTCGATCTGACGATCGGTGACAAAAGAGGCTTCGAGAGCCTGGAGGCCGTAGTCGCCCTGGGTGACGGAGTTACCGCCCTTGGAGACGCCACGGTTCAGGCGCTGAGCGGCCTTGTGAGGCCGACGCCACTTAACACGCTTCGGTGCGAGCATTAGCGCTGACCCCCTTCCCGATTAACGGGCTTCGGGCCGGCAGCGATCGAAGCACGATCCGGAGCGGCAGGACGGGGACCACCCTGCGGGCGGTTGCCACCACGATCACCGGCGCCGGCGCCCTGCGGACGACCGCCACCACGACGACCACCACGGTCGCCACCGCGATCACCACGACGATCGCCACGATCGCCACGGCGCTCCATGGAAGCAGCCGGGTTGATCTTGTCGCCGGCATAGACCCACGCCTTGACGCCGATCTTGCCGTAGGTGGTGGTAGCCTCAGCGAAACCATAGTCGATATCGGCCCGCAGCGTGTGCAGGGGCACGGTACCTTCCCAGGACCGCTCACGACGGGCGATTTCGGCGCCGCCGATACGGCCGCTGATCACGAGACGAACGCCCTTGGCGCCAACCCGCATGGCCTTCTGAATGCCCTGCTTCATGGCCCGCCGGAAAGCGATGCGCTTCTCCAGCTGCTGGGCGATCGACTCAGCGAGGAGCTGAGCATCGATCTCCGCCAGCCGAACCTCGATCACGTTGACCGAGACAGACTTGCCGGAAATGGCCTCGAGCTGCTTCTGCAGGTCGGTGATGCCCTGACCCTGCTTGCCGATGACCATGCCAGGCTTGGCGGTGTGCACGGTAACCTTCACACGGTTCGCCGCCCGCTCGATCTCGATACGGGAGACGCCGCTGTTGTAGAGAGCCTTCTTGACGAACTTGCGGATCTTGACATCCTCAACGAGCAGGGCGCTGAAGTTCTGCTTATTCGCATACCAGCGGGTGTCCCAGTCCTTGACGATGCCAATCCGGAGGCCCTTCGGGTGTACTTTCTGACCCACTGCTACTTAGCCCCCTTTTCCTTCACCCAGACGGTGATGTGGGAGGTCCGCTTCAGGATCGGGAATGCCTGACCCCGCTGGTGCGGATGGAACCGCTTCATGGTGGGACCCTGGTCGACGTAGGCCTGGGAAATGACCAGGTTCTTCTTGTTCAAGTTGAAATTGTGCTCGGCATTGGCGGCGGCCGACTTGATCACCTTGGCGATCGGTTCGCTGGCCTTCCGCGGAATGAATGCGAGCATTGCGAGCGCCTCTTCCACGCTCTTGCCGCGCACCAGGTTCATAACAACCCGGACCTTCTGCGGCGAGATGCGCTCGTGGCGAGTGCATGCCTTGACTTCCACGTCAGATTACCTCCTTCTCCTTAAGTTCAAGGATCCTACTTCACGCGGCTGGCTTTCTCGTCGCCGCCGTGACCCCTGAACGTCCGGGTCGGAGCGAACTCACCCAGCTTGTGGCCGACCATTTCCTCGGTGCAGTAGACCGGGACATGCTTGTGGCCGTTGTGGACAGCAACCGTGTGACCGACCATCTCCGGGAAGATGGTGGAGGCACGGGCCCACGTCTTGAAGACCTTCTTCTCGCCGGCTGCGTTCATGGCGAGGATCTTCTTCTCAACGGAGGGATCGATATACGGCCCCTTCTTGAGGGAGCGACCCATAGTTTCCTACACCCCTTCCTACTTCTTACGCCGGCTGACGATATACTTGTCGGACTTGTTCTTCTTGGAGCGAGTCTTGTAGCCCAGGGTGGGCTTGCCCCAAGGAGAGAGCGGTCCAGGATGGCCAATCGGAGCCTTGCCTTCGCCACCACCATGCGGATGGTCGACCGGGTTCATAACCACACCACGGACGGTCGGGCGGATGCCCATCTTGCGGGTGCGGCCAGCCTTACCGATCACGACGTTCTCATGGTCGAGGTTGCCCACGGTGCCGATGGTAGCACGGCACTCGAGGTGGACCTTGCGCTGCTCGCCAGACGGCAGGCGGAGCAGGGCGAACCCGTTCTCCTTGGCCATGATCTGGGCGTAGGCGCCAGCCGAGCGGACCATCTGGGCACCGGCGCCGGGCTTCAGCTCGACGTTGTGCACGGTGGTACCAACCGGGATGTTCGCCAGCGGCAGGCAGTTGCCAACCTTGATATCAGAAGTCGGACCGCTGAAGACGGAGTCGCCGACCTTCAGACCCTCGGGAGCGATGATATACCGCTTGACACCGTTGGGGTACTGAAGCAGAGCGATCCGCGGGGTGCGGTTCGGGTCATATTCGATGGCGATGACCTTGGCGGCCTGGCCATCGAACTCGTTACGCTTGAAGTCGATGATCCGGTACATCCGCTTGACGCCGCCGCCCTGATGCCGGGTAGTAATGCGGCCGTAGCTGTTCCGACCAGCCTTGGAGTTGAGGCGTTCCAGGAGCGATTTCTCCGGCTTCGCCTTCGTGATCTCCTCGAAGGTGGAAACAGTCATCTGGCGGATACCCGGGGAAGTGGGCCTGAAGCTCTTGATTCCCATCGGTTACCCTCCTTACAGACCCTCGAAGATCTTGATGCTGTCGCCTTCCTTGAGCTGGATGACGGCCTTCTTCCAGTCGGACCGGCGGCCCTGGTACTTGCCCATCCGGCGCACCTTGCCATGCTGGCGCATGGTGTTGACGGAGAGGACGGTCACCTTGAAGATCTCTTCGATGGCATCCTTGATCTCGGTCTTGTTGGCATCGAGCCGCACCTTGAAGGCGTAGCGGTTCTCAGCCATCTTCGCCATCGCCTTTTCGGTGATCAGCGGCTTGAGGATGATGTCACGAGCGTCCATTAGCCCAGCACCTCCTCAACCTTGGCCACGGCATCCCGAGTCAGGATGATCTTGCCGCCGTTCAGAACCTCGTACACGTTCAGGTTCCGAGCTGCGTTGGTGTTGACACCGGGGATGTTGCGGGCCGACTTGTAAACGTTGGTGCTCTGCTCCGGCATCACGATGTAGGCCTTACCGGTCACACCGAGGTTGCTCAGCAAAGCGGTAACTTCCTTCGTCTTCGGAGCCTCGATTTCGAAGCTGTCGAGGACGACCAGCTCACCGGCTGCCAGCTTGGCGCTCAGCGCACCACGCAGGGCAACACGACGGGCCTTCTTCGGCATGGACCAGCCAAACTCACGGGGATGCGGACCGAACACGATACCACCATGCCGCCACTGCGGCGACCGAGTGGAACCCTGACGAGCCCGACCAGTACCCTTCTGCTTCCACGGCTTCCTGCCGCCGCCGGAAACTTCAGCCCGAGTCTTGGTGTCGGAAGTGCCCTGGCGCTGATTCGCGAGGTACATGGTAACAGCCTCGTGCAGCAGACCCGGGTTCACCTCCGCCGCGAAGACGGCGTCCGAAAGGGTGATCTCCCCTACGGTGGCGCCTTCCTTATTCAAAACGGCCACTTTCGGCATCTTTTGCTCCTCCTTTCGGACCTACTAACGGGCCTTGGCGGCCTTGACAGAGTCGCGGATCGTGATCAGGGAGTTCTTGGCGCCGGGGACGGCACCCTTGATCAGGAGCAGGTTGCGCTCGGCGTCGATACGCACGACCCGCAGGCCCTGAACGGTGATCTTCTCGCCGCCCAGGCGGCCAGGCAGCTTGCGGCCCTTCGGCACACGTGCCCAGGTGCGCTGACCGAGCGAACCAGGAGACCGATGATATTTCGAGCCGTGGGCTTCCGGACCCCGGTGGAAACCCCACCGCTTGATGCCGCCGGCGAAGCCTTTACCACGAGAGATGCCGCTGACATCAACCAGGTCGCCCTCGGCAAAGATGTCGGCCTTAATGGTGTCGCCCACGTTGTACTGCTCGGCGTCTTCGAGGCGAAGTTCCCGCAGGTAGCGAGTGTACTTCACGTTCGCCTTCTCAAAATGACCCTTGGCCGGCTTGTTGACCAGCTTTTCCTTGATGGTGTCGAAACCGACCTGAATGGCGTTGTAGCCATCGGTGGTGGTCGTCTTCTTCTGGACGACCGTGCAGGGCCCGGCTTCTACTACAGTGACGGGAATGATCTTGCCGTCTGCAGCAAAGACCTGGGTCATGCCCAGCTTCTTGCCAAGAATGGACTTCTTCACGAAACGTACACCTCCAAATCAGTGGTCGCACAGTGGGGGGTGTAGCAGGCCCCACTCCGTGGTTCGGGCGAGACGCCCAACCCCGGGCGACGTGATTAATAGTTCAGACCGCCTGCCGGTCTGGCCGGAGTAGCGATTCTCCGGACTTAGAGCTTGATCTCGATGTCGACGCCTGCGGGCAGGTCCAGCCGCATCAGGGCTTCAACGGTCTTGGAGCCGGGCTCCAGGATGTCGATCAGCCGCTTGTGGGTGCGCTGCTCAAACTGCTCACGGATGTCCTTTTCGCCGTTCGGAGCGGTCAGAATCGTGTAGATGTTCCGCTCGGTAGGCAACGGAATCGGGCCGCTAACGCTGGCGCCGGTCCGCTGGGCCGTCTCGACGATCTTCGCCGCAGAGGCGTCCAGGAGCTTGTGATCGAAGGCCCGCAGCTTGATGCGGATCTTCTGGTTGGCCATGGTCTCTTCCCTCCTCTTGTAAGAGCGGTGGAGGCGCTTCCGAGCCTGGGGGCCGGGGAGCCACCGCTATTCCGGGGGCTCCCCTGCTCCCTTATCGCCCTTAACTTAGGCGTTGATGGCAGTCACGACGCCAGAGGCGACGGTGCGGCCACCCTCACGGACGGCGAACCGCAGGCCTTCTTCGATAGCGATCGGGGTGATCAGCTCAACGTCGATCTTGACGTTGTCGCCAGGCATCACCATCTCGATGCCCTCGGGCAGCTTGACGTTGCCAGTCACGTCGGTGGTCCGGAAGTAGAACTGCGGACGGTAGCCGTTAAAGAACGGGCTGTGGCGGCCGCCTTCTTCCTTGGACAGAACGTAGATCTGGCCCTGGAACTTGGTGTGGGGGTTGATGGAGCCGGGCTTCGCCAGAACCTGGCCACGCTCGACTTCCTTGCGGTCAACGCCACGGAGGAGGACGCCGACGTTGTCACCGGCCATAACCTCGTCCAGCAGCTTGCGGAACATCTCGAGGCCGGTAGCGACGGTGTTCTTGGTCTCTTCCTTCAGGCCGATGATGGCGACGGTCTCGCCAACCTTCAGGTGGCCACGCTCCACACGGCCGGTCACGACGGTGCCACGACCGGTGATGGTGAAGACGTCCTCAACGGGCATCAGGAAGGGCTTCGCATCGTCACGCTCCGGGGTCGGGATATAGGAGTCGACGGCGTTCATCAGCTCGTCGATGCAGCCAACCCACTTGGCGTTGCCGGCAAGGGCCTCAACGGCCGAGCCACGGACGAACGGAATCTCGTCGCCGGGGAACTCGTAGACGGAGAGCAGCTCACGCACTTCCATCTCGACGAGCTCGATCAGCTCTTCGTCGTCGACCATGTCGCACTTGTTCAGGAACACGACCATGGCGGGCACGCCGACCTGACGGGCGAGCAGGATGTGCTCACGGGTCTGGGGCATGGGGCCGTCAGCGGCGGAGACCACGAGGATGGCGCCGTCCATCTGAGCGGCACCGGTGATCATGTTCTTCACATAGTCAGCGTGTCCTGGGCAGTCCACGTGAGCATAGTGCCGCTTCTCGGTCTGGTACTCGACGTGAGCGGTGTTGATCGTGATACCACGGGCCTTCTCTTCCGGGGCCTTGTCGATCTGGTCGTAAGCCATGAACTGGGCGCCGCCACGCTCAGCCAGAACCTTGGTGATCGCAGCGGTCAGGGTGGTCTTGCCGTGGTCAACGTGGCCAATGGTGCCGATGTTGACGTGGGGCTTGGTACGCTCAAACTTAGCCTTGCCCATTGTGAAAAGTCTCCTCCTTACGGAAGCTTAGGGTTTCATGCCCCTTGCGGGGCTAGCCACTGGTGTTATGCAATCCGAGCCTGCAGACTAGGCCTTGCCCTGAGCCTTCTCGATGATCGGCTTGGCCACGTTCGCGGGAACTTCCTCGTAGTGGTCAAACTGCATCGTGTAGAGGCCACGGCCCTGGGTACCCGAACGCAGGTCGGTAGCGTAACCGAACATTTCGGCCAGGGGGACCTGGGAGCGGATCACCTGGGCACCAGCCCGGTTCTCCATACCCTCGATCCGACCACGGCGGCTGTTCAGGTCGCCGATTACGTCGCCCATATACTCCTCCGGCACCACAACCTCGACCTTCATGTAAGGCTCGAGGAGGATCGGATTCGCCTTGGCGGCAGCTGCCTTGGCAGCCATAGAACCGGCGATCTTGAAGGCCATTTCGTTGGAGTCAACCTCATGATACGAGCCGTAGGTCAGGGAGACCTTGACGTCGATCATGGGGAAGCCGGCGATGACACCGTTCAGCAGAGCCTCGCGGGCGCCGTTCTCGATGGCCGGGACATACTCTCTCGGGACCACGCCGCCGACGATCTTGTTCTCGAACACGAACCCGGCGTTGGGCTCCGAGGGCTCCATACTGATGACCGCATGGCCGTACTGGCCACGGCCGCCGGACTGCCGCACAAACTTGCCTTCCACGTTCTCCACCTTGGACTTGATGGTTTCACGGTAGGCAACCTGGGGCTTACCGACGTTGACGCCAACCTTGAACTCACGCTGCAGCCGGTCGACGATGATCTCCAGGTGGAGTTCGCCCATACCGGCGATGATCGTCTGAGCGGTCTCGGGGTCGGTGAACATCCGGAAGGTCGGATCTTCTTCGGCCAGCTTCAGCAGCGAGGTGGTCAGCTTCTCCTGGTCGGCCTTGGTCTTGGGTTCGACGGCGAGCTGGATAACCGGCTCCGGGAACTCCATCGACTCGAGGACAACCGGGTTCTCTTCCAGGCAGAGGGTGTCGCCGGTGGTGGTATCCTTCAGGCCAACCGCCGCAGCGATATCGCCCGTGGACACACCCTGGATCTCTTCCCGGTGGTTGGCATGCATCTGCAGGATACGGCCGATCCGTTCACGCTTGCCCTTGGTAGAGTTGTAAACGTAGCTACCAGCGGACAGCTTGCCGGAGTAGGTCCGGAAGAAGCAGAGCTTACCGACGAAGGGGTCGGTCATGATCTTGAACGCCAGAGCCGAGAACGGCTCGGTGTCATCGGCGTGCCGCACGATGGCGTCACCGGTCTGAAGGTCGGTACCTTCGATCGGCGGGATGTCCAGCGGGCTGGGCATGTAGTCGATGACGGCGTCGAGCATGGGCTGAACACCCTTGTTCTTGTAGGACGAGCCGCAGGTGACCGGAGTGATCTTGTTGGCGATGGTCAGCTTGCGCAGAGCGCTCTTGATCTCGTCAACCGTGAGCTCCTCGCCGCCGAGGTACTTCTCCATCAGGGCGTCATCCGCCTCAGAGGCCGCTTTCTCGGCCTGTACGAAGCGGCCTTCGAACAATGCCTTCAGTGCTTCGCGCAAGGCGCGGTCCGAATCCCTTTCCCCTTTCTGGTGCCGGTAGGCGGTAACGCGCGCCGGCATCTTGCGTGCGCTATCGATCGCGTTGAAGATGAAATGCAGCGCGATGAATAGGAGCGCCAGAAGAAGCACAAAGAAATTCAGCGAAATGTCGACACGGTATGGAGGATAGAAAAGGACAACATTGCCTGCATTGAAA
>JBLNEM010000242.1:0-3666 GCA_050262655.1 Mycobacterium leprae | reverse complement strand
GGTCGCTTCCTTGGGGGACTCTTCCCATTCATGCTCCTGGGTCTACCCGCCGCAGCACTGGCGATGAGCCATGAGGCCAGGCCCGAACGGCGCCGTGAGGTCAGCGGCATCATGGCATCGGCGGCACTCACCTCTTTCCTGACGGGAATCACGGAACCGGTTGAGTTCTCCTTTGCGTTTGCGGCGCCGATCCTGTTTGTGATCCACTCCGTGTTCGCCGGCCTCTCCTTTGTCGCCCTGGACCTGCTGGGCGTTCGGGACGGATTCACCTTCTCCGGCGGTTTTATCGACTACGTACTGAACTGGGGGCTTGCGACCAGGCCGCTTCTGATCATCCCGGTGGGAATGGTCTTTGCCGTGATCTACTACTTTGGCTTCCGCTGGGCGATTCGTCGTTTTGACCTGAAGACGCCAGGCCGGGAACCGCTGGATGTGCCAGCCGACGCCGCCGTGGCGACCCCGACCGGGAAGGCGGCTGCAGCCCACGAGTCCAGACCGGCGCAGATTCTGGCGGCCTTCGGCGGAGCGGGCAACATCGAGAACCTGGATGCCTGCATCACTCGTTTGCGCGTTACGGTGAAGGACAAGAACCAGGTCCAGACAGGCCGACTGAAGCAGTTGGGCGCAGCCGGCGTCCTGGAGGTCGGCAACAACATGCAGGCGGTCTTCGGCACCGAGAGCGACGCCCTCAAGGAGCAGATCAAACGCATTGTCGCCGAGGGCCCGGAGGCGACCACGCCGCCGGCCCCGGCGACGGTCAAAGCCGAGCCAGAAGAGCACCCCCATGCCTGCTATGTGACCGTCCACTGCCCGGTGGACGGACAGGTGAAGCCGATCACCGATGTGCCGGACCCCGTATTCGCCGAGAAGATGATGGGCGATGGCTTCTGCGTGGAACCCACCAGCGGAATCGTTGTGGCGCCGGTTAACGGCACAGTCGTGACCCTCTTCCCCACCGGTCATGCGATTGGGATCCGCAGCAAGGAAGGGCTGGAGGTCCTGGTGCATATCGGCATCGATACCGTCAAGCTGAACGGCGTCGGCTTCCTGCCGCTGGTGAAAGAAGGAGACGAGGTGCGAGCGGGGCAACCGGTGGTGGAGGTAAACCTGAACGAAATTCGGGGCAGAGTCCCCTCCCTTGTTACCCCCGTAGTCTTTACAAACCTGGAGGACCGCTCGTGGGAACTGGTGCGCGGGCCGGCCCACGCAGGGATGAAGGTGGCGCGCGTGACCTGGTAATCAGGTCGGACGATTAACAAGACCGCCCCCGGTTGTCAAGCCCCCCTGTCAAGGGAGACTGCTTGACGAACCGTCGGAGGCGGTTTTTGCATTGAAGGCTAAACCCACTCGAAGACAGAATCTACAGAATCGGTGGCGAGCCGGTTCACTTCACTGGTTCTACCGAGTGGAGGTGGCTTCCCTGAAGCCCGTTTACAGGGTCCACAGACTGACGAAGATCTACAAAAAGGGAAAAGTGCTGGCCAATAACCAGATCAGCCTGGATGTGAACGAGGGCGAGATTCTGGCGATCCTGGGGCCGAACGGGGCCGGCAAGACAACCCTGGTCAAGCAGATGGTGGGCCATATCCAGCCCACCAGTGGTTCGATTACCCTGCTGGGCCGGGATGTAGTGCGGCAGCCCGATTGGGCGCCGACCGTTGCGGCCTACTATCCCCAGGTGCCACTTGCCCTCAGTCATCTGACCACGACTGAGGCCCTTACCTTCACGGGACGGCTGCGCGGCATGCGCAGCAGCAACGCCAGACAGCAGGCGGCCGAACTGGTTGCCCAGCTTGGTCTGGGGCCCGCCAGCAACCGGCAGTTGCGCTCGCTCTCCGGAGGGCAGCAGCGCCTGGTGGGGATCGGCACCGCCCTGATTGGCCGGCTGCCTGTACTCGTATTCGACGAACCGACGAATGAACTGGACCCGGCCAACCGAAGGCTGGTTTGGGACCTGATCCGACGGCGCAACCAGATGGAAGGGACCACCGTTCTCGTCGTGACCCATAACGTCCTCGAGGCCGAACTGGTGGTGGACCGGGTGGCCATCATCGACCATGGCCGCCTCCTCGCAATCAATACGGTCGGAGCCCTCAAACAGCGTGTGGATCAGCGGCTGCGGCTCGAGGTGACCGTTATTCCCGGTCACCAGGCCAGGGCCGAGGCCTTCCTTCGTCAGTTCGGTCTGCCGCAGGCCCTCAGCGATACGCGGTTGCGCCTCACGCTAAACAAGTCGAGCGCCGGCCGCGTGGTGGATGCAGTCATCGCCCAGGCCCATGAGATTGGTTTCGAGGAATATCGCCTGATCCCGCCCAGCTTGGAGGACGTGTACTTCGCGGTAGGCGGCGAGGAGGTATTCATCAATGGCGATTAGCAAACACCTGCGAGACCTATGGGTTCTGAGCATCATTCAACTGCTCGAGCTGCGCGAGTCCTGGGGCTGGATGGTGGCCATGGGGCCGATCTTCCCGCTCTCCGTGCTGCTGTTCCTCCGCTTCTTCGCCCCAGACTCCTCGCAGGAGCAGATCACCTATATTGTGACGGGCAACATGGTCTACAGCCTGGTGCTCAACACCACGCTGGCCATGGGTCAGTCGATCTCCACCCAAAAGGAGCGGCGCCATTTCGATTACTACATCAGCCTGCCCATCCATAAAGTCAGCTTCATCCTGGCGGTGATGTTCCAGGGCCTGACGTCGGCGATTCCCGGCTGCATCATTGTCGGTCTCGCCGGTGTACTGGTCTTTGGCCTGCAACTCAAGCTGAGCGTAGCCCTGGTGCCGTTCGCGCTGCTCTCGCTGATCAGCCTGGCCGGCTTCGGCGCCTTCATTGGTTTTTGGAGCCCCACCTTCCAGGTGGCCAGCTACATCACCCAATTCCTCGCCCTGGCGATCAACTTCCTCAGCCCCACCATGATGCCCATGTCCGCACTGCCGCTGCCGCTGCAGTGGACCTCCCGCCTGCTCCCTTCCACCTATGCCGCAGACGGATTCCGCCGGCTGCTGGTGACAGGCTGGAGCAACCCAGTGGCGAATGACTGCCTCTACCTCCTGGCGTTCTCGGTCGTGTCGGTCTGGCTCGTGCTGTGGCGCGTCGACTGGCGGGGACAGGAGTAAAAAGGGATTACGAACGCGACTCCGTCACCGACCACAACGCCCCGGGGCCCAGGTCCATGCAATCGCCCCCCCTCCTGATGCTGCACGGCACAGCCGACAAGACCCTCCCCGTGAAAGGCGTCCAGCGCTTCCTGGCCAAAGCCCAACCGCTGTACGCCACCCACCCCGACCATCTGGTCCTGACCGAGTACCCGCGCCTCAACCACTGGACCACCACCACCATGGTAGCCGCCACCCGGGATTGGCTGGAGCGCTACCTATAGGAAAAGCCCGCCGCTGCGTTGTGCAGCGGCGGGCTTTTTGCGCGAGCAGACGCAAGCTGGGGTGTTGAGACCGCAGAACGAAGTCAAGCGTCCCCGCAGCCGGCGGGTCCAACCCGATACGAAGCTGTGCGCCCCCCGCAGCCGGCAGGTCTGTGACGCCGTTCGGGCTCCGGCGGCGAGGGTGTTAAGACCGCAAAACGAAGTCAAGCGTCACCGCAGCCGGCGGGTCCAACCCGATACGAAGCTGAGCGCCCCCTCCGACGGCGGCGCGGGTGCTGCCGTTAGGA
>JBLNEM010000241.1:0-5908 GCA_050262655.1 Mycobacterium leprae | reverse complement strand
TGAGGCCGAAAGAGCGCCGCGCTGAACAACAGACCGCCCAGCACCACCAGCGCAATCCACATACTACGCCGCATGCAAAAACCCCCCGTCTGTAGGTTGTCACCTAATTAGACGGGGGGTTGTTCTTAGAGGTTTCACCCTTTTCGTGCATGCAGGCCAATGTCACGCCGCAGGCTCTTGCCTTCGAATTGGATTGCGCCGGCCCCGCGATAGGCGTTGGTCAGCGCCTCGTCCAGGGTATCGCCCACGGCGAGAACGCCCATCACCCGCCCACCGGCGGTCACCAGCTGCCCTTCCTCATCCACGTCTGTCCCGGCGTGGAAGACCGTGGTCCCCAACTGGTCCGCCTCTTCCAACCCGCTGATTGGCAGTCCCTTCTGGTACTCACCCGGATAACCGGCCGACGCCAGCACCACGTAGGCAGCGGACTCCGGTCGGAACTTCAGTTCGACCTCGTCCAGGCGGCCTTCGACACAACGCAGGGCGACCGAAACCAGATCGTTCTCCAGCAGTGTCAGCACCACCTGGGCCTCCGGGTCGCCAAAGCGGGCGTTGAACTCCACCACCTTGGGCCCGTCCGCCGTCAACATCAAGCCGGCATAGAGGCAGCCGACAAAGGGGGTGCCCGCCTCGGCCAGGGCGGCGATCACCGGCTCCAGAATCCGCGTCTGGACCTGCTGGGCGATCTCCGGCGTGTAGAACGGAACCGGCGCATAGGCGCCCATACCGCCTGTATTGGGTCCGGTGTCGCCCTCGCCCACGCGCTTGTGGTCCTGGGCCGAGACCATCTGCTTCACGCTCTTGCCGTCGCAGAAGCAGAGAACGCTGACCTCCTGGCCTTCCATGAACTCCTCGATGACCACCCGGTCGCCGGCATCGCCCAGGACCTTTCCCGGCATGAGGGCATGCAGCGCCTGGCGCGCCTCTTCCAGCGTGCGGCAGACATAGACCCCCTTACCCAGGGCCAGCCCGTCCGCCTTGATTACGATGGGGGCGCCCTGTTGCTCCAGGTAGGCCAGTGCCTGGTCATAGTCAGCGAATGAGCCGTAGCGGGCAGTGGGCACGTGGTGCCGTGCCATCAACGCCTTGGCAAACTCCTTGGACCACTCGATTTTGGCGGCGGCCTGCGTTGGCCCGAAGGCCCGAATACCCAGCGCCTCCAGCGCGTCAACCAACCCGTGCGCCAGCGGCGCGTCCGGCCCCACGATGACCAGGTCGGCCGCGACCTTCTGCGCCAGGGCCACCTGAGCCACCACATCGGCCGCCAGCACTTCGGGGTGACACCAGGCAAACAGGCTAATACCCGGGTTACCCGGCGCCACGTGCAGTTCATCGACCAGAGGGCTCTGAATCACCTTCCAGGCCAGTGCATGTTCCCGGGCCCCGCCGCCTACGATCAAGACGTTCATATCGGACTCCTACCTCCGGATCGGCCTGCATGGCCTAGTGACGGAAATGCCGGATGCCCGTAAAGAGCATCGCGACTCCTGCCTTGTTGCAGTTCTGAATGGACTCCTCATCACGAATCGAACCACCGGGCTGCACAATCGCCGCAATCCCAGCCTTCCCGGCCTCTTCGGCTACATCGCCGAAGGGGAAGAAGGCATCCGATGCCAGCACCGCTCCCCGCACCCCTTCGCCAGCCTGGCGCAGCGCATGGCGGGCCGCATCGATCCGGTTCATCTGACCAGCGCCGACACCCAGCGTCATGCCGTTTTTGGCCACCACAATGGCGTTGGATTTCACGTGCTTGACCACTTTCCAGGCCAGGAGCAGGTCGTCCAGCAGGGCGGGCGAACAGGCCGCCTCGGTGACGGTCTGCCAGGCCTCAGGCTGCTCTTCGACGACGTCCCACGACTGAATCAGGTACCCGCCTGCCACCCGCTTCACATCGGCGCCGGCGGGGGCACTCCGATCGATCGGCCCGAGTTCCAGCAGCCGAACGTCCTTCTTCTTGCTGAGCAAGGCCAGAGCGTCTGGTTCAAAGGAGGGTGCCATCACGATTTCGACAAAGATCTGCTTGATCTCCTTGGCGGTCTCCAGATCGCAGGGGCGATTCAGGGCGATGATGCCGCCGAAAATGGAGACCGGGTCGGCGGCATACGCCTTCCGGTAAGCCTCGGCGATTGTATCTGCCACCGCCACACCACAGGGGTTGGCATGCTTCACAGCCACAGCCGCCGGCCGGTCAAACTCCTTTACGATCTGGAGCGCAGCGTTGGCGTCGCCGATGTTGTTGAAGGAGAGTTCCTTGCCGTGGAGCTGCTTCGCCCCGACGATGGTGGTACCGCCAGCCTCAGAACGGTCGGCGTAGAATGCCGCCTGCTGGTGCGGATTCTCACCGTAACGCAGCTCCTGAATCTTTGTCAGGTTGATGGTGACGTTGTTGGGGTAGGCCGTTTGCGCCCCTGCGGGAATCGGCTCGCCCGCAGCCTGTGCCAGCACGATGGTGCGGCCGCGATGACCCAGCCAGGCAGCGATTGCGGTATCGTAGCTGCTGGTATGTTCGAAGGTCTCGACCATCAGTTCAAACTTGGTGGTCAGGCTCACGTCGCCGCTCTGCCGCAGTTCGGCCAGCACCTGCGGGTAGCGCTGCGGGTTGACCAGCACCACCACGTCCTGCCAGTTCTTGGCCGCGCCCCGCAGCATCGAAGGACCGCCAATGTCGATCTTCTCCACCGCATCTTCCAACGCCACGTTCGGGTCCGCCACGGTCTCCCGGAAGGGATAGAGATTAACCACGACCATGTCGATGGGCGTGATGCCGTGTTCCCTCAGCTGCGCCATATGTTCGGGGTTGTTGCGAATCGCCAGGATGCCCGCATGAATCTGCGGTTGTAAGGTCTTAACCCGCCCGTCCAACACCTCCGGGAACCCGGCCACCTGGGCCACTTCCAACACCGGCAGTCCGGCTGCGGCAATCGCCCGATACGTCCCGCCGGTGGAGATCAACTCAACCCCAAGCGCATGGAGTTCGCGGGCAAAATCCACAATACCCGTCTTATCATAAACGCTGATCAGCGCACGCTTCACTGCCATTCGTAAATGCCCTCCTGTTCACTCCAGTCGGGGGCCCTTGCCGCTCTCGGGGCGGTAGGCATCCCGATCGAGCCAATACTTCTGTTCATGGCCGGCCAAGTATGCCAGCATGGGGTCGCGATAAATCGGCCAGGTCACATAGCGGGCCGCCTCCGCCCGCTTCACCCAGCGTGCATCCACAACAAACTCATCGGCCTCCGGGCGCCGCAGCGTTCCCGTTACCACCCGGCACGAGAAGACGTGGACCAGAAAGTGCTGGTCGTGCGGGAGATTGTGTGCGTCGATCACATAGGCCAGTTCGACCGGAGCCACCAGCAGGCCGGTCTCCTCCTGGACCTCCCGCACCACGCAGTCCGTCAACGACTCGCCCAATTCCAGTCTGCCGCCGGGTATGGACCAGACATCGCCGATTGCCCACCGGTTCAGCACCAGGGCGATGTTCTCCTCGTCCTCCACCAGCCCTGCGCCCACAATCAACTGTGTACCCATAAAGCTTATTCGCCCCTAGAAGAGATGGTAACGCGGTGACCGTTCCTCCAACCACGTGAAGAGCGGCTCCACCCAGGCCCGATAGTTCATAAAACGTCGAATCTGCCCCGGTGGAACCCATTTTACCATTGTTACATCCTCATCGTCCGGCTGGACGCCCAGGGTGCCGCCAGTGGCCCGGGCGTAGAAGTAGAACTGTAAGTACCACTCCTGTCGCGTCGCCACAAACCACTCGGTCACGAAGGCCAGGGCGATCGGCTCCACCTCGAGGCCGGTCTCTTCCCGGGTCTCCCGCTGCAACGTGCCTACCAACGATTCGCCATCTTCACAGGAGCCTTTGGGGAGTGACCAGTGCGCCCGGGCGTACCCGCGGTTGCGCACCAGCAGGACCTTACCCTCTTCGTTCAGCAGGACAGCCCCTACCGCCAGCCTTCTGACGCACGGCACAACCTGTCACCCCCATAAGGTTATTCTACCCCAGGATGACGCGCCGTCCCTCAACCCGCAGGCGTCCGGCGGCAAAAAGCTGAACCGCTTCGGGGTACAGCCGGTGTTCTTCCGTCAGAATACGGGCGGAAAGGCTCTCTTCGGTGTCGTTCGGCAGCACGGGAACCGCAGCCTGCAGAATGATCGGCCCCTCGTCCATCCCTTCGGTCACGAAGTGGACCGTACAGCCCGTGACCTTCACCCCATGCTCCAGGGCCTGCCGCTGGGCATCCAGCCCGGGAAACGAGGGCAGTAGCGCCGGATGGATATTCAGGATTCGCCCGGGGAACGCCTCCAGCAGCGGCCGCTTCACGAGCCGCATGTAACCGGCCAGGCAGACCAGTTCCACCTGCCGCTCCTGCAACACCCGGGCCAACGCCTGGTTGTATGCGTGGCGTGTCGGGTAGGCTGCCGGATCCAGGAAGAGTGCCTCCACGCCTGCCCGCCGGGCCTTCTCCAGGCCGGCGGCATCGGCCCGGTCAGACACAACCACCACCACACCGCCGTCGATCCGACCCCCGGCGCAGGCGTCCAGCAGCGCCTGCAAGTTGGAGCCCCGACCCGAAATGAGCACCCCAATCCGCAGCATTGTGCTCACCTCCGCACGGTCACCTCACCGTTGCCAGTCACGACTTCGCCTACCAGGAAGGCCGCCTCACCCAATGCGGTTGCTGCCGCAATGAGCGCACCGGCCTGATCCGCCGGCACCGCCAGGAGCATGCCCAGCCCCAGGTTGAAGGTCGACTCCATCTCCCGCGGCGCCACGGGGCCCAGCCGCTCGATCAGCTCGAAAACCGGGGGGACCTGCCAACTGCCCCAGTGCACCACTACGGCCGTTCCGGCCGGCAACATCCGGGGGATGTTCTCATGCAGCCCGCCCCCGGTGATATTGGCCGCCCCGTGGATCTCGAAGCGCTCGTAGAGAGCCAGGAGGCTCCTGGCATAGATACGAGTGGGCGTCAGCAACTCATCGGCCACGGTTCGCCCCTTCAGTTCGGGGGGGCGCTCATCCAGTTCGAAGGCGCCACCATCCTGCCGCAGCAGGACACGTCGTGCCAGGGAGTACCCGTTGGAGTGGAGACCACTGGAGCCCAGGGCTACCAGTGCATCACCGGGGGTCACCCGCTCGCCGGTTAGCACCCGATCCCGGTTGACGATCCCCACCGCAAACCCGGCCATGTCGTACTCGCCTTCGGCATACATGCCCGGCAGCTCCGCCGTCTCGCCGCCCACCAGCCCGCACCCCGCGAGTTGACAGCCGTCGGCCACGCCTTTCACGACCGCCTCCAGGACGCTCAGCTCTTTCTTGCCGGTGCCGATGTAGTCCAGGAAGAAGAGCGGCTCCGCCCCCTGGCAGAGGATGTCGTTGACGCACATGGCCACCAGGTCCTGCCCCACGGTGTCGTGGCGGCCGGTCAGAAAGGCGATTTTCAGCTTGGTGCCCACGCCGTCGGTGCCGCTGACCAGCACCGGGTCCGGATAGCGCTTCAGGTCGGGGGCGAAGAAGCCGCCGAAACTGCCGATGCCTGCCATCATGCCAGGGCGCCGGGTCCGCTCCGTATGAGCGGTGATGCGCTTCACCAGTTCGTAGTGCCGCTCCCGGTTCACACCGGCATCGGCATAGGTCAGGGGGTTCTCAGTCATCGTGCCCGCCCCTCTCCAGCGAATACTTGTCCACGTCGTGCATGATCTGCACCGGATAGTCCGAATCGAAACAGGCCAGGCAGAAGCCATGCCCCTTGTCGGTCCGGGGGCCTACCGCCTGGATCATCCCTTCGGTAGAGAGGTAATAGAGGCTGTCCGCCCCAATGTAGTCCCGCACCTGCTCGATGGTCCGCTCCCGGGCCACCAGGAACTTCTCCTGGGTCGTATCGATCCCGTAATGGCAGGCGTG
>JBLNEM010000240.1:0-3814 GCA_050262655.1 Mycobacterium leprae | reverse complement strand
CGGTTGATTCCGGGGTGCAACGGGTCGTCTATGCCGCCTCTTCATCGGCTTACGGTAATACGAATGCTCTGGTGAAAGTGGAGTCGCTTCAGCCAAAGCCGATTTCGCCCTATGCTGTATCCAAGTTGGCCGGCGAATACCTACTACAGGCCTTTTCGGCCTGCTATGGCATCGAAACGGTAGGGCTTCGGTACTTCAACGTGTTTGGAGAGCGTCAGGACCCTGACTCGGCCTACTCCGGAGTCATCGCGAAGTTCAGCAAGAGTATGCTTCAGGGGATTCAGCCCACCATCTTCGGCGACGGCACGACCGCCCGCGATTTCACCTACGTGGCGAACGCGGTTCAGGCCAATCTCCTGGCGGCCACGATGCCTTTTGAAGCAAACGGGGCGATTTTCAACGTGGCCTGTGGGCACAGCACCACGCTGAACGACCTGGTCCACCATATCAATGCATTCCTTGGAACGCATTTGGTCCCCAACTACGCCCCCAATCGGCCGGGCGACGTCCAATATTCGTGCGCCGACATCACGTTGGCCCGCGAGACTTTCGGCTACGAGCCTGAGGCCGACTTCGTGTCTGGCCTTCGTAAGACCCTCGAATGGTACCGGTCCACATTGGATCGGGCTGACGAATCTCAGGTGAATCTGGCATGACAGGGCGGCAGATGAGGCTTGTACACGTGATGACCGTTCCGGAGTCATTCGCCTTTCTCGCTGGACAGATTGGCTACATGCAGGAGCACGGCTTCGCGGTTGAGGGGGTCGTTTCGCCTGGTGAGTTGTTCGCAACTGTGGCCGAACGAGAGCGCATCCCGCTTCACCCCGTGCCGATGGCCCGGCAGATTACGCCCCTCAAGGACCTGGTAGCGCTATATCGCCTGTGGGCGTTGTTCCGGCGGATTCGCCCCGATATCGTGCATGCGCACACCCCCAAAGGTGGGTTGCTGGGTACAATTGCAGCCTGGTTGACCCGAGTGCCGGTGAAGATCTACCACATTCATGGTCTACCGTTCGTGACTGCAACTGGCCCAAAGCGCGCCTTGCTCCGTTGGACGGAGCGGATTTCCTGTCTGCTATCCGACCAGGTGCTCTGCGTTAGCCATTCGGTGCGAAACGTCCTGATCGCTGAGCAGTTGTGCTCGCCGCGCAAGGTGAAGGTCCTTCTGGGGGGCAGTTCCAACGGCGTGGATGCGGAGGGGCGCTTCAACCCAGACGCATTCGATACCCACACGCGTCTTTCAACCCGAGCGGCCTATGGCATTCCGGCAGGGGCGACGGTCATCGGCTTTGTCGGGCGCATCGTGAAGGACAAAGGGATTAGCGAACTGGCGGAGGCCTGGACAAAGCTCAGCGGGGAGTTCCCTGAGCTTCACTTGTTAGTGGTAGGACCCTTCGAGCCCCAGGACCCAATCTCGGCAACGGTGGAAACACTGCTGCGGTCAGATCCACGTGTTCATCTTGCCGGGCGCACCCTCGACGTTGCACCACTATATAGTGCCATGGATATCGTTGTGCTCCCCACCTATCGCGAGGGGTTCCCCAATGTTCCCTTGGAGGCGGCGGCGATGCGCCTGCCGGTAGTCGCTACCCGTATTCCGGGATGCACCGACGCAGTATTGGACGGCGTAACGGGACTTCTTGTCAGCCCACGAGACGCAGCGGAGTTGGCCGCTGCCATCCGAGGATATGTGGTGGACGAGGAGTTGAGGCGACGGCACGGTAGTGCTGGTAGGGAGCGGGTGCTGCTAGATTTTCGCCGCCCTGGTATCTGGGAGGCAGTACGTGCAGAGTATCTCCGGTTGGTCGGGCTGACCAAGTAGCACTGGAGGTTAACTGGGAGGAAAAGAGGTTAGTGCCATGGTATCCAACGGTTCCGGGCTCCCACGGATTCTCCTATCTTCCCCCCACATGACAGGCGGCGAAATGGCCTACATCCAGGCCGCCTTCGATACCAACTGGATCGCCCCGCTTGGGCCGAACGTGGATGCCTTCGAGCGGGAGTTTTGTGGCGCCGTTGGGGCGCCGCACGCACTGGCGCTATCCTCGGGGACGGCTGCCCTACACCTGGCGCTGCAACTGGTGGGGGTGGGGGCAGGCGACGAGGTCCTTGTCTCCGACCTGACCTTTTCGGCCAGCGTCAACCCCATCGTCTATCTGGGGGCTCGCCCCGTCTTCATCGACAGTGAGCGTACCTCCTGGAATATGGACCCCGATCTATTGGTAGAAGAAGTGCGGGCCCGTGCACGAGCCGGAAGGCTGCCCAAAGCGGTGGTTCTGGTTCACCTGTATGGACAGAGTGCAAACATCGCCCCGGTTCTCGCCGTTTGTAATGAGTACGGCATTCCGCTGGTGGAAGACGCTGCGGAGGCACTGGGTGCGACATACAAGGGGCGGTCGCCGGGGACGTTCGGGCGGGCCGGCATTTATTCGTTCAACGGGAACAAGATCATCACAACCTCGGGGGGCGGCATGCTGGTTTCGGCGGATCCCGAGTTGATCCAGCACGCCCGCAAACTTGCTACGCAGGCGCGGGATCCGGCGCCGCACTACCAGCACTCCGAAGTCGGCTATAACTACAGGCTCAGCAATATCCTGGCCGGCGTGGGCCGGGGGCAGCTGCCGGTCCTGACGGAGCGGGTGCAGGCCAGGCGGCGAAACTTCGAATATTACCAGGCAGCGCTGGGCGACTTGTCCGGCCTTGTGTTCGCGCCGGAGGCCCCCTGGGGGCGGCATACGCGGTGGCTGACCTGCCTGACGATCGATCCCCGCGAGTTCGGGGCCGATCGGGAGAGCGTTCGGCTGGCCCTGGAGGCTGCCAACATTGAATCCCGGCCGGTTTGGAAGCCCATGCATCTGCAGCCCGTCTTCGCTGCCTACGAGCGTGTCGGTGGCGAGGTGGCCGCGGATCTGTTTGAACGAGGGCTCTGCCTGCCTTCGGGTTCCAACCTGACGGAGTCGGATCTGGAGCGGGTGGTCACCGTCATTCGTAACATCGCCAAGCGTTAAGGGGATATCCGACCGTGAGAACTGTTGCCAAGCGTCTCTTCGATCTGCTGGTTGCCGCGGTGGCTCTGGCTCTTCTCTCTCCGGTTTTCCTGCTGCTGGTCATCCTGGTGGCGGCCAAGTTGGGGAGGCCGGTGCTGTTCAACCAGGTCCGTCCCGGTCTTCAGGGGCGCCCCTTTACGCTCTACAAGTTCCGGACGATGACCGATGAGCGGACTGAGCATGGCGAACTTCTGCCGGATTCGGCGCGGCTGGCGCCATTTGGGCAGTTCCTGCGCAGCACGAGCCTGGACGAACTGCCTCAGCTGATCAACGTGCTGAAAGGCGACATGAGTCTGGTGGGGCCACGGCCTCTTCTCATGCAGTATCTGCCGCGGTATACGGCGGACCAGGCGAGGCGGCACGAAGTGCGCCCGGGCATTACCGGGTGGGCGCAGATTAACGGGCGGAACGCGGTCTCGTGGGGGGAGAAGTTTCGCCTGGATGTTTGGTATGTAGACCACTGGAGCTTCGTTCTGGACCTGAAAATCTTGGCGCTGACCCTCCGGAAGGTAGTCAGCCGCCAGGGGATCACGGTGGAGGGACATGCCACCATGCCGGAGTTTACGGGCGAAGACGTAGGAGGCGCTTAGGGTGCGTGACATTGTCATCTTCGGTACTGGCGGATTCGCACGGGAAGTACATGAGCTGATCGAGGATTTGCAGCAGGTTGACCCCAGCAGCTGGAATGTTGTTGGGTTCCTTGATGGCAACAGTCAAAAGCACGGAACGATCGTGCACGACTTGCCAGTGCTTGGGGGGGCGGAATG
>JBLNEM010000239.1:0-9141 GCA_050262655.1 Mycobacterium leprae | reverse complement strand
CGGACCTCCACCAGCCCGGCCATGCCCAGGGCGGAGAGCGCCTCACGCACCGCTGCCCGGCTCACCCCCAGCCTCTGCGCCAGGTCGCGCTCGGCGGGCAGCCGGTCGCCGGCGCGCAAATGCCCCTCCTGGAGCATCGATTTGATCTGCTCCGCCACCTTCTCGTAAAGGCGCTCATTCTTGATCGGCACGAAACCTGCCATACGCACACCATCCTTCTACCAGAAGCCTCCGGTGGTCCACAGGTCGTGGGCCATCGGAGGCGCTCGCTGGACTGGTGGTCTGACCACCAGTCCGGTGATGTCAGTATAGCAGTGGCAGATCCCGGCCGGAATACCTATACTTTGTTAATCAGCTAAATTAAAACCTTTTACGGATCGATGATTCGCCCGGCCCCTCTGCCGTCGCCGCGACCATGGTATAATGCGGTGTAACTTCGTATTGTAGAAAAGAGTGAAGGTATCGTGGCAGCCACCATCGCGCCCAACACGCCGCAGCCCAGTTCCACGTCGCTGCGCCAGAACACGGCCCTGAAGACCGGGCTCTTCGCCGTTGCCCATACGATTAACGATACCTACCCGAACCTGTACCCCATTCTGCTGCCCGAACTGATGGCGCAGATGCACTTCGGCACGGCGGCGGCGGGCTTCATTAGCACCGCGGCAGCCCTGACCACCCAACTGCTCCAGCCGGTGATGGGCTACGAGGCCGACCGGTTGGGCGGCCGGCTCTTCGTGGTCGGCGGGCTGGTGGTAGGCAGCCTGCTCACCGGCGCCGCGCTGGGGCTGGCCCCCTCGTACTGGCTGCTGGTGGCGGTGCTGCTGCTGGCGGGTCTGGGCAACGCCGCCTTCCACCCCCACGCCTCGGCGATCGTCGGGGAGATGGCGGGCAAACGGAAGGGCTTCGGCATGAGCCTCTTCATGATCGGCGGCAACTTCGGGCGAGCGCTGGCCCCGATTGTGGCGGCGGGCGCCTTCATGGTGGGCGGACGGCTGGGGCTGCTTACGGTGGCGATTCCCGGCCTGATCATGGCCCTGGTGATGGCCTGGGTGATGGTGCCGGCGCCGGTGCCGAAGCCCCGCAAGGGCCCGCTGCTGACGCCGGAGTTCCTGCGGGGACTGCGGGAGGCGGGCAGCCTGCTGCTGGTGGTGGGTCTGCGCAACATGGCGGCGCTGACGGTGCTGACGCTGGTGCCGATCTGGTACAAGGCGACCGGTCGGCCGCTGACCGAGGCCGCCGCCATGCTCTCCCTGCTCTTCCTGGCCGGCAGCGTCGGCAACATGGCCGGGGGCGCCGCCTCCGACCGCTTCGGCGCCAAACCGGTGATGATCGGCTCGGCCCTGCTCTCCAGCCTGCTGCTGGCGGCCTTCCTTTCGGTGAAGAGCGGCTTCCTCAGCCTGGTGCTGGTCGCCCTGCTGGGCGCCGCCCTCTACTCCACCGGATCGGTGGTGATGGTCTTCGGTCAGGCGCTCTTCCCGGAGAACAGGAGCATGGCCTCGGGCCTCACCCTGGGGATCGGCAACACGATCGGCTCCTTCGGCGTCGCGGCCATGGGACTGATTGCCCAGTACTACAGCCCGGTGGTCGGGCTCTGGGTAACGGCCGGCGCCCTGCTGCTCAGCATTCCGTTCGTGCTCCGGCTGAAGGAAGCGACCCGGTAGGAAACAGAACGGCAAGCCACTGCATGGCTTGCCGTTTGCGTCTCCGATCAGCGGGCGATCGCTCTCCGCCGCCCGGTCACGCCCGGGTTCAACCGCCGCTCCTCCAGGCGTCCCATGCTGGTGCTGTTGGTGCCCCGCACGAACCGGCGCATATGCCGGCGCAGGTAATCGCCGTAATGGCTGCCGCCGGCCAGGAGCAGGTCGTCCACATAGTGGATCCCATCCGGGACCGAGTCGAGGAGCAGGCAGCAGGCTGCAGCATAGACGCCGCATGCCACCTGGAGGTAGGTGGCCCCCACCCCATACTCCCGCACAGCCTCCTCATTGCTCATGGCGTTATAGAGGTACTCCTCCCGATCCGGGTAGACCAGGAGCACACCCACACGGTCGATGCCCATCAGCGCTACCTGATCCGGGTCCAGCAAGACCCGGGGCAGCGAAAGCAGCATCTGGGGCCGGCTGCCGTAGTGGCGCACCAGGTTCATGGTCTGGTTGTTCACCTTGTAAATGTACCCCAGCTCGAAGCCGAAGTGGCGGCCGAGGCTGAAGACCTCCTCATGGGGCACCAGCGTTCCGGCGAAGCGGTGCGGGCCCAACTGAACCGCATAGAACTCGGCGCCGTGGCTCCGGTCTGTCCGGAAGAGCAGGGCGTGTTGCCGCATGTAGGCGGGGAAGTTGCCCACGGCCTCCTCCAGATACTCCCGGGGCGACCACGTCACGTAGACCGTCTGCGGGACCACGGCCTGCGGATCGGCCAGGAAGGAGGTGTCGTCTTCGACGATGTAGCAGGCGAGGGGGGTATCGAGGGACTCCCGCATCACCTCCAGGGCCATCCACTGCACAATACCGGGGTTCATGCCGGAGCAGACAATCGCCCGACTGCCGGTCAGGGCGCGCCGCTTCGCCTCGAACCACTGGCAGCGGGCCATGCCCGAGAACAGGGCAAAGGCAGGGTCGTCGGCGATCTGGTCGTATTCGAGGGCCGTGTTCACGTAGGCCACGCCCTGCTCGGCACACCCCTCCAACGGGCCGGTCAGGTTACCGGTCGAACAATCGAGCAGCAGGCCCGTGCCGGATTCGGCCAGGTGTGCGGTGAGTGCCGTGCGATCATTCGAGGAGAAGGTCCGCAGCGCGATCCGCCCCCGTAGGTTGGTGAAACGGTCATAATAGCCTTCGGGCGGGTGAGCCAGATCCACCAGGTACACGGGACCGGCCTGCAGGAACGGGTACAAGGGATCGCCCGGGTCGCCTGCCGCCCGGTTGAAAACCGCCAGGACCGCTCGGGCCACGCCGCCGCCACTGCCCAGGATCGTGATCCGGCTGCGCTGCATCCAACACCCCTCCCTCACACACCGCACTGATATGTACTTACTAATTCCAATTTAACACCAATCTTGCCGGGGGGTATCGGCAACGGCACAACATTAACACACATTTTGCATAGTCAAGGCCGCCCGGGCATCCTGCCCGGGCGGCCTGCTGTTTTGTGCAATTCCTCAGCCCGCTCGCTCCGCAACCCCAGCCTTCCGCTTATACTCGTACATCGAGCGGTCAGCCGCGGCCATCAGCTCGTCCACGGTCCCGCCATCTTCCGGGTAGGTGGCAATGCCCCACGCCGCCGACGGAATGCTCACCCCGTTCAACTCCTGGGTGCTGGCACGCCGGGCGATCTCCTCGATTCGCTGGCTCGCCTCGGCTTTGGCGCAGTGCGGCATGATGATGGTGAACTCGTCGCCGCCGTACCGGGCAATCAACTCATCGGGCCGCAGCTCGGCGCTCAGGTACTGCCCAAATGCCCGGATCGTGCGGTCGCCCACGAGATGCCCGTAGGTGTCGTTGATCAACTTGAAGTTGTTGAGGTCGAGGATCGCCACGGAGAGCGGCTCCTGGACCGCTGCATGTCGGGCAAGTTCCTCGGCCAACCGCCGGTCGAAGTTGGTCCGGTTCAGCGTGTCCGTCAGGCCATCGTGGGAGGCGGCATAGGACATCAACTCATGTGCCGTAGCGACCTCGATCGCGTCGGCCAACTGTTGGGCCACGGCTGTCAGCAGGTAGATCTCATCCTGCCCAAAGGCCTCGGGATGACGGGACTCCAGCTGCAGTGCGCCGATGACCCGATTATCCGTCACCAGCGGGACCGTCAGCACCGAGCGGGTGTTGGGGTCGACCGTCGGGACGCCCTCCGTTTCGGCAACGTCGGGGATCACACGGGGCCGGGGATCACGCTGCATCTCCTCACACCGAGCGGTGCCCATTGGCCAGCGCCGACCGTTGAGATTGGCCGGTGCGCCGGCGGAAGCCCGGAATTCCACGTAGTCGCAGCTCTTGTCCAGCAGCAGAATGTAGTACAGATGCGGTCCCACGGTGTCGTAGAGAATATCCAGCAGCCGCTGCAGCGTCTGGGACAGGTTGAGCAGCGAACGCCGCTCCTGCGCCAGCCGGTAGATGATCTCGATCTCCTTCGAATGGACCGGCAGAATCCGTCCGGCCTTCTGCCCGCTCGCCCCCACCTCCACCGGCGCTGCCTCCGAGGAATCGCCGTGGACATTCACCGGGGCGAACTGCTTCATCTCCTCTTCCAGGGCGGACCGCCGCTCCAGCACCAGCAGGAAGGCGTCGGCCACCTGAACATCAAACTGGGTGCCCCGCCCCTGCCGCAGGCGGCTGATCGCCTCGGACCAGGGCATGCCGCCCCGGTACGGACGGGCAGAGGTCATGGCGTCGAAGGCGTCCGCCACCGCGATGATGTGTGCGCCCAGGGGAATCTGCTCCCCCTGGATGCCGGACGGATAGCCGCCGCCGTTCACCCATTCGTGGTGGTGTTTGACCATCTGCAAGACGGCCTGCGGCACACCCTCCATCCGTCCCAGGATCGCGATGCCCCGATCGGGGTGTTCCATCATCAGGGCCCGCTCGGTGGGCGACAGGGGACCGTCCTTGCGGAGTACCGCGTCGGGAATCCCAAGCTTGCCCACATCGTGCAGGATGCTGGCATACTTCAGTTCACGGCGCTGCTCTTCGGGCAGACGCAGCTGCTCGGCGATCAACTCCGTGTAATGGGCCACACGCACCGAATGACCGGACGTGTAGATGTCCCGGGCGTCCAGCGCCGCAACCAGTGCGGTCAGCAGCGAGTCCTGCATGGCCTGCAGTTGGCTGCTGTTGGCGTTACGCCGCAGGGAACCGTAGTAGCTTCTCAGGACCCGCTGCAGCAAAATCAGCAGAACCGCCCAGACCACCGACCAGGCAATGCCACCGGTGATGATCAGATAGGTCGCCACCAGGGCGAGAATCTGCGCCACCAGGTAGACCTCGACGCCGCCCTTGACCATGTCCAACCAGACAGCCAATAGCGGCTTGCCCATGAGCATGTTAAACAGGGTCGCCATCAACGTCGAGTTCACCAGGAAGTAGACCAGGGCCGCGACCGCCGCTGCCATCAACGTTCGGTCATTGAGGGTCTCGGTGCCGCCCAAAAGCTGGTACACGGCACCGGTCACGGTGACGGTAACCACGAGCTGGCCGGTATTGAACAGGGTGTGAACCGCATCGGACTCGCGGATCATCTCAAAGGCAAATTGCCCGATGCCGGCTACCCAGACGGCCAGGGGCGGCCCCCCCAGCAGGATCGCCAGCGTGTTGACCACGCTGTTCAGGGTGAAGGATTGCCCGGTGGGGAGTTCAACTCGCAAAAGGTCAAAGGCGACAGTGGCCACGATCATACCCAATAGGAGCGGCCAGTGCACTGGCTTGACTTCTCGTCCGAACCAGTACAGAAAGAACGCCCCCAGGACCGTTAGTGTCCAGATGTAGAGCCTGGCCTTGCGTGGCAATGGTGTCGCCTCCCTTCAGCATAAAAATGTGAACGGGTTAGAAGTCGTGATGAGGCGGTATTACCAGATCCAAGTGGCTACCGAGGCGGAGACCAGTGCGACGAGGGAGAGAATGGCGATCACGTACGGCAGATACTTCTTCATGTGAACACCTCCTTTCTCGTTCTTGCGGAACGCGTTGCTACAGGCTCAGACTTCTAACCCGAAAAGTGATCGGTTTTCCCATGTATTCCTGAACCAGCAGGAAGGCGCCGAAGGCCACCACCACATCGCCAAGGCTTACCACCCGGGGCAGCGGCACCGGCACGTAGATCACGTCGCCCAGGAAATCGAACCGGGTCTTGTCGGTCATGGCCACCCGCTTGTAGTCGGTGCCCGCCACCAGCGGCTTCGTGTCAACCCCCAACCGTTCGGCTGCGGAGAGGCTGACCGGCATCTGCCCGTGGTTCGAGGCGATGACCAGGACGTTGAGCAGCACCCCGAGGAAGACGAGGCGCAGGCTCTGCACATGCAGATTCCGGACGAGACCAATCAACAGGACGCAGAAAGAGAGAAGAATGAAGATCGGACTGAGCCGGCGGGGCACGAGGACGGCCAGAACCTGGATGCCAAGAGCCAGGAAGATCACCCACGCATCCTTCAGCCCCAGCGTCTTGGACGGGCGTCCTTTGCGAACCAGTGCGACGATGAAACTGAGCAGAAGTACGTCCAGAAGCATATGGGCCCCCCCTTGAACAACGGTGCGGCAAACAAAAAACAGGACCTGGCGCGCTCGAAAATAAGCCGCGTCGAGTCCTGTGTGGACACGATCTACACGACTTCGGCGGTGCGGCCGGCATGGGTGGTGGACCACCTGTAGCCCCGTCACTTTGCGTCCATCCCCTTTCGAGGAGGTTGCCTTTTCGGAGTGCAGTATATGCTTTGTTTCATCTCTAATTAACCAATTCTATGTCAATCGATATTCTCCTACTATGGTCCCATATTTTTCATAGGAAATTTGGTCCCACTTGCCTGGGACCTGGGACTAAAGTCTCAGATAAAACAACGATCCCCGTACCCATCTGTCGATTGTCGTCGACTGTAGGTCAGGACAAATCACCGCAACGGAAAGGGGAATCCACCGATGGATCCGGTCCCAGCACAACTGGAGGCCTATAACGCCAGGGACCTGGAGCGCTTCATCGCCTGCTATTCGCCGGACGTGATCATTGAGGACGGGGCAGGCAACCGGCTGATGCAGGGGCACGACGAGATGCGGGCCCGGTACGGTCCCATGTTCGCCCAGTACCCGGAACTGCACTGCCGCCTGGCGAGCCGCATTCGCATCGGCGAGTACGTGGTGGACGAGGAGCGGATCACCGGTCGCCGGCCCGAGGAGGAGCACGCCGTGGCGATCTACCGGGTGTCGGGGGAGAAGATCGTGCACGTTCGCTTCCTGCGGTAGCGCGAAAAAACCGCCCCTGGTGAGGGGCGGTTTTGCTTTACCCGCTATCGGACCGTGAGCGTCGTCTCTACCTCCGGGCCACCGCAGCTTACCCGGACGGGCCACGTGCCGACTGCTGTGGTAGAGGCGATCGCCCAACTCCAACGGACGGCGCCCTGGCTATCTGCCTGTCGCGGTTGCAGTGCCTCGGCCTGGCTGGCCCCGCTTTTGTAGATGACGGTGATGGCGCACTGGACTTTGGGCGACGTCTGGGCCACCAGCGTGGCCGTGCTGCCCCGGGCGACCGTCCCCGGCTCCCGGGTGATTCGCACGCCGGCGGCCGGCGAGCCGGTCTGCGCCGCCGAAGAGGAGGTGCCGTTTCGGTCCATCTTGGCGGCCTGTTCGCCATCCTTGTAGGCATCCAGCGCCCAGAGCCCGCGGCTGGCCGCCCGGGCCTCCCGCTGACACGATAGAAGCAGTTGAGCGTTATCCGGGTTGTCGCTGAACGTGTAGACCTGGGCGTAGCCATCCCGCACCAGGAGGGCATTCACGAACCGCCCGTCCGGCAGCCACAGCCACCCCAGCAGACGGCCGTACTGATCTTTGGGCGTCCGACCGGGCTCCAGCAGGATCTCCTTCCCCTCCAGCAGCTGCTTGGTGTAGGCCGACGCTTCCTTCCCGTAGGCCTGCACGGGTCGACGCGGATCGACCGACTCCGGCGTGTTCATGCCGATCAACCGGACGGTGGTACCGTCCGCCAGGTGAACGGTATCCCCGTCCACCACCCGACTCACTACGACCCGACGTGCATCAGCCGGGGGCCTGGGGGCATCCACCAGGCAGCCGGCAGCGCCGCCGGCGGAGGGTGTCTGTAACGATGGCGCCCCGCCGCAGCCGGTCAAAACCAGCGCCAACCATAAGAGAAACGCCGCCATGCGGGGCGCTTTCCGACGAGCCACTGCGGTCACCTCCCTGCTCTCTCCCCTGTGATATACGTTCGTTCGAACGCCGTTGATACGATTCCCTAACGATGGGTCCATTCCTGCCCCCAGCGCGCAGAAAGGCCTCCCGGGATACGTCCGGGAGGCCCTCACTCATCCGTCTCCTAGTCCGCACAGAACGCCACGACCCGGCAGAAGGCGGCCTCGCCGTCCTTGAACTTCCAGGGGAAGACGCCCAGCGTGGTCCGCCGGTTCAGCACCTGTTTGATCTCGCCCCCCAGGCACTCCACATGGAGAATGCCGTCCGGGAAGAGGCAGAAGTGCATGCCCTGATAGTCTTCCGGCGCAAAGAAGTCGCCCAGTCCCTTGCCGTATCTCTCCTTCAAGTGCGCATCGGCCTTGGCGGCCTCGTCGGGACGCCAGTCGCGGATCTTCGTGTTCATGGGATGATCCTGCGACCCGGCATCGATGCCCAGCAGTTTGATCCGCTTCCGCAGGCACCACTGCCAGAACTCCCGGGTGGGGCCGGGGTGGCGCAGCATATACCGCTGCTCGTCGGCCTCGGGCTGGTCCCAGCCATAGCGGCTGTAACCGGTGTGGATGAAGAGAATGTCACCCTCGTGCACGTCGACCCGCCGCTCGATATCGGCGGAGGTGTAGATGCCGTAGTCCTCGGCGATATCGGAGAGGTCCACCACCACGCCGGGGCCGTAGAGCCGGTCCAGCGGAATCGAGGCGATGTCCATGCCCCCGGTGACGAAGTGGCACTGGCCGTCCAGGTGAGTGCCCACGTGGTTGGAGGAGCGGATGATCTGTCCGTTGGCGCCGTTGGAGGAGAGGCGCTTGAAGTACTGGACCTGAAGCGGCTCATAGGTCGGCCAGGGTGGAGTCTGAACACCGGTCGGAATCGAAAGGTCATACAGCTTCACGTCGGGACACTTCCCTTCCCAGGTAATAGAACGCCAGCAGCGCCCCCGAGGCCCAATCGGCGCCGGACGTGGCGCCGTGACGCAGAACCGGCCCGGGGTCTGCGTTTTGCCCTCGCAGCAGTTGGTCCACAAATGTCAGGGCATGCTCCTGGGCCACGCCCATGGTAGCCCAGTGTAGGAAATGGCGGCTGAGGGGCGTTGTGGCCTGAGGCGGTAGACTGCGAATCGTGGCGCACAGTTCGGCCGCCGCCACATGGCCTGCCCGCACCAGGGTGCAGGTGAAGCCGCAGAGCAGATCGTCGCCGCTGGGGGTGGCGCCGGGGCCCAACCCCGCCAGCCGGAGAACAGCCGTTG
>JBLNEM010000238.1:0-7779 GCA_050262655.1 Mycobacterium leprae | reverse complement strand
GAGCGCCAGTTGGAACTGGCCCGGGCCGGCTACCGTACCCGTGTTTACGTGCCGTTCGGTCGGGACTGGTACCCGTACTTCGTCCGGCGGCTGGCCGAGCGGCCGGCCAATCTCTGGTTTGTGTTGAAGAATCTCTTTCATGGATAGGAGGCCTGTGCGATGATCCCTTACCGGCCTGAACCTCTCAGTGATTTCGCCGAACCCGCCAACGCCGCGGCCTACGCGGCAGCGCTCGAGCTCGTACGCAGCCAACTGGGCCGGACCTATTCGCTGATCATCGGCGGCAGACGCATCGAGAAGCCCGCGACCATCGCTTCCTATAATCCGTCAGACCCCAGCCAGGTGGTGGGCTATGTTGCCCGCGGCACCGTGTACGACGCCGCCGCCGCCGTCAATGCGGCGCAAGAGGCCTTCGCCGGGTGGAGCGCCACGTCGGCCGAGGAGCGCGCCGCCCTCCTTTTCCGGGCAGCTGCGATCATGCGGCGCCGGAAGTTTGAACTCTCGGCCTGGATGACCTATGAGGTGGGCAAGAACCGGGTCGAGGCCGATGCGGACACGGCAGAGGCCATCGACTTCCTGGAGTACTATGGCCGCCAGCTGCTGCGCCTGTCCGGACCGCAGGAACTGACCGCGATCGCCGGCGAGGAGAACCAACTGCGGTACCGGCCCATGGGGGTCGGCGTGATTCACAGCCCGTTCAACTTCCCGCTGGCCATTCTCTGCGGCATGACCGCGGCTTCGATTGCCACCGGGAATACCGTGGTCGTCAAGCCGGCCGGCGATGCACCGGTGATCGCCGCCCAGTTCTTTGCGGTGCTGGCGGAGGCCGGCCTGCCCGCCGGGGTGGCCAACCTGCTCTATGCCGACCCGGCCGAGGTGGGCGACTACCTGACCACCCATAAGGAGGTACGGTTCATCAACTTCACCGGCTCCAAGGCGGTTGGCTGCCATATTTACGAGCTGGCGGCGAGGGTGCAGCCCGGCCAGAAGTTCCTCCGCCGGGTCATCGCCGAAATGGGCGGCAAGGATGCGATTATTGTCGACGGCTCCGCCGACCTGGATGAGGCAGCGGCAGGAATCGTGGCCTCGGCCTTTGGCTTCAGCGGCCAGAAGTGCTCGGCCTGCTCTCGGGCCATTGTGACCGCCGAAGTCTACGACCAGGTGCTGGCCAAGGTGGTGGCACGGACGCAGCGGCTGAAGGTGGGCCCTGCCACCGACCCGGAGACGCAGGTGGGGCCGGTGGCGGCTGAACGCTTCCAGCGCAAGATCATGGAGTATATTGTGATCGGCCGCACCGAAGGCCGGTTGGTCTGCGGCGGCAATGCGCTGCCCGGCGGCTACTACGTGGAGCCGACGATTTTCGCCGACGTTTCGCCGACGGCCCGCATCGCCCGGGAGGAGATCTTCGGCCCGGTGCTCGCCGTCATCAAGGCCGCCGACTTCACCGAGGCGCTGGCGATGGCCAACGACACGGAGTACGGGCTCACCGGCTCGGTATACTCCCGCACCCCGGCGCACCTGGAGCGGGCCCGACAGGAGTTCATGGTGGGCTGCCTCTATTTCAACCGGAAATCCACCGGCGCCGTGGTGGGCGTCCACCCCTTCGGCGGCTTCAACATGAGCGGCACCGATTCCAAGGCGGGCGGCCCGGACTACCTGCTCCAGTTCACGCTGCCGCAGGCGGTCTCGGAGAAGCTGTAGGAATCGAGCCCCCTCACCCGGGCTACCCTATAAAGAGGAGCGGGGGGAGCTGCTACGTACCGGTCAAAAACCGGGGCGCATGGGGGGCTCTAACGGAAGATGAGTCTGAATGTGAGCCTGATGATCTCAGCTATGAGGGTAGCAACGATCACTTTGATGACCCACCTCGGCAGCACGGGGACTTCACCTCGCTTGTGAGGCTGTGTCTCCCCTCCGCTCTACCCAGATTATACCAAGAGGCTCAGGCGAATACCAGAACAACCGTTCGACAACTTTCGAACGGTTGTTCTCTTTGGGCGGATGAGTTGTCGGAGCTCACTCTCCGTAATGGGTAGTAGGTCGCACCTGCCTCGTCAGGAGGGAATCCCCAAATCAAACCGAATCCTCCCCAATGACATAACATTCGGAGAGGGGCCACGTTCGATGGGGAGCTTCGTCTGCCAGGGCAAGAGCGGTGCGATCATCGTCCGGGAAGAGGGGGAGTACCGCCGGCTCTACTTCGGCTCCACGCTCCAGGGGGGCATCCGGCTGGACGACCCCACGGCCTGCACCCTCCCCATCACCGAAGGGTTTCAGGCCATCCGCGCCTTCCGCCCGGAGCCGCCGCAGCAGGTGCTGCTGATTGGTCTGGGAGCCGGCGAGGTGGTCCGCTCCTTCCTGAAGGGCTTTCCACAGGCGCAGATCCAGGCGGTGGAACTCGACCCGGCAGTGCTGGACGTGGCCCGACGCCATTTCGCCCTGCCGGGGAGCCGTCGGCTGCGGGTCGCCATCGGGGACGGCTATGCCTTCCTGATGCGCAGCCGGGAGCGGTATGACCTGATCATCCTGGATGCCTGCGGCCCCGATGGGATTCCGCCGCAGTTCTGCACCCGGGAGTTCATGCACCTCGCGGCGACCCGCCTCAACCCCCGGGGAATGCTGGCAGCCAACCTCTTCGACTTTGGCCCGGATGGGGCGGCGCCGTCCGAATTCGCCCGACAGGCGGCCCGCCGGTTCCCCGAGCGCCACGCCCTGCGGCTCCTCTCCCCCTCCTACTTGAACCGCCTGCTCTTCTGCGGCTTTCTGCCGGAGCAGCAGCCCGATTGGCGGCGCCTGCCGCCAGGTGTGGCGGCGGAGGAGGCTTGAAGAACCCCTACGCGAGGCTTACCCCCACCCGCTCCGCCAGCTCCGCCCGGGCCGCCCGGGCCCAGGGGTGCACCACCGGCATCGGCTGCTGCCAGAGCCAGTTCATGAAGCACCAGGCTGCCTCATCCAGGGAGCGGGTCAGCGCCGCCGCCAAATCTGCCCGGAACGGGGCGTCGTCGGGGTGCCACGACAGCTTGTCGGCCACGAAGAGCGCCTTGTCCAGCGCAGTGGCGTTGGGGCGCAGCGTGGTATGGCAGCGCATGGCGTCGAGCACCGCCGGATCGGACACGTGGAACACCCGATCGGCGATCAGGGCCGACAGTTTTCCGTGCAGAATGCTGGGGTGCACCCGCTCCTCCGGCAGCACCTCCACCCCGTACTGCTCGGCCACCTCGACCATGGCGCTCTTCGGCAGGATGCGGCTGACATCGTGCAGCCAGGCCGCCTGCAGTGCCGCCGTCCGGTCGATCCCGAACTGGGCCGCGATCCGCTCGATCTGCTCGGCCACCAGCGTGACATGAATGGCCAGCCCGTCCTGCCCGTGGCGCTTGAACAGGGCTGGAACATCCTCAGCCAGATTGCCGTTCGGCGCAAAACCGTCCGTCAGTTGGGCCAGTACGTCTACCATGTTGCCTCCTGGTTGATCCGGGTGTTTTCTTCTTCCTTTCTGACGCAGGGTCGGTGGGAAAAGATCCTTATTTGAATATATCGAATCCCCATCGAACAAAGATGGGGATTCTTTCGTATATACCTATTGGGTGATAACTGTCGTCCAACTCACGCCACCGCATATTCCGGGTATGTTATCGCCGGTCCCGGGTGCGGCCCGACGCGTCCCGCCTCATTGCAGTGCATCCCGCCGGCGTCACCGTGCGTCCCTGTCCCATCACCTGGAGCCACCCCTGGTCCCATCCGTTCCTGTGAATTCCCATTCAACCGGCCGACCGACGAAAGGAGTGAATCATGTGCCTGAGAACAGAACCGCATTGTCTCAGTGGAACCTGAGCCAGGTCACTGCCTACCTGCCCCGCCCCGGGGTGCTCTCCCGCACTCCGCCCGCCCTGACACTGGAGCGCAGCGGCCGTGGCACCATGAACATCCTTGGCTCCGAGTTGCTGCTTGAACTGGCAAACGCCGCCGGCTTCAAGGATCAGCCGTTCGCCGCCCGCTTCGGCATCGATCCGGAGAAGCAGATCATTGGCATCTACCCGGCCCAGTGCGGGACCCCGGGCACCGTCCCGGTGAACTGGACCCCTGGCAAGCGTCGGGCCGTCGTCTACCTGCACGCCATTCTCGAGCACCACACCGCCATGCGGGCCGACTACCGCCGCCTCTGCCAGCTCCAGCTGGGCGAGGACACCAGCGGGAACAGGTGCCTGATCCTCTCGCTCACCAGCGCACAGATCAAGCGAGCCCGTTCCCGCACCCGCCGGTCTCCCGGCGAGACTACTACATAAAAAGCGAGAGACGGCCGGGGCAATACGCCCCGGCCATCTCAGTTCAACAGCCCGTTGCGCGCCGCCCAGGCTACCAGGGCCGCCCGCGAAGGCAGGTCCAGCTTGGTGAAAATATGCCGCAGATGGCCGTCCACGGTCCGCGGACTCAGGAAGAGTCGGGCGCCAACCTCCTTGTCGGTCAGCCCCTGGGCCACCAGCCGAACCACGTCCAGTTCCCGGCGGGTCAGCCCGTACTGGCCCGGCGCCACCAGGCGGTCGCTCACCGCCCGGACCCGGGACTGCAAGAGCGGCGAGCCCGAATCGGCGGCGATCGCCGCTCCCTGCCGCAGATGCTCCGCCGCGTCCGCATCCCCCAGTCGGGCCAGCAGCAGGTGGGCGGGACAGACCAGCCCCATGGTCGCACCATACTGCTGCCCGAGGGCCAGGCAGCGCTCGGCTGCCGCACGGGCCTCCTCCCGCTCACCAGCCGCCAGGTGCAGTTCAGCCCGCTGCAGCAGAGCATGAGCCTGGTGCCAGGGGCTTGGCCGGGGGCCGGAAGCCCAGGTGTCTACCGTGTCCAGCCAACGCTTCGCTTCAGCCAGATCACCGGCAAGCCGGCAGGCCTCAGCCGCCGCGATCGTCAGGTCCAGGGTTCGGCGGTAGTCGCCGTAGGCTGGCCCGCTCCCCTGCGGCAGGAGCGCTGCCAACCGCTGGCGGGCCGCCGACGCATCGCCCCGGTCGCATTCCAGCCGGGCCTGCCATGCCGTGTAGGTTTCCCGCCACCAGGGAGCCGCCTGATTGGGATCACCCTGTCCGTATCGCACCATGGCATCCCGGAGCGCATCGGTCTCGCCCTGCCAGTACCAGAGCGCCAACAGCGGCCCGCCTTGCACAGCGGCGTGGCTGCCCGAATGCTGGTAGGCCAGCCGGCACAGTTCCTGCACTCGCGCCCGCCAGGCCGCCAGGACCTGCTGCTTCGCCCCCGCCTCCAACACCAGCAGGCTCAAGAGCTCACCGACCCGGTATGCGGCGGTGGCATAGTCATGCCGCTCCTCCGCGGCACGGACCGCCCGCTCGTAATGGGCCAGCGCCTCGATCAGCCCGCCGCGCATGAGCGCCACCTCGGCCAGCACCCACTCGCCCCGGGGCCCCAGGTCCGGGGAACCGGTATCCGCCGCCGAAGCCCGGATCAGCGCCTCCGCCGTGTCAGGGCGCCCGCTCCACAGGTAGGCCTGGGCCAGCCCGTCGGGGGTCCCGATGGCCTGGGGCGGCATGCCTGTCACCAGCTGGTACAGGGGGTCGTACCGTGGATCGGTTCGGACCTGCTCCATCGCCTGATGCGCCTCATCCATCAGCCGACCACCGGCCTTTTCGGGGCAGAGCAGCGCTTCCCGATACCGGGCCAGGGCGCCGACCACCCGATTGCCGGTGGCTGCGGCCGAGGCCCCGGCCTCTCTGGTGTAACGGCAGGCCGCCGTATAATCGGCAGCCTCACATGCGGCGCCCGCCAGCAGAAGCAGTGCCGGGCGCTCCGGCTCTTCCGCCGGGGCCAACCGCAAGGCCTGCTGGTAGAAAGAAGCCGCCCGGCTGCGCTCGCCCGCCCGCATCGCCCGGTCACCCGCCTCCCGCAGCTTCACCACGGCTTCCGGCGCATCCGCCTCCCCCAGATGAAAGGCTACGGCGTCCGGCTCGTTGACGGCATCGGCCACCAGACGGTGCCAGCGCCGACGGCGGGCCGCCAGCATGCTCTGGTAGAGCACCTCCTGCACCAGGGGGACGGTGAACGCGAACCCAGCCCCTTCCTCCCGGATGAGGCGAGCCCCCGCGGCCCGTTCCAGCGCCTGGAGGATCTCCTCCTCCGATTGCCCGGAGACCTGCCGCACAGTCCAGAGGTCGAACCGTTCGCCGATGACCGCTGCGACCTGTAGCGTCTCCTGCTGGGCGGGCATCAGGCGATCCAGCCGACTGGTCACGAAGCCCCGGAGAGTAGGCGTGAGCGCCCCGCCGGCGGCCAGCAGTTCCGTCACCAGCAGTGGGTTTCCGCCACTGCGCCGGTGGATCGCCGGAGCACGCTCGGGGCAGCCTGCAGCCAGAGCCATCTGGGCGACCTGCGCCGGCGTCAGCGGCTGAAGCGCCACCCGGTCGGCGCCAAGGCGCAGGCACAGGTCGATGAACGCCTGCTCAACGTCGCTGCGGAACGTGATGATCAGCAGCAGACCGATGGCCGGCGCTTGACCCACCAGGTTGCGCAGCAGCTCCACCGAGGACGCATCGGCCCACTGCATGTCCTCCAGGACGAGCGCAAACGGCGGCTGGCCGGCGACCCAGGCGGCCAGTTGTTCGGCCGTCTCATAGGCGTCAAGGGCAGCGGCAGCCTGACCCAGGGGGGCCGGCAGTGCGGCCGGGACGGTGCCGCCGGAACGCAACGCCTCCCGCCAGGGGCGCAGTGCGGAGGCGTCCCCTGAATCCGGACAGCGGCCGATGCCCACCCGGTAGCCGGCGGCGGCTGCATCGCGCAGCCAGGCCTCTGCCAGGCGGGTTTTGCCGCTCCCGGCTTCGCCGACTACTAACACCACGCCGCCCCTTCCGGCCTTCAGGCGCCCCTGAAACCAGGCCCGTTCGCTCTCCTGCCCTACCAGCGCCGTCACGGCCACTCCCCCACTCAACGTTCATTCCCTTACTAGTTCACTAACGTTGAAACTTTTCCCTGCGCATGGCAGATGACCACGGAGAGACCCAACTGGCGTGGAGCCGTCTCTGCTATAATGGACCCAGCATCCCAGATGGGGAGGCCGTTGCGGGCATCGAGCTGAAAAGCCTGTAGCAGAAGGAGGAGCTTGCCGTGCCATATGTAAACATCAAGATCACCCGGGAGGGCGCCACGCCCGAGCAGAAGCGGGAGCTGATTCAGGGCGTCACCAACCTGCTGGCGACCGTGCTGCACAAGAACCCCGCCACCACGGTGGTGGTCATCGACGAAGTCGATACGGACAACTGGGGGATCGGCGGCGAGACGGTAACCGAACGGCGACGCCAGGGGAAGTAGAGAAAGGCCGCACCTGACAACGCAGGTGCGGCCTTTCCCATTAGTAGTTCTCCACGAACACCTCGAAGTAGCCCTGGGGCTGCAGGCAGGCGGGGCACTTCTGCGGCGCCGCCGGCCCCTCGTGGATGTAGCCGCAGTTCCGGCACTTCCAGAAGATCCGGTCGTTCTTCCGGAAGACGACGCCGGCCTCCAGGTTGGCCACCAGCTTGCTATAGCGCTTCTCATGCGCCTCCTCGGCCCGGCCGATCGCCCGGAAGGCAGCGGCCACTTCGGGGAAGCCCTCCCGGGTGGCGGTCTCGGCGAAGGCGGGATAGAGCTTGGTCCACTCCTCGTTCTCGCCGGCGGCCGCAGCCTTCAGGTTCTCCAGCGTGGCAGCCCTGGCCACCGGGTAGGCGGCGTGCACCTCCACCGCGGCCGGGGTCTCACCCTGCAGGCCTTCCAGCATCAGGTTGAAGAAGCGCTTGGCGTGCT
>JBLNEM010000237.1:0-4521 GCA_050262655.1 Mycobacterium leprae | reverse complement strand
GCAGAACGTGGTCCGGGGGCGGGAGAACGCCCGCAGCCTGGCGGTGCTATCCGGCGGCACCATTCCCGACCGGGGGTACTATGGCGTCTACATTCACGGCAGCAGTGCGAAACTGGGGGAGATGGACGAGGAGTTCGTCTACGAGTCCCGGGTGGGCGATGTCTTCCTGCTGGGAACTGCCACCTGGCGCATCGAGGCCATCGAGCACGATCGCATCACCGTCTCCGAGGCCTTCGGTCAGATTCCCAAACTGCCCTTCTGGCACGGCGACGGCGCCGGGCGCCCGTACAGCATGGGCCTTAAGATCGGCGCCTTCATCCGCACCGTGGGTAGCCGGCTGGAAGAGCCGGGGCTACCCCACTGGCTGGCGGAGGAGTGCGCACTGGCCCCCGGTGCGGCCGAAAATCTGGTGAACTATCTGCAAGAGCAGCAGGAGGCCACCGGCGTTCTGCCCACCGACCGCCAGGTCGTGGCCGAATACTTCTGGGACGAGACCGGTGACCGCCGGTTGATGCTGTTGACCCCCTTCGGTCGTCGGGTGCATCTCGCCTGGGCGACGCTGCTGAAGCGACGCATCCGCGACCTGATGGGGCTTGAGGCCGAGATGTTCCAGACCGACGATGGTCTGCTGATCCGACTGCCAGGGGCCGACCGTCCGCCGGACGTGGCACGGCTGCTACGGATCAGCCCGGCCGAGGCAGAGAGCCTGCTGCTGGAGGAGATCGGCAACACGCCGCTCTTCGGCGCGCACTTCCGCATGAATGCCGGCCGCTCCCTTGTGCTCCCCCGTCCGCGCCCCGGTCGGCGTCAGCCGTTCTGGCTACAGCGGTTACGGGCAGCCGACCTCCTCCAGATCGCCCGTCGCTACGACTCCTTTCCGGTGGTGCTGGAGACCTACCGCGAAGTGCTGAAAGACGTGCTGGATGTAGATGGGCTGATGGCGGTCCTGACCGGCCTGGAGTCGGGCGCGATCGGCCTTCAGTCGGTTGAAACCGAAGCCCCTTCCCCCATGGCGGCGGCCATGTTCATGGGCTTCGTCGGGGCCTATATGTATGAGGGTGAAACCCCCAAGGCCGAACGGCGGGGGGCCCTCCTCAATCTGAACCGGGAACTGCTGCGGGAGGTGCTGGGCACCGAGCAGCTGCGCCACCTGCTGGACCCCCGGGCCATCGCCGAAGTGAACGCGCGGCACCAACGGCTCGACGCCGACTGGCAGCCCCGCAACCCCGATGAAACCGAAGAACTGCTCCGCCACCTGGGCGACCTGACCACCGACGAGCTGGCAGAGCGGGGCGTACAGCCGGCTTGGCGCCAGACGCTGGTGGAGCAGCGCCGTGCCGTGTCCCTGCTGATAGGCGGCGAGGAGCGGTGGGTTGCGGCCGAGCACCGGGCGATCTACGCCGACCCCAGGGGTGGCGCCGGTACCATCATCCGGCGGTTCGCCATGAACCGTGGACCCTTTGTGCCCGAAGCGGTCGCCGTTCGTTACGGTTACGACCTCCAGACCGTTCACCGCTACCTGGCGGTACTACAGGCCGAAGGCATCCTGTCGGCCGGTGAGTATACGCCGGGGGTGAGCGGTCGGGAGTACTGCGACACCGAGGTGCTCCAGGAGATTCACCGGCGCACCCTCGCCCTGCTGCGGCGGGAAGTAGAGCCGGTAGATGGCGCCACGTACGCCCGCTTCCTGGCCCGGTGGCAGGGGCTTGGTGCGGGCGACGGACCCGCCCCGGCGACGGCGGGGCGCAGTGCCGCTCGAGGCATCCATGCCCTGCGGCAGGCCCTGTCACGGCTGCAGGGCGTCGCACTGCCGGCGGAAGCCTGGGAACAGCAGATCCTCCCCGCCCGGGTGCCCGGCTACCAGCCGCTCTGGCTGGACCAACTGGCCGCCACCGGTGAGCTTTACTGGGTGGTGCGGAACGGCGGCAAGGTTGCGTTCTACCTCTCTGAACAGGCGGATCTGCTCTCGACCGCCGAAGCGCCGCCTGATCTATCGCCCGAGGCACAAGCCGTCCTGGGGGCACTCACCACATCGGGCGCCGATTTCCTCGGGGGCATCGCCCGCACAGCCGGCCTGCCACCCGCGGCCGCGCTGGAAGCACTCTGGTCCCTGACCCAGGCCGGGCTCGTCACCAACGACACATTCGCCCCCATGCGGCAGGCACTCCGGGTAGCCGCTGCCAAAGGCAGTCGGTCCAAGGGCATCCCCCTGGCCGCGGGCACAGGCCGCTGGTCGCTGGTCGCCAGGCTGACTGTGCCCGGTGCGAACACGGCAGAGGCCTATGCCCATGCCCTGCTCCACCGCTACGGCGTGGTGACCCGCGAGGCGGTCCAGGGCGAGGATGGACCGGCCACCTGGGGCGAGGTCGCCACGGTCCTGAAGCGGATGGAGATGCTCGGTGAGGTACGGCGGGGTTACTTCCTACGGGATCTATCGGGCCTGCAATTTGCCCTGCCGGAGGCGGTGGAGCAACTGCGGGCGGCCCGTACGGATGAGCAAAATCCCGACCATACGGCGTTGCTCCTCGCCGCCTGCGACCCGGCCAACCCCTATGGCGCCATTCTCCCCTCCCCGACAGAAGCCCGAGTCTCCCGTCTCCCTTCCGCCTATCTCGTGCTGGAGGGCGGCATGCCCGTGCTGGCCGTGGAATCCCAGGGCCGGCGGCTCCAGCCGCTGACCGATTTCACCGACGCCCAACTCCAGGCTGCGCTGACCGCTCTGAAGGGGCTGCTCGCACTGCCGGGCGGCAGCCGCGCCCTGCGCCGCATTGCGGTGGAGTTCTGGGGCGATGAGCCCATCATGCAATCGGCGGTGGCCCCCATCCTGCAGGCAGTGGGTTTTGAGCGAGAACCAACCAGACTGGTGCTCTACCGGTAAGCGGCGAGTCAACACAGGCCGCACCTCTAGAGAGGTGCGGCCGTCTGCTTCCTCTCCGCTTATTAACTGCATGCAGAAATACATAACAGGAAAATACTTTGGTGCAAATGGGAACTGGGTCGGTCATTCTAGCGTCTCTATAAGGCTGGACCCGCGTCTGCCGTTACCGGACGGCGGTCCAAAAAACAAAAACACCCACCGAACTGTGACGGAAGCGAGGTGCCTATGGCAACCCAATCCAAACCCCAGACCCTTGCCGAAGTACTGCTGCGCTATAAGTGGCGGTACATCCTCGGCATCCTGAGCCTCATCCTCACCGACCTGCTCCAGCAGGTCCTGCCAAAGCTGACAGGCAACTTCTTTCAGGATCTCAGTGACAACGTACTGAACGCCCACGGTCTCCTGCGCTACGCCGGCTTGATGATCGGTACGGCGGTGGTGATCGGAGCGTTCCGACTGACCTGGCGGCTTGGCGTCTTCGGCACGGCCCGTATGGTCGAGCAGGATGTGCGTTCCGCCTATTTCGCCCACCTCGAGAAACTGCCGGCCTCGTTCTACCATCAACATAAGACCGGCGATCTGATGGCCATGGCGACCAACGACCTGCAGGCGGTGCGCGGTATTGCCGGCGACGGCATCCTGTTCGCCACCGATTCGCTGATGATGACCATCCTGACCCTCGGCTCCATGATCCTGACCGTCGGCTGGCGGCTGTCGGTCCTGGCGCTGCTGCCGCTGCCGATACTGGCCGTCTTCGCCGGCTTCTTCGGCAAAATGATGCATACCCGCTCCCGGGCCGTCCAGGACGCCTTTGGCAAGATCTCAGACGTCACTCAGGAGAACATCTCCGGCATGCGGGTGGTCAAGGCCTTCGATCAGGAGGCCACCGAAGAGGCCAAGTTTGACGCCGCCAACCGGAACTACGTGGCCCGCTTCATGAGCATGATGCGCATTCAAGGCGCCCTGGACCCGACCATTGGCGTGCTGGCTGGCATCTGTTTCATGCTCGCCCTCCTCTTCCCCGGTCGGGCGGTTCTGACCGGCGAGTTGAAACTGGGCGCCTTCATCTCGCTGACCATGTACATCAACATGCTGATCTGGCCGATGCTGGCCGGGGGCTGGGTCATCAACACGATCCAGCGCGGCATGGGCGCATACGACCGGATTCGGTCGGTCCTGCTGGAGGAGCCTGACGTGGCCACTGCCGACAAGGCGGTGCTGCCGGCAGAAGGCGCCGTTGCCGGACAGATCGAGATCCGGAACCTGACCTTCACCTACCCCGGGCAGCAGCAGCCGGCGCTTTCGGGACTCAACGTGACGGTCCGGCCGGGCGAGACGCTGGGCATTCTCGGTAAGACCGGCAGTGGCAAGACGACCCTGGTCTCGCTCCTGGCCCGAGTCTTCAACCCGCCCGAAGGCACCGTCTTTATGGACGGCATCGACGTATTGAAACTCCCGCTGGACGTGCTCCGGCAATCGATCGCTTTCGTGCCGCGGGAGTCCTTCCTGTTCAGCCGCACGGTCGGGGAGAACATCGGCTTCGCCCCCGGCGATTGGGCCGAGGAACAAGTCCGGCACGCTGCCCAGACCGCTCAGGTCGAGCAGGATATTCTGGAGTTCCTGCCCCACGGCTATGAGACCAT
>JBLNEM010000236.1:0-9362 GCA_050262655.1 Mycobacterium leprae | reverse complement strand
CCGACGGCGCCGGCAAAGTGCGCCCCTGGGCCGATGACCTGGACTGCTGCATCCACCTGTCGGCGCTGGAGATCGACGCCATTGGCGCCTTCGTCGCCGGCTACCAGTCAGAGAATCCCCTGCCGGAGCACGAATGGCGAGCGGTCGCCGCTCAACTCTGTTATGGCCACCTGGCGTCGACCAACTTCCTTGCAGCCTGGCTCAGCCGTCCGTACCGCCGCATGGCCGACTGGGAGCAGACGGCCGAGCTATGGCACCGGTTGGTGCCGGCCCGTTTCCGGCAGTTCGCCGCGATCGAAACCGCTATCTGCGAGGCGGCCCGCTAGGGTATAATAGGCCCTATGACCGACCCGGAGGTGAGCGCTGTGCCCAAGACGTTGCTCAAACCGATTCAATTAGGAACTCTCACCATCGAACACCCGGTGGCGCTGGCGCCCATGGCCGGCGTCACGAACTGGCCCTTTCGGCTGCTCTGCAAGGAGAAGGGCTGCGGCCTCGTTGTGACCGAGTTCGTCAGCGACAAGGCGCTGATGCACGGCAGCGAGAAGACCTTTGAGATGATCGAACTGCTGGATCAGGAGCGCCCCGCCGGCATCCAGATCTTCGGCGCCGACGTCGATACCATGGCCCGGGCGGCGGTACTCGTCGCCGAGCGGCAGCACCCCGATCTGATCGATATCAACATGGGCTGCCCCGCCCCCAAGATCACCAAGGGCCGCGGCGGCTCTTCGCTCCTGAAGGAACCCGACACCGCCGAGGCGATCGTGCGGGCCGTGAAGGCGGCGGTAGCGCCCCTGCCGGTCACCGTCAAAATGCGCATCGGCTGGGATTCCTGCACGGTCAACGGCGTCGAGATGGCCAAGCGGCTGGAGGATGCAGGGGCGCAGATGCTGACCGTCCACGGGCGGACCCGCGAGCAGCACTACTCCGGGAAGGCCGACTGGGAGATGATCAGCCAGGTGGCCCACGCCGTCTCCATCCCGGTGCTGGGCAACGGCGATATCGTCTCCCCGGTGGATGCCGGTCATCGCCTGGAGACCAGCGGCTGTGCCGGCATCGCCATCGGCCGCGGCGCCATGGGCAATCCCTGGATCTTTGGCCGGACGGCACACTACCTGGAGACCGGCGAACTGCTGCCCGAGCCTGACGCCCGGGAGCGGGTTGAGACCGCCCTGCGCCACCTGGACCTGATGATTGCATACAAGGGCGAGTATCTGGCGGTGCGGGAGATGCGCAAACACGCCGCCTGGTATCTGAAGGGGCTGTGGGGCGCGGCCGAGGCTCGGGACCGCATCAACAAGACCGAGACGCCGGAGGAAATGCGGGCGGAGCTGCTGCACTTCCTGGAGCGCCAGTTGGCCTACCAGCTCGCCGGCCATAGAGCGGATCAAACGTGAGGCATTTTGCCCTCACGTTTCTGCTTTGGCCGACATAGAATGGGCCACGCGCTATATTCGACAGTCGCTTCAATGCCTTTCGTGCGGGAAATCCACCGCCCTCTGACGCCTCTGGGAGTGGGTTTAACGGAAGGAAGCTTTTAGTTGACACCATGTTAGACTATACTTATAATTAGGACGTTAGAACTGTTTTAAGCACTGTCGGGGGTTCTGGGGACCCCGCAGTGCTTGTAACGTTTGGCCTCGGCGATCTGCGTTAGAAACAGAAGGGGGGAAAGACGGCATGTCCGAAAGCGAAGTCCTCCTATCTCTTGAGGGATTGAAGCAACTGGAGCAGGAACTGTTCAACCTGCGGACGGTCAAGCGGTTGGAAGTTGCCGAGCGGCTCAAGCTGGCCCGTGAGTACGGCGACATTGCCGAGAACTCGGAGTACGAGGATGCGAAGAACGAGCAGGCCTTCATTGAAGGGCGCATCCTGGTGTTGGAGAAGCTCCTCCGGAATGCTCGCGTGTTGGACGATCCGGGCGACAACAGCATGGTCACCATGGGCTGTACGGTGACCTTGAAGGATCTGCAGTACGGCGATGAGCTGGAATACTCCATCGTAGGAACCACCGAGGCCGATCCGCTCCATGGCCGGATCTCCAACGAATCGCCGGTCGGGAAGGCGATCATGAACCAGAAGGTCGGCGTCGTGGTGGAAGTGGATGCACCGGACGGCGTGATCCGGTATCAGATCATGAAGATCAAGTGAAAGACAGGCGCCGTCTCCAGCGCCTGTCTTTGCGCGTAACCCGTTACTCCTTGACGTCCCGGCCCAGTTTGATCTCCGCCGCATCCTTGCGATGCTGTCCCGGAGGGGCATTGTGCGCCTGCGGCGCCTTCCACGGCGGCACACTCCCAGCCGTGTCGCCTATGGTCGGGTCTTTGCCGGGCGTGTCGTCCAGATTCGCCTGATAGGCCTCCATCCCCAAATCGCCGGCGGTGGGCGCTCTTTCGGGCTGACGGATATCGTCGACTCGGCGTGGCATCATCGATCCCTCCCGCCGTAGTTTTTACGTCAACCGCCGCGGCTATGAGTCGACGCCGTTGACAGCCCATTGCCAAACCGGGTACAATAGCCTAGCAATAACCGATTCGGGGCTGTAGCTCAGCTGGGAGAGCAGGGCCTTTGCAAGGCCAAGGTCGAGGGTTCGAGTCCCTTCAGCTCCACCAAAGCAGAAACAGGCCGTGCGTCACGCACGGCCTGTTTTTCTATCTCTACCATACCACAAATTAGGAGAAATTTCAAGACTGTGATGAAGCAAGCCCCCGTAGTAGACTGTCTCAGGCTGATGCATCGTCGGCATCGGAAAGCGCCGGATCACTTGCATGGAGGTGGGGGTCAAGATGATCGAAGAGACTGTGGCTGATCTCCCGTCCATCCCCGATGGCAGCGCAGGCGATGATAGTGTCCGTCAGTATCTGCGTGAAATCGGTCGGGTCCCGCTGCTTTCTGCGGCGGAAGAAGTGGAACTGGCCATGCGCATCGCGAACGGCGATGAGGGGGCCAAGAGGCACCTCATGGAGGCCAACCTGCGGCTGGTCGTCAGCATTGCCCGGCGGTATGTAGGGCGGGGCCTGTCGTTCCTCGACCTGATACAGGAAGGGAACCTGGGCCTGATGAAAGCCGTGGAGAAATTCGACCACCGGCGGGGGTTCAAGTTCTCCACCTATGCCACGTGGTGGATCAAACAGTCTGTCACCAGGGCCATCGCCGATTCCGCCCGCACGATTCGGCTGCCGGTCCACATGGCTGAAACCGTGAATCGGCTGACCCGAGTCTCCCGCCAGTTGACCAACGACCTGGGACGGGAGCCACTGGTGGACGAGATTGCCAAGGCCATGGATCTCTCGGTCGAGCGGGTGAAGGAGATTCAGTTGATCGTGCAGGAACCGGTGTCGTTGGAGACTCCCGTAGGCGACGAGCAGGATTCGTCCCTGGTCGACTTCATCGAGAATCATGATGCCCCCGAACCCGCTGAGGCCGCGGGCTACCAGATCTTGAAGGAGCAGATTGCCGAAGTCTTTAGGGGCCTGACCCCGCGGGAAGAACGGGTGTTACGGCTGCGGTTCGGCCTGGCCGATGGCCGGAGCCGTACGCTGGAGGAGGTTGGACTGGAGTTCGGCGTGACGCGCGAACGTATTCGCCAGATCGAGGCCAAGGCGCTGCGGAAGCTGCGGCATCCCAGCCGAAGTCGGCTGCTGAAGGACTTCATGGAGTAACTCCTGTCTACCGCAGGAGAAAGCGGTCGGGAATGAGTCTGCACAGGCTCGTTCCTGACCGCTGTTTTTCTATTTCACCGTAATCGTGCCTTGCATGCCGTTCTCCCGGTGACCCGGCACGCTGCAGAAGAAGGTGAAGGTGCCGGCCTTGTTGGCGGTAAACTTGATGGTCGCACTCTGCCCCGGCCCCACGTTGGGCGACATGACGTTGAAGTCGGGGACGGTGAAATCGTGGGCCTGGGCGGTATCCTTGTTCACCAGGGTCAACTGGACCGTGGAGCCCTTGTCCACCGTAATCGTGGCGGGGTTGAACTTCATCTGGTTGTTCTCGCCCATGGTCAGGGTGAGCGGGACGGTCTTGCCGCCGCCGGCGCCACCGGAGCAAGCAGTGAGCAGTGTTGCAGCAAGAACAGCGATGAGGCCGAGTGTGAACAGCTTCTTCATGAGTGGGAATCCCTGCCTTTCCACTTGCCATAATCGCACAAGGCCGGGCGCACCTCAATCGGTTCTTTACCGGAATAGGGTTCTACTTGCAACCTGCCTTCATGCGTGCATCAGTTTTTTCGTACTGAGGTGAAACATTTTCGCTCTGCCGGGTGTCTTTATGGTAGCGAAACAGTTTGGGGTGATTCCATGGGCTTGACCCTGCTCCGACTTTGGCTAAACCGGCTGTTACTGTTCATTCTGGCCGGTACTTTCGTCGTGGTCGCCATCTACGCACCGACAGGCAAGGTGATTGTGAAGCAGACCGAGCAGCGACAGGGCAACATCAGGTACACCATGACAGAGTTCCGCTGGGACTTTGCCACCTACCGCCAGCATCTGGCGCAGTACATAACCGATCTGCGGACCGGCCACCTGCGCCTGGTGGGGCCGAAATCGTCGACGGACACCTACAATGCGCGTGAGGCCAACCTGCCCCAGATTCTGCGCCCGGGTCAGGAGCAGGACTTCCTGCCGCTGCTCAAGGACGGCTGGCTGGCATCGCTCGAGCTATTTGCGGTGGCGGTGGTCCTGAGCGCACTGCTGGGTGTAGCGGTGGGGGCGGTAGTGGCCCTGCGGGGCCGCCTCTTCCATAACACCGTGCTGGGCCTGGCCGTCCTGGCTCTTTGCCTGGCGGACTTCTTCGTCGTCGTGCTGCTCCAGTTCGCGGTGCCCTGGATCTACCGCCACACCGGCATACAGGTCGCGTATGTGTTGGCCGGGCCCGGCTCCTTCAAGGGCTGGGTGATGCCGGTGATCGGCCTCTGTCTGGCACCGGCCGCGTACGGCGCCCAGTTGACCATCAACGCACTGGATGAAGTGATGCGGGAGGAGTACATCCGCACCGCTCGCAGCAAGGGCGTGCCGGAGAGGCTGGTCGTCATGAAGCATGCCTTCAAGAACGTGGCGCTCCGGCTGCTGGCCGGCTACCCGCCGATTCTGAACGTGGTGCTGACCAGCGCCATTGTGGTGGAGCGCATGACGGTTTGGCCCGGCCTGACCAAGTGGTTCTTCGGCTACGGCGACATGCCGATGGCGACCGTCGCCGTCTGCTACGTGGCCTGGTACCTCGTGCTCGATGGTCTGGCCGCGTCGGCCCGGGTCTGGGCCGGCAAGGCTGCGGGGCAGGAGGTGGCAGCATGAAGCGGTTGCGGTTGAACCTTCCCCTGCTGCTTGGTTTGCTGTTGGCACTCGGCCTGATCGCATTCGCACTGCTCCCCCGCTTCATCACGATGCCGAAGCTGCAGGGGCCGCTCACGGTCTGGCAGGGCGATCTGCTCCTGAAGGCGCCGTTCAAGCCAGGGCAGGCAGGCCACTTGCTGGGTACCGATGGGATGGGCCAGGACCTGCTGGTGAAGCTGCTCAACTCGGCATGGCCGACACTGCAACTAGGCATCGGCATCACGCTGGGCAGGGCGCTGCTGGCGATTCCGCTGGGGCTACTGGCCGGCTGGTACGGCGGTCGCCTGGGCAAGTTTGTCGCTCTGCTCGCCTCGCTCTTCAGTGCCATGCCTACCATGATCTTCGCCCTGGTGACCACTGAGGCGCTCTGGGCGATCTTTTACAACGGGCTGACCAGGCCGGTGTGGCTGGTTTGGTCCTCCTACCTGGTGTTGATCGTGGCCGGCTTCCCCCGGTTGGCGCAGCAGGTCCGACAGCTCACCGAGGGCATCAGGCAGCAGCCTTATCTGGAGAGTGCGGCGGCGGTCGGTGCCTCCACCTTCCGGACCCTGTACCGGTATGTGCTGCCCGCCATGCGCACCGACCTGCTGGTGACCATGGCGGCCGAAGCCTCCTGGGTGTTGATGCTGCTCGCCCAGCTGGGGATCTTCCATCTGACCATCGCCCAAGCGCCGACCTGGGCCGATTGGTTTGGGGCCGGCCTGTTCAGCATCCGGACGGAGCCCTGGCTTGCACTCTACCCCGGCCTCGCCCTGGGCCTTACCGTCGCCTGTTTCCAACTGCTGGCCGAAGGCTTGCGCCGCAGGCTGACAGACCATAGCTAAAGGAGGCAGGGCATGAGTCACTCATTCCTACGCCTGTGGCTGAACCGGCTGCTGCTATTTTTCGTGACCGGCTTCCTATTGGTGGCGGCAATCTACATTCCCGCCGGGCAGGTGCTGGTGAAGGAGACGCAAATTCCGCTCGGGCCGAACACGTACCGGCTGGAGCGGGAGCTGCGTTGGGACTTCGCCGTCTATGAGGGCCACCTGCGGCAGTACATAACCAGCCTCTTCACGGGCCAGCTTTATCGGGATATCCCCAGGCTGCAGGACCGCTACACCTTCGGCGAAAATGAACGCCACCTGCCCGATTTCACGCCAGGGTCGCGGGTCTATGTCAGCCAACTGCTGAAGGATGGCTGGAAGGGATCTCTCCAGTTATTCGGCTCCGTGGTCGTGCTGAGTGCCGCCCTCGGCGTGCTGATCGGCGCCCTGGTCGCACTGCGGGGGCGTCTCTTCCGGGGCGCCGTGCTGGGGGTAGCGGTGCTGGGGCTCTGCCTGCCGGACTTCTTTGTGGTGGGCCTCGGGCAGATCGCGACGGTCTGGACCTATCAGCGCTACAACCTCCAGCTCTGGCTTATTCTGGCCGGCCCCGGTTCGTTCAAGGGGTGGGTCCTGCCCGTGGCAGGGCTCTGCTTCGCACCCGCAGCCTACGGCGCCCGCCTGACGATCAATGCCCTCGATGAAGTGATGCGGCAGGACTACATTCGCACGGCCCGCGCCAAAGGGGTGCAGGAGGGACGTGTGGTCTTCGGCCATGCGCTGAAGAACGTTGCCCTCCGACTCCTGGCGGGCTTCCCGCCGATCCTGAATGCGATCCTCACCAGCGTGATCGTGGTGGAGCGGATGACCAACTGGCCGGGTCTGACCAAGTACTTCCTGGGCTACGGCGACATGACCACGGCCACCGTCGGCCTCTGTTTCGTCGCCTGGTACCTGCTGCTGGATGGGGTGGCCGCTTCGGCTCGGGTTTGGGCCGGCAGTGCCTCGGGTCAGGAGGTGACGGCGGCATGAAGCGCAAGCTAAACGGTCCGCTGGTGCTCGGTCTGCTGCTGGCGCTGGGCCTGATGGGGCTGGTGATTGCGGCTCACTTCGTGGTCCTGCCTGTGGCGCCAAAAGAGTCGTTGGGGTCGTTCCTGGCGCGAGAGACGAAACCCCTGCCACCAGGCACCCCTGGCCATCTCCTGGGTACCACGAAGTATGGGGCGGATGTCCTGACGATGCTGCTGCTGACGGCCTGGCCTACCCTATCAGTGGGCCTCGTCATCATGTTGGGCCGCGCTCTGCTGGGCATCCCCCTGGGGCTCCTGGCCGGTTGGAGCGGTCGCAGGCTTGGCCGGCTTGTCGGCGTCCTCGCCTCCGTCTTCACCGCCGTGCCGACCATGATCGTCGCCATCGTGGCTACCCGGGCGATATCGGCCATCTTCAGTACCGGAACCTATGTACCAGCCTGGTGGTCGACATACGTGGTGCTGATTCTGGCGGGCTTCCCCCGGTTGGCGCAGCAGGTCCGGCTCCTGACGGAGGAGATCAAGCGGCGGCCCTACATGGAGAGCGCCACCGCCGCTGGTGCTTCCACCTGGCGAACCCTCTACCGCTACGTTCTGCCTGCCATGTATGGCGACCTGTTGGTCACGCTGTCGGCCGAAATTGCCTGGGTCCTGATGCTCTGTGCCCAGATGGCGGTCTTCGACACCTACATTGCCAACAACTGGGCCAGCGCGTTCGGCGCCGGATTGTGGAGCTTGCGGACAACCCCCTGGGTGGCGCTCTTCCCGGCGCTCGCCCTGGGCCTGGCCGTCGCCTGCTTCCAACTGCTGGCCGAAGGGCTGCGCCGGCTCTGGGTCGAGCGCATCTGAGCGCATGGCACGCAAAAAGCCCGGCTGTTATAGCCGGGCTTTCTTCCTATCACTTTCGCTTGAGCGTGACCCGATACTCATGCCGGTCGCTGCGGTAGGCAACCCGGGAGAAGAGCACGGGCCCGCTGCCTGATGATACGGTGCGGTGGATGATCATGACCGGGTTGCCCGGTGCGATCTCGAGCACCGCGGCTTCCTCCTCGCTGACCAGCCGGGCGGACATGGTCTGGGTGGCCTCGCTGATCCGCAGTCCCGTGGACTCCAGCCACTCCAGCATCGTCTGGCGCTCCAGGGCGGCCCGGTCGGGCGCCGGCTCCAGCGCTGCGGCCAGGTAGCTCCGATCCCACAGCAGGGGTTCGCCCATTACTTTGATCAGCCGCTCGATGATCAGCACCGGTTCGCCTTCGGGCAGGTGCAGCGCATCGGCGATGTCGGCCGTGGCCGCGGCTTTCTCCAGCGAGAGCACGCTGATCTCCGGGGCATGGCCCTGGAGTCGGAGGCTCTCGGCAAAGCCCATGAGGGTATCCAGCGATTCCGAGATGCGGGCCGGGGCCACGAAGGTGCCCTTCCCCTGCCGCCGGTAGAGCAGCCCTTCGGCTACCAGGGCGGCCAGCGCCTGCCGGACGGTGATCCGGCTGACGCCGTATTGCTCCACCAGTTCGGCTTCGGGCGGGATCATGTCGTTGGGAACCCAGGTGCCGGAAAGGATCTGGCGTTGGAGGATGGCACGAAGTTGGTGATGGAGCGGAATCGGGCTGCTGCGATCCACCGGCATGGGCTGGCCCTCCTTTACGGACCGTCAGAAGAGTATCTTCATCATAGCACGGGAGCGGCGTTTGAGCATCCCCGGGGTCGAACCCTAGGCGCTAACACGCCGGCCTCGAGCCTCTCCGGTCACTAGTTCATACTGGAGCAGGCCGCCCCAGGCCACCAGACAGCCCTGGAGCACCCAGCCCAGATCGACCAGGTTGCCGGTCTGGTAGAGTTCCTGCGCATCCAGGTAGGTGTAGACCATATCGCTCACCGTAGCGGCGATCATCCCCAGGGCGATGAATGTCCAGGGAGCCCCCAGCTTACCGGCGCCGAACTGGCGCATCATCAGGGCGACGGCGAAGGAGGCGGCGAAGAGCAGGGCGTCACCTACGGGGTAGGCCAACAGCACCAACTTCTCCAGCAGCCCGGTCTCCCCGTCCGCAATAATCGGCCACATGAGGAAATAGCCGGCCAGCAGAAAGACAACGATCGCGGCGCCCCAGGAGGCCTTGCTCACCCTGACCACCAGGCCGGAAGTAGCGTAGGAGCGCAGGAGGGCGAAGGAGCCGTAAATCAGCGCCGGGTAGGAGGCGATCCAGCAC
>JBLNEM010000235.1:0-5933 GCA_050262655.1 Mycobacterium leprae | reverse complement strand
CGACGCCGTGTCCGACACCGTCGCGCAGCTCGCCGGCCGAGTAGGCGTACGCCATGGCGTACACGATCGAGTTGACATCGGTCGCGGTCTTGAGCCCGGCGATGTCGGTCGTCGCCGCCGCCGCCAGCCGCACGCCGACCGCGGGGGTCTCCCGGCTGCATATCAGCTAGGGGAGCCCTCCACGGTGGGAGGGCTCCCCTAGCTACTTGCGGGGTTACTTGACCGGGAGCTCGATCACCCAGGGCCCCTTCACGATCACCACGGGCTCCACCCATGTGAAGGCGATCTCTCCGTCCACCGGGCGGATATCCACCGTGATCACTTCCTGGCCGTTCTCGGCCCAACCGACGAACGACACGTTCGAGCCAACCATGGCACGCACGTGGGAGAGCTGCCGGTTGCCCAACGGCTTGCCGAGGTCGATGGTGAAGGTGAACTGGTTGTCGGCCGTGCGCTTGACGCTCTTGATCACCACCGGCCAGGCGCCCACCTGCCGCCGCTGGCTCAGCGTCCGTGAGTCGCCCACCGCCATATCCGCCACGTTCAGGACAAGCGGGGCGCTGCCCCGGTCCTTGATATAGAGCTGCTCCATCGTCAGGGTGAGCGATTCGGTCCCGGGCGGCAGCGGACCGGCGAAGGCCACGCTGTAGACCTGCTTCCGACCGGTGAACATGTCGCTCTCCTTCCCGTTCCACGGATAGGCCTGGCCCCTGTTGTCGGTGAGGCTGACCCAGGGCACGCTGCGGAAGTCTTCGTCCAGGGTCACGTATGGGACCGTCGGCACCACGCTCAGGTTGAAGCGGATCAGGTCACCGTCGCCGGCCATCTGCAGGGCCTCGACCTTGATCCCGTCCCGCACGAATGCGCCGGTTACCGGCTGCGCTTCGGCATAGTGGGCGGCATCCACCGGGGTCAGGTGGATCTGCGCCTCCAGGTTCAGGGGGATCTCAAAGTAGGATGGAACCTCCAACCGAACGGAATCGACGCCGCCCGGCAGCTTTCCGAAGATCAGGGTGGCGGTCAGGCCGTCTTGCCCGAACCGGTGCTCCATGCTGTATGGCCTCAGGCGGGTGCCATCCGGCAGCACCAGCACGGCCGGGAAGTTCGGCAGGTACGCCGGCTCGTGGTGTTCGTCGCTGCCCGCGCTGCCAAGCTGCGGGCCGCCCGCTCTCCCCGCCAGCCCCGGGATCCGCAGCCGCACCTCGGTGCGCTCCGGCCCGGCCACCACGGCGGTGATGAGGCCCTCGACGCCCGCCGCCCGGATCGCCAGGGGCGAGGCCAGGACCCGGGTCTGGGTGTCGGCGGCCTTGATGCCGAAGCCCGGCACCAGAAGGAATAGGGCCTTCAGCTTCTCCTGGGCGGCCTCGCTGGTGGCGACAAAGGTCGAGGCCAGAGCGATCAGCAGGAGCGCAGCGGCTGTCGCCACACGGGCAAAGCGCCAGCGGCGACTACCCGGGGCCGGTACGATAACGGCCGGAGCCGGGGCGTCGATCTTCGCCTGCACCCGCCGGCGGATCCGCTCCCGCACGTCTGCCGCCACGGGAGGGGCATCCTTCACCAGCCAGTCCAGGTTGTCAGGGTCCAGCCCAACGGACTGGAGAAAGGCTCGCTCATCCATTCGCTTGTCAAACATCCGCCTGCACCTCCCCCATGGCCGTCAGCGCGTTGCGCAGCGCCTGGCGTGCCCGCCAGAGCCGGTTGTCGGCGGCGGTGCGCGTCAGCCCCAGTTCCCGGGCGATCTCGGCAATCGACTGGTCGAAGAAGTAGCGGCGGATCAGCAGATCCCGGTCGGCAGCGGGCAGCTGCTCCAGGGCGTGGTGCAGCCGTTCGCTGCGCTCGGACCGGAGCGCCTCCGCTTCGGGGGTGGTGCCGTCCGCCGGATCGGGGGCGGCCTCCAGGGCGATCTGCCTGACCTCGCCCCCTTCGCCATACCGGCCCCGCAGCAGCTGGCGGCGGTGGTCCAGGGCGGTATATTTGGCGATCATGAGCAGCCAACTGCGCAGCGTACTGCGGGACGGGTCGAACCGATGGGCCTCGTGCCAGGCCCGGGTGAAGGCGTCTGCCACGCTCTCTTCCACATCCTCCGGGCTTCCGGCCGCCCCGATGATCAGGGTCACCAGCCGGTGAACGGCGTCGATGTGCTCGGCCATCAACTGGTCCAGCGCACCCGGCGCCTTCGCCGCCAGCTGGTGATGCATCTCCTCCAAGGTGATCCTCCTCCTGCTCGCCGTCTGCCGATGGCGTATGCTTCATCCAGTACTACGGCAGAAGTTCAACATTTCTCTCTCTGTAGACGCAAAAAAGCAGCCGGCAGATTCCCGCCGGCCGCCCTTTGATCGCCTCAGGTCCACAAAATATCCACCCGCCCGTTGGCCTGATCCCAGAGCACGTCGAAGCCCAGCGCTTCGGCCAGGAAGCGGGCCGGCACCATGACGCTGGGGCCGGCGAAGATCGGCGGTTCATCCAGGAGCATGCCCCGGCCGTTCACCACCGCCACCTCCGAGCCCACCTGGCAGGAGGCGGTCCGGCTGCCCCTTTTCACCGTGGCCATCTGGGCCGACTGCTGCCACCCCACCGTGGCGCCCAGGGCTTCGGCCAGGGGCCGCAGCTGGCAGAAGGTGTGGCCGTTCAGCACGAAGGCGGGCTGGTCGAAGGCCACCGCCTGGCCGTTGATCGTCACGACGATGCCGGTGCGCTTCACCACCTTCGGCCGGAGGCCCTTGTAGAACGGCGAGTGATGGACCGACGTGAAGTAGAGGTCCCGCAGCATGTTGTTGGTGAGATGATCCCACATGTCGTCGTGCCAGTTCTGGCAGGTGGCCTTGATCGGGGCAGAGGGGTCGGTCACCTCGATCCAGCCGATGTGGGGGCCGCGGGTGTAGCTGGAGTGGGCATACCAGATCTCCCGGAGCACGCCGCCGGGATCGGTCACGGTCTCGATGATGACGCCGCTGTGCTTCCCCCAGTTGAAGCGCATCGTATCCCCCGCCTGCACCTCATCCGCCCGGTTGATCACCTGGTTCGCCGGGGTCAGCATATCCAGCCAGGCGTACTCACAGGTCTTGCCGAGGCTGTCGGCCAGCGGCGTGGCGTCGGAAAGCACGCAGGCTTCCTCCAGCATGCGATAGACGAACCCGGAGCAGTCGATGCCTACGTGGATCTCCTGCGGGTTCTCCCCCTTCATCCAGGCCTCGATCTGCCAGCGGGTGATATTGGGACAGTTCGCTTCGGTGTAGGCGATGATCTGCTGCCGGCTCCCCTTGGAAAAGGCGAAGTGGTATTTCCCGTACTGGGGTTCGTTGGTATCCCACGGAATCTGAATCCGCACCCCGTGCACCGAGGGATAGGACCAGTGCATGGCGGCGATTTTCAGGGGATTAGCCAAGGCCGCTCCTCCTCCTCTCGCATGGGTCTCCCCTCTCCCATTTTGCCATGGTATGAAAAAGAATTCTATAAACGATATGATGTGATTTTAACGCAAAACAGCCCACCTGCCGTTGACCGTGGCAGGCGGGCTGTCCGCATTCGCTAGGGCACCAGGATCTCACCGGCGCCACTGTTCGAGGAGGTATGATCGGTGGCTGCCTCCTCCACCATGCCGGATGCCCACGCATCCAGCGGCACATCGGGGAAGGTCGGCGCCTTCACGCCGTACAGCGGCCCCCGCCCCTCGGCCCGGTTGATGATGGCCACGAACTCGGCCCGGGTGGTCGGCCGCTCCGGCTGGAAGGTGCCGTCCGGATAGCCGGTGAGAATGCCGGCCGCCTCAGCCGCTGCGATATAGCCTGCGGCCCAGTGCTCCGCCGCATCCGGGAAGGTAGCCGTGCCGGGCGTCAATTGCCGCAGCCGGCAGGCGATCACCGCCACCTCGGCCCGGGTGATCGGCTCGTCGGGGCGGAAACGGCCGTCCGGGTCGCCGATCATCAGGCCCCGGGCTGCCACCTTGGCGATGGCGCCGGCCGCCCAGTGGTCGGGGCTCACATCGGTGAGCAGGGGCAGCGACTCGATGCCGGGGGTAGCGCCCAACAGCTGCGCCAGCACCGTGGCCACTTCGGCCCTGGTGATGCTGCGCTCCGGGCCAAAGGTGCCGTCCGGATAGCCGTAGATGTAGCGGGTGTGGTGGTTGCCGCCGCCGCCGGTGGGGGTCAGTTGGAAGCTGTAGCTGACCAGGCTCTCGCCCACGTGGATGATGCCGCCCTGCACGTAGCTGTCGTCACCCGCCACGTTCCGGCCTTCCCGGCGGCTGTCGTATGGCTGATAGCCCTCCCTGGTGGCGAGGATGTAGTAGTCGCCCTGGGGGAAGACCATCCAGGCATACTGCCCGCCGGCCTTGCTGACCTGGGGATCGGCGTTCTGGTTGGGGGCGAAGTCGGGCAGGGTCGGCAGCGCCACCGGCGTATCGGGCGTACGGCCCAGGGAGCGGTTGAGCGGCGTGTCCGCCCACATGAGAGTGAGCTTGACGCCGTCCAGCGGCTTGCCCGTAACGGCATCGGTCACCGTGCCGTAGGGGTCGACCAGGGCCGTCTCGATCGCCATCTCGCCGCTCTGCTCAACTTTGATGTTCATGGTGGCGCCGGCCAACCGCTGGCCGTCGGGCGCCGTGACCTGCAGCACCACGCGGTAGTGGCCCGGTTCGAGGCCGCCCACGGTGAAGCCGCCCTGCGGGGAGATGGTCACCGGCTGGCTCTCGTGGCTGCCCACCTGCTGAAGGGAGGCCGTGAGCGACTCGCCGTGGCTGAAGAGCTGGTCCAGCGGCTGCGGCCCGGTCTGACCGGTCCGCGGCGTCAGGAACTGGCCGGTGATCTGCCGATCGGCGGTGAAGCTTTCGCCGACGGTGGTCACCTGGCCGACGCTCCCCGCCTGCACCGAGTCGATGGTAACATCGGCGCCGTTCACCTGCACGGTGCTGCTGGTATGCACCTGGTAGGTCCAGTTGCTGCGGGGCACGTTCAGCGTGTAGCTGCCATCGGCGGCGGTGGTGGTTTCGGCGGCAAAGTCGATCACGCCGTCGCCGTTGAAGTCCTCCGCCACCCAGACCCGGGCGCCCGCCAGCGGCTTACCCGTGCGGCCGTTCACCAGCCGCCCGGTGAGGGTAGCCGGCACGAAGCGGACCACGGCTGCGGTCTCGGCGGCCAGGCCCTGGGCGTCCTGGACGGTGGCTGCCACCTGTCCATCTTGTGCGGCGATGCTGGTCAGCAGCGGGGCGGTCAGCGTGGTGGTCGCCCTGCCCTGGCTGTCGGTGGTCAGGCTGCCGCTGCCGAGGCTGCCCGCGGTGGCGGCCAGTTGGATGTTCACCCCGGCGGCCGGCTTGCCGTCGCCGGTGGTGACCGTCAGGCTCACCGTGGCCACAGACCTGCCGTCGCCGACGATCGCGTCCGGTGTGACGCTGATGCTGAGTTTCAGCGTCCCGGCGATGCGCAGATCCTGCCGGGTCGTCTGCCCGGCGATCAACGTGACCTGGGTGCTGACCGAGCCGGCCTGGAGCGTGAAGCTGCCCACCGGCAGGTCACGCATCTCGTAACCGCCGTCGGCGCCCGTTGTGGCGGAGCCAACCGAGTGGCCGGCTCCATCCAGCAGCACCAGGCTGACGCCGGGGGCCGGAAGCAGCCCGTTGGCATAGACGGTGCCTGCCAAGTTGGCCTTGGGGGCATAGGTAAAGTGCAGAGTGGCGGTGGCGATCGGCTGGTGATCGGGGCCGTAAGCCGTGGCGCTGATGGCGTTGCCGCCAAGCACCAGGAGCCCGGTGGTACCCGTCAGATTCACCTGCCAGGCGCCGCCGGCCGAGGCGACCGCTTCGCCTACAGAGGTGCCGTTCAGCGCCACCTGCACCGTGCCGCCGCCGGACAGGGTGCCGGCCACGGCGGTGGGCGGGGCGGTCAGGCTGGCGCCAGAGGCGGGGCTGGTGATCGCCAGTTCGGCCGTCACCCGCCAGA
>JBLNEM010000234.1:0-3688 GCA_050262655.1 Mycobacterium leprae | reverse complement strand
CCCTTCACCGCCGTGCTGATCCTGGCCAACCTGGTCTGGGTCTGGCGCCTGGTGCCTGAGCGGCGTGGCATCGACGAGGTGCAGCCCGAGCCGGCGGTGATCGATCCCGAACCCGGCTTGAGCGACTGAACGAACGACGCCCTCCTGCACGGTTGTGCCAGGGGGGCGTCTGGCCTTATGATAGGGGATATGAGGAGGAGAGGCTTTGCCAACGTTGCTGAAACTGAAAGAGGCCGCCGCTCGCAAGGGCTGCAGCAAGAAGAGCATTCACCGGGCCTGCGAGGCCGGGAAGGTGAACACCGAATTCGACCCGGTGAACGGCGAATACCAGGTTTACGATGACGAACTGTTCGCCCGCTGGCAGCCCGGCGAAAGCGGCAAGCCGGCTGGCGAGAACTCGTAACGATCAGCACATAGGGCGCCGGCTCTCTGCTGGCGCCCACGGTTCCCAGCACCCTACATAGGAAGGTGGACTACTGCTCATGGACCCATGGAAGTACCATGCCATCACCAGTACCGACCTGTTGCACCTGAACCCGATGAATCCGACCGCGTTCGATGAACTGGTCGAACTGCTCGACCTGCCGCTAGGGGCACGCCTCCTCGACATCGCCTGCGGCAAGGCAGAGAGCCTGATCCGGATTGCATGCCGCTACCCGGTGTCCGGCATCGGGGTGGATATCTCCCCCGCCTTCGTGGCAGCCGCCGGCGTAGCGGCCGAAAGCCGGGTTCCCCCTCACTCTGCCCTCTCCTTCGTGGAGCAGGACGGTGCTGCCTTCACGGCGCCAGAGGGGAGTTTCGACCTCACCATCTGCCTGGGCGCCAGTTGGGTCTTTGGCGGACACCGCGGCACGCTGAGGCGCATGGCCGCCCTCACCCGGTCCGGCGGGCAGGTGCTGGTCGGCGAACCCTTCTGGGCACGAGAGCCCGACGAAGCCTACCTGCTGGCCAGCGACACGCCCCGGGAGCTGCATGGCACCCATGCCCAGAATGTGGCCACCGGCGAGCAGGACGGGCTGACCTTCCTGTACGCCCTGGTCAGTAGCCCGGCCGACTGGGACCGATACGAGGGGCTTCGCTGGCGTGCGGCCGTGCGGTACGCCGCCGCCCATCCGGCCGATCCCGACGTGCCGACGCTGCTGAAGCGGGCCCGCCAGAGCCGGGATGCATACCTTCAAGGGGGACGGGACTGCCTGGGATGGGCGGTCTACCTCTTCCGCAAACCGTAACCGGCGACACAAAGGGAGCCACACGGCAGTGTGGCTCCCTTTCTGGCATTACCGCTTCCCCGGCACCTTACGGTTCGTGTTGGCTGCCGCCTGTACCCAGGCCGTCACCCGCTCCTCGAAGCGCTTCGGGGCCAGCGCCTCCATGGTGGTCCTGGATACTTTGGGAGCGGCGGTGCCCTCCTTCAGCTGCTCATACAGTACGCCATCCTTGCAGGCCACCTCATAGGCCAGCAGGGGCTTCTTGATGCGGAAGCGGAGTACCGGGTACCGCTCGCCAAAGCGGTTGATCTCATAATCGCAATCGACGCCGAAGGCATCGCCAAAATCGCCGACATTCCGGCAGACCGTCTCCAGTTCCGACAGCAGCTTGCGGAAGCCATTCAGCACGGCCGCCTTCTTCTCGTCTTCGGCCCGCTCTTTGTTCTGCAGATCCCGGTTCAGATCGGCCAGCTTGTCCCGCCAGTCGTTCACGGGGATCCCCTCCTTTGTGCAAGGGTACCCCCCTATTCTGCCATGGGCTCCCCACTTTGGGAAGAGCCTTACCCCTTATACCCGGGGGGCACGTATGCGCAGGCGGGGTCCTCGGCCAGCCAGTCGCCGTAGACGCCGTAGGCCCTGGCACGGGAGCCGCCGCAGATGTTCTTGAACTCGCAGGCGCCGCACTTGCCCTTCAGTTGGGACGGGTCCCGCAGCATCCGGAAGACCTCGGAATCACGGTAGATCTCCGCCAGGGACTGGGAGCGCACGTTGCCGGCCGGGAACGGCAGGAAGCCGCTGGGGTGTACCTCGCCGATGTGCGAGATGAAGACGAAGCCCTTGCCGTCGTTGACGCCCGCCGTCGGCAGGCCCGTGATCCCCCGCTGCAGCAGGATCCGCCGGAAGTGAGGGCCTTCGGTCGTCTTGATCGGGAAGCCCGCCGTCTGGCTGAAGTCCGCCAGCCAGTTCATCACCTGCTCATGCTCCTCCGGCGTCAGCATGTCGGAGAGCTGCGCCCGGCCGGTGGGAATCAGGAAGAAGACGGACCAGAGGGAGACCCCCAATTCCGCTACCTTCGCCGCAATGGCGGGCAGGTTATCCTTGTTGTACCGGGTCACCGTGGTGCCGATCTGCAGCTCCATGCCCGCTGCCCGGGCGGCCTCGATCCCCTGCATCGTCCACCGGTAGGACCCCTTCACGCCCCGGAAGTCGTCGTGCGCCGCCTCGTCGGCATGGTCCAGGCTGAAGGCAACCCGCTGCATGCCTGCATCGGCACACTTCTGCATATTGGCCACGTTGGCCAGGGCCGTGCCGCTGGGGCTGCCGGAGATGCGCAGCCCGATCGAGGTGCCATAGCGGGTCAGCTCCGCCAGGTCCTTGCGCATGAACGGATCACCGCCGGTCAACACGAAGACCGCCGGGTTCAGTTCACGCACCTGATCCATCAGCCGGCAGCCCTCTTCAAAAGTCAACTCCAGCGGATGGTGGTGCGGCTGTGCCTCCGCCCGACAATGGCGGCAGGCCAGGGCACAGGCCCGCGTCACTTCCCAAATGGTCACCAGCGGCCGCTGGTTAAAGTCGAAGGCGCTGCCGCTGCGGTTAAAAAGCCGGTCCCCCGGCCGACCCATCGTCTCGATGCTCACTGCTCCATCCCCCTGCTTTCGCTTCACTGCCGCCAGTGTAAGCCCGGGGCGATCGCACCGCCGTGACAGGAATCACACGGACGCATATGGAAGCAGACAGCATCACCCGACGGGGAGGTACATAGCCATGGGCAGAGCAGCGGAACTGGCCCGTTCCCTTTCGGCCTATGCCCTGGATGCGCAGAACAACTGGTTCTGTCCCCTCAGCGAAGCGCTCAAAGGTCTGAGTGCCGCAAGGGCCGCCTGGACACCCGCCCCCGACCAGAACAGCATCTGGTCGATCCTGAACCACATCCGCATCGAGTCCCAGGTTGCGCTCTTACACCTGCGCCGCCAGCCGGTGGACTATGCAGCGCTGGGCGGCAGCGACGGCTGGCCCCCCGCCGGCAGCGCCGCCGACGAAGCCGCCTGGCAGGAAGCCTGCCGCCTCACACTGGGCCTGCAGTCCGAGTTGGCCCACACGGTCGCCCCCCTCACCGACGCCGACCTGGCCGAGCCCGTGAAAGGCTGGCCCACCCGTGAGCAGTGGCTCCAGGGCCTGGTCAACCACACCAGCTACCACACCGGCCAGATCGTCTTCCTACGCCGCCTGCAAGGCAGTTGGCAGCCCCTGCAGTGGCTGCCGCCGCAGGGCTGATGGCTCGCGAATAAGGCCGAGGAGCGTGGCTCCTCGGCCTTTGCGCTGGGGGGCGGCGAACGTGCGGAAGTGTCTGGGCACTTCGTGGGCATCCCCTCCGCCGTCGGGGCGGGGCCGCCCCCGCCCCCATTAAAGCGGGGCCCCCACCGGTGGACGCGGGGGGGCGGACCGCGGCCCAGGCCCCCCCCCCCCCGGGGCGGACC
>JBLNEM010000233.1:0-10835 GCA_050262655.1 Mycobacterium leprae | reverse complement strand
CCCTGTACTGTAGAGCACTTCCAACAGCGCCCAATCCCGGAGCCCCAACGGGGTCGTCCGGTCGGGCATCTCGACCAGGAGGCGCTCTACCTCCTCCTCATACAGGAAGTTCGGCAGCTTGCGCTCCAATTTGGGGGTATGGACCAATTCTACAGGGTTGCTGGTCAGCACCCCTGTCCGACACAGGTACTTGAAAAACGAACGAAGGGCTGAAAGCTTGCGGGCAATCGTCCGGCGGCTGAACTCCTGGCGCTGCATGAAGGCCAGGAATCCACGCAGGGTGAGATGAGTCACCTGGGCCAACGCATCCGTCCCGACTGCCAGCGAAACCGAAGCGTCTGTGCGAAAATCATGCGGTCGGGTTCGGCCGGAGATTCGCCCGCCAACGGCAGGGACCTCCTGACCGTCCGTGGCCATCCAGGCAAAGAACTGCTCCAGGTCCAACTGATAGCTGCGAATGGTATGCTCCGACGCAGCTTTTTCCACCCGCAGGCTGGCGAGAAAGCCAACCACTTCGGGGCTCGCATTCCGGATTGGATTTGGCATGGCTGCTATCCCCCTCGGAACGTGCCTTGCACGGCCGTGACAGCCTGTCCAGCAGTCGGCGCCAGTTCGACTGGTTTGTCGAACCATGCGGCTTCTATCCTAACACATAGTATATTCTTTGGGCAAGACCACAATTCAGAAAATAGCCGGGCGATCAGTAAATTTTTCGTGGATATTTACCGGCCATTTACTCACAGACTGCGGCCTAGTGTAATATAAGGGTGTTTTTTGTCAACTTCATCTTCGCGAGCGACCGACCGTATCCCTACGGCCGGTCGTGTGCTGCCTGGTTCGTTATTCGTCATCTGCTTCGACGGCCACTTCCGGGCGAGGGGGCAAGAGCTGCACGCCGAGAGCGGTGGGCGCCCATTCCGTCAGAGTCGCCAGCGCCCGCTCGGAATAGGCACGCTTCCGGGCCCGCTTGTCGCGGATTTTCGGGCCCATCAGTTCCGGCATGATGCCGAAGGCGATGTTCATCGGCTGGAAATGCTCGGGATCGGCATGGGTGATGTAATACAGGAGGGAACCCAGGGCCGTCTCCCGGGGGAATTCGACCAGGGGCTCACCCAACGCCAGCCGTGCCGCATTGATCCCGGCGACCAGGCCGCCGGCTGCGCTCTCGACGTAGCCCTCCACGCCGGTCATCTGCCCGGCGAAGAACAATCCGGTGCGGGCCTGAGTCTGCCCGGTGGGCTGCAGTACCTTCGGTGAGTTGATGAAGGTGTTCCGATGGATCACGCCCAGCCGCTCGAACTCGGCGTTTTCCAGGCCCGGAATCAGGCGGAAGACCCGTTTTTGGTCCCCCCACTTCAGGCTGGTCTGGAAACCCACAATGTTGTAGAGCGTGCCGGCGGCGTTGTCCTGCCGCAGTTGAACCACGGCCCAGGGGCGCCTTCCCGTGCGCGGGTCGGTCAGGCCCACAGGCTTCAGGGGCCCGTAGCGGAGTACGTCCGGCCCACGCCGGGCCATCTCCTCAACCGGGAGGCAGCCTTCGAAGAAGCAGACCTTCTGATCGTCAGGGTTGTGGGGAATGGCCTTTTCGGCCCCAATCAGCGCCTCGTAGAAGGCCTCATACTCGGCCTTGTCCATCGGGCAGTTCAGGTACTCGTCGCCGCCCCCCTTGCCGTAGCGGCTCTGCCGGAAGACCTTCGTCATGTCGATGGACTCCAGTGTGAGGATGGGCGCGACGGCGTCGTAGAACGACAGGTACTTCTCACCCGTGAAACGCAGAATGTCCTGCGCCAGCGACTCGGAAGTGAGCGGGCCCGAGGCGACCACCACGATCCCGTCCTTGGGGATCTCGGGGACCTCCCCCCTGATGACCTCCACATTGGGATGGCTGCTCACGGCCTCGGTCACCCCCCGTGAGAAGGGCTCCCGGGCCACCGCCAGAGCGCCGCCGGCCGGCACTTCATGCTGGTAGGCCTCCCGCATGATGATGGAGCCTAACCGGCGCATCTCTTCCTTCAGGCAGCCGACGGCATTCTCCAGCCCGTTCCCCCGCAGGGAGTTGGAGCAGACCAGTTCAGCAAACTGGTCGCTGGTGTGAACGCCGGTCGGCTTCACCGGCCGCATTTCGTAAAGCTTGACCTTGACACCACGAGAGGCGGCCTGCCAGGCCGCCTCCGAACCCGCAAGTCCTGCACCGATGACGGTGATTTCCCGCTCCGCCAATTACGTCGGCACCTCTTCCATTTCTTCGACCGGTTCCACATAGGTGCAGCCCGGGGCCTTGCACATGTGAACCAGCCCCAGTTCCTTGTGTTTCTTCTCTACCAAATAGGATGCGCCGCATTCCGGGCAGTGCTGCGGCACCGGCTTCTCCCAGGAGACGAAGTCGCATTCCGGATAGCGGGAACAGCCGTAAAACTTCCGGCCGCCCTTCTTGGCCTTCCGCTCCACGATCTGCCCTTCGCCGCACTGGGGGCAGACCACACCGGTCTCCTCCAGAATCGGCTTCGTGTTCTTGCAGTCGGGGAAGCCGGGGCAGGCCAGGAATTTGCCGAACCGGCCATACTTGATCACCATGTTCCGACCGCACTTCTCGCAGACGACGTCGGACTCTTCGTCCTCCAGCTCGAAGCCGCCAATCTTCTCCTCTGCTTCCTTCAGCGTCTCCTCGAACGGAGTAAAGAAGCGCTGTAGAACCTGATGCCAGTCGGCATCGCCTTCAGCGACCTCGTCCAACTCGCCCTCCATCCGGGCGGTAAACTCCACGTCGATGATCCAGGGGAAGTACTCGGTCAGGATCTCGATCACCAGTTGCCCTAGCTCGGTGGGGATAAACCGCTTCTCTTCCTTCTCCACGTAGCCGCGGGCCTGGATCGTCTCAATGATCGGGGCGTAGGTGGAAGGCCGGCCAATGCCCCGTTCCTCCAGAGCCTTCACCAGCATCGCCTCCGAGTAGCGAGGCGGCGGCTGCGTGAAATGCTGCTTCGGCGTCAGCTCCAGGCGCTGCAGTTTCTGGCCCTCGGTCAGTTCCGGCAGGAAGCCCTCTTCTTCCTTGGGGCTTTCCTCGTCCTCACCCTCAATGTAGACCTTCATGAAACCGGCGAATTTGATAGTGGAGCCGCTCGCCCGGAAGATGCGGTCGCCCGCTGCGATATCGATGCTGACCGTGTCCAGCACGGCCGGCGCCATCTGGCTGGAGACAAAACGCTCCCAGACCAGGCGGTAAAGTTTGAACTGATCGGCGCTCAAGAAGCCTTTGACCGAGTCGGGGGTACGGGTCACATCGGTGGGGCGAATCGCCTCATGGGCGCCCTGCTCACCGGCCCGTTTCTCCGCCTCCCGTTTCTGGCTCGGGACGTAGTCGTCGCCGTAGGTCTCACGGATAAAGGCCTCGGCCGCCACTTCCGCCTCCTGAGCGATTCGGGTCGAGTCCGTACGAATATAGGTCACCAGACCGGTGTGGCCCTGGTCGCCCAACTCCAGGCCTTCGTACAGCTGCTGGGCCACCGACATGGTGCGCCGGACGGCGAAGCCAAGTTTGCGCGAGGCTTCCTGCTGCAGGCTGGAAGTGGTGAACGGGAAAGCCGGGTTCCGGCGCTTCTCCCGTCGCTTGACCGACTGGACCATGAACGTCGCGTCGTTTACTGCGGCGATCAGGCTGTTGGTAGCCTCGCCGCTCTTCAGTTCGTCCTTGCCGGCCGCGCTGCCATAATACCGCGCCGTGAAAGGGGAGCTGCCGTCCACAGTGGCGAGCTTGGCCGTCAGCGACCAATACTCTTCCGGCTTGAACGCCTGAATCTCCGCTTCCCGGTCGACAATCAGCCGGACTGCGACCGACTGGACGCGGCCGGCGGAAAGCCCCCGCCGCACCTTGCGCCACAGCAGTGGACTAAGCTTATAACCAACCAGACGGTCCAGAATGCGGCGCGCCTGCTGCGCTTCCACCCGGTCCACATCGATTTTCCGGGGCTTCTTGATCGCCTTCTGGATGGCGTCCTTGGTGATTTCGTGGAACTCGATGCGTACGGCCTGATCCTCCGGAATCTTGAGCACCTGAGCCAGGTGCCAGGAGATGGCTTCGCCCTCACGGTCAGGGTCGGTGGCCAGATAAACCTTGTCGGCTTTCTTGGCCGTCTCCCGAAGCTCCTTCAGGATCTCACCTTTACCGCGTATGGTGATGTACTTGGGGGAGAACCCCTGCTCCACCTCAACCCCGAGCTGGCTCTTGGGGAGGTCCCGCACATGCCCCATGGAGGCCTTTACGGTGTACTTCCGCCCCAGGAACTTCTCAATAGTCTTGGCCTTCGCCGGAGACTCCACAATAACGAGACTCTTAGACACTTAGTCGACACCCCCGTGTGCCTTCTATCCGCGAGAAGGCCCCGCTGTTCATCTACGCTTTGAACTACTCAGCCCCGCCGTACATATTCGCCGCCGGGCAGGAGACGGACCAACCCATGCAGTTCCAGCATGGTAAGGATAGACTGCACTTCGGCTGCCGGCAAGCCACACCCGGCCGCCAGGTCATCCGGCCAGTGGGGTGTATCCCCCATCCAGCCTAGAATTTGCTGCTCGGTTGCAGTCAATCCATCGGGCAGTGGACGCTCCGCCGGACGCCATCCGGCGAACTGGGGGCCCAGCTGCTCCCGCCCGTAACCGAGCGCTGCACAGCCCAGGGCCGTCAAAATGTCCTGTGCGCCGGTAACCAGTCCTGCCCCTTCACGGATCAGCCGGTTCGGCCCTACGGAGAGGGGACTGGTGATCGGCCCGGGGACGGCGAAAACGTCCCGGCCCTGCTCCAGGGCCCGCGCCACCGTGATCAATGTACCGGAACGTTCACCGGCCTCGACCACGAGAATACCGTCTGCCAGCCCACTAATGATCCGGTTTCGCTCCGGAAAGTGCTCGGGTCTCGGGGCGGTTCCGGGGGGCTGCTCCGACATGACCGCCCCGGTCCCACGGATCGCCTTATACAGGGCCCCTGATTCCGGCGGGTAGACCACATCGGCGCCACCGCCCAGTACGGCCACTGTGGTGCCGCCTGCAGCCAGTGTAGCCCGATGCGCCGCGGAATCGATCCCACGGGCCATGCCGCTGATCACGACCGCCCCCGCCTCTGCCAGCTCCCGCCCCAAGCGGTCGGCAACCTTCAGGCCATAGGCCGTGGGCTTCCGGGTGCCTACCACGGCCACCGTCGGCCGGTTGTCAGGCTGCCAGGGGCCGTCAACGAACAGATAGGGCGGTGGGTCTGGCGTCATGAGCAGCCGCACCGGATAGTCGACATCAGGGATTGCCAATATGCGAAGGCCGGCGGCCTGTGTCGCGGCCCATTCCCGCTCCGCCTGCCGGCGAAGGGCCGAGTTGGTTCGCACCTCGACCAGCGCGAGGGCTCCCTGCCAGCCCATTCGCTCTACCTGCAGCAACTCCTGGGCAGAGAGCCGCCATGCGTCCTGCGGGTCCGGACAGGCCTTCATTAACTCGGCCAACCGAACCCGCCCCACCCCCGGCGCTTTGGCCAGGGTGAGCCAGATCAGTTCTCCCTCCACAGCCATCCTCCCCTCTGCGGGGGCGGACCGGGCGGAGCTGTTCTGCTGCGGTGACATGCACTGCCGGGAGTCGCCCGCCTAGCGGGTCTCTACCTTCAGTCCTTGCGCCGCCAGTAGCAGCAGCAATGCCTGCCCCAGTCCCTGGGTGAGTGGCGCCGTATGAATATACTCGTCTACCCGATGCCCGTTGCCGCCAAGCGTTACGCCAACCGTCACCGCCGGCTTGCCCAGCGAGAGGGGAATGTTCCCGTCGGTGCTGGATGGGTAGACACGGGTCTGGATGCCTAGCCGCTGGTGAACGGTCCGCACCGCCTGGCACAACGGATGGTCGTCGGCGATGCTGCCCGTCGGGCGGTCACCCAGCAACTCCAGTTCGACTTTCACGCCGCTCTGGTGTGCGACATCGGCCGCGATACGGCGTACCTTCTCCTCCAGCCGCCGCAGCTCGTCGCGGTCCAGCGACCGCATGTCGATCACCGCTTCGGCATGAGCGGCAATGGTATTGACCGATGTTCCTCCGCTAATCATTCCTACGTTGAATGTCGTCTTCGGGTTCGATGGTACCCGAATTTCGCTGATCTGGCTGATGATCCGACCGAGTGCGTGAATCGCACTGGGGGTTCCGAAGGCGCCCCAGCTATGGCCGCCGTCGCCCGTTACGATCGCCTTCAGCCGCCGGCTGCCCACGCCCTGGCGGACCAGGCTCCCCAGGGAGCCATCGAGCACGATGACGTAGTCGACGCTTGCGCCGAACCGCTCCATCACCGCCCGAATTCCCCGGAGGTTGCCGAGCCCTTCTTCGCCGACCGTGGCGCTGAAGATCAGGTCGCCCGGCAGGTGGACTTCGGCGTTGCGGAGCTTCTCGGCGATTGCCAGCATGACGGCCACGCTGGCAGAGTTGTCACCCACGCCTGGAGCGCGCAGGATATCGCCGTCAACCCGGACCGTGACGTCCGTGTCGATCGGGAAGACGGTGTCCAGATGGGCCGCCAGCAGCAGCGTCGGTCCGCCGCCTGTGCCGGTGATTCGCCCTGTGACATTGCCCAGTGCGTCCTGTTCCACCGTCTCAAGCCCGAGCTGCCGCATCCGCTCGGCCACGTACGCAGAGCGCTGCCCTTCAGCGTCGGTTGGAGCCGGAATCTGGGTGATGCGGATCACTTCCTGCACTAACTCGGACAAACCCGTCTGCGCCTCAGCCAGAAGCCTGCTGGCAATAGGAGCATCCAATTGGATCTGCACGGGAACCAGCCCCCCCTCAGGCGTTTCAACTTTGCATTATACCTGATGCACAAAGGTATGGAAAGGGAGCCAACGCTTCCCGGAGCCGATAAGTGGCAAAACATTCGCTCCTGGTGTCGGCTTCATGCGCCTTTCCGATCGAGAACAAGCCAAGAGGCCTGCCCGTTGATCGAGCAAGCCCCTTCCTTACGGCACGCGTTTGCAGATGAGCACTTCCCACCGTCCCGGACCCAAATCGCCCACGTGCAGGACTTCGTCGCCGTACATCTGGGTGCTTCTGGGCACGTTCCGGGTAGCAGGCTCATAGTCGAGGAGCACGCGCAAAACCTGGCCGACGGCCATCTCTTCGAGGGCGATCTTCGTCTTGGCAAAAGTTAGTGGACAAACGTCGCCGGACAGATCGATGGTTCGATCTGCCTCCGGCCTGCCGCCTTCCCCCTGTGGCATGGTCCGGCCTCCCTCCAAGTACAACCAGTTCCGGTCTCTATTCTACACCGGATTCCTGAAGGTAGGCCATGACCAATGCAACAGCCTTCTCCAGCGTGGGCGCTGTCCAAACCTGCCCGGAGTGACCTGCCGGGTAAGGTTTACCCGTTTTCGGATGGGGCAGTGCGTCAAATTCCGTGCCCGTGTAGTGGCCGGTCGCTTCGTCGCGGGTGACCACCAGATAGCCGCCACGGGCCAGATAGCCGCGGCTCGCCTTAAAATGAGCGGGCTGGGCGACGTAACCAATCACAGTCCCGGTATCATCAAGGATCTCCTGACCGGTCGCCAGCAGGAGTTCGCGCACTTCAGAGGCGTCCGTCGTCGCCCACTCCCTCACCCTCAGTCCTGGCTGTGCTCTCCCCCGACCCCACTGGCGGTCTTGTCCACCGTACCGTCGTTGGACTTGGCCAGGGGCCGCTTCGTGTCGATGCTGGTCATGCTGTTAGGCAGGGTCTGCTGTGGGCTCTCGATCATCTTAGCGTTTAGCTCTTCCAGCTTGCGGGCGTCGTCACGCCAGTCTGTGCCATGCTTGTCCGCCATGGGTCCTTCATGAATGGTGACAGGATGCTCTCGTGAGTAGTCCTTCGGCAAAACAGGCTCCCTCCCCGGGAAGAATCGATCACGGCTCCGACCTGAACCGCCGATTCTAGCATGTACAGTCCGCCTGTTTCTCACGCCCACTACCCCCGTCGATCCATGGACCGATACTGAAGCGCCTCAGCCAGATGGCGGATCAGGATCGCCTCGCTTCCTGCCAGGTCGGCCACGGTGCGGGCGACCCGCAGCACTTTGTCGTGGCCCCGCAGTGAGAGTCCCAACCGCTCGAATGCCTCCCGCATTAACATCTCTCCGCCGGGGGGCAACGGGCAGAACCGTCGGACCTGGGCCGCCGTCATTTGGGCGTTGCAGGCAATGCCTTCGCCGGCGAATCGCCCCTGCTGCCGCACCCTCGCCTCCTCTACCCGGGCCCGTACCACCCGGGAGGGTTCTGCCCCGGAGGTGGCGGTGGCCGCATACTCCTGGTAGCGGACGGGTGACAGGAAGACATGGAGGTCGAAGCGATCGACCAGGGGCCCGGAGAGCCGTGCCCGGTACTGGAAGACCGTGTGGCTGGGGCAGGTGCACTCATGCTGATCATCGCCATAGTAGCCGCAGAGACATGGGTTCGCTGCCGCCACCAGCATCGGCTGGGCCGGGAAGAAGGCGCTGCCGTGCACCCGGGAGACCAGCACCCGGCCGTCCTCCAAAGGCTGGCGGAGTCCCTCCAGGACGTCGCGGCGAAACTCGGGGAGTTCGTCGAGGAAGAGCACACCCCGGTGGGCCAGCGTGACCTCGCCCGGGTGCAGTGGATGTCCGCCTCCCAGAATGGCCGACCCTGAGGCAGAGTGATGTGGCGCCCGGAATGGGCGATTCTGCATGAGCCTTCCACCAGGGAGGAGCCCCGCTACGCTGTGGATGCGGCTCACTTCCATGGCTTCGTCGGGCAGAAGCGGGGGCAGAATGCCCGGCAGGCAGCGGGCCAGCATGGATTTGCCCGAACCCGGGCTGCCGACCATGAGCAGGTTGTGCCCGCCCGCGGCCGCCACTTCCAGGGCCCGCCGGGCCACGTGCTGGCCGTGGACGTCTGCCAGGTCGACAGGCGCCTCCGTCTCTTCCTGGCTTTCCGTCGCCGGCTGCGGCGCCAATTGGAGATTGCCGTTCAGGTGCTCCACCACTTCCGGCAAACTGGCAGCCGGGTAGACCACCCCGCCGGCCAGTGCTGCTTCGGCCCCGGAGGCAACCGGAACCACCAGTGCTTTTGCCGCTTCGGCCCGGGCCGCGAGCGCCATGGCCAGGGTTCCCCTGATCGGGCGCAGCGAGCCGTCCAGCGCAAGCTCGCCGGCAACGGCCACCTCCTGCAGGGCCTCGGAGGAGATGTGGCCCGCCGCAGCCAACACCCCCAGGGCAATGGAAAGGTCGAACCCGGCCCCACCCTTACGGGTGTACGCCGGAGCCAGGTTCACCGTGATGCGCTGCGCCGGGAAAGGCCAGCCGCAGTTCTTGATCGCCGCCCGCACCCGTTCACGGGATTCCTGCACCGCCGCATCGGCCAACCCGACAATGGTGAACTGCGGCAGACCGTTGGAGACGTCGACCTCCACCGTAACCGGCATGGCGGCGATACCCTCCAGCACGAAGCTGAGCACCCGCACGAACATGGGAGAGCCTCCTTCAAGTGCAGAGGGGAGAAAAAACACCGCCCGGGGGGTTCCCGGGCGGTGGTAGATTCCCACGGGCCAAACGTCTGTTCTGTATCTCCATTCTAGCGCACGGGATACAGGCTGTCAATAGCTGGTAATCAGCCGGGTGCTATGTACGCATCACCAGCAGCCCCGACTGGAAGCCACGGTTGTGCACCGCCAGGGCCACGGCTGCCTCTTCAGGCGTGCAGCCAATCAGGATTTTGTACTCGGCATCCCGGTCGCGCAGGTCGACGGTCATGATGACGCCAACGACCCTGGCCTCCGGCAGGCTCCCCCGCCAGAGGTCGACGCCGTCGCCATCGCCGCCGACCGTGCCGGCCAGATAGCCGTAGTCCATGGGGTAGATCAGTTCGGGAAAGCGGGGATGGTGGCTCCCCCGGGGACGGTCGATCACCGTCTCGTGCGTGGCCACCAGTTCATCCAGCGCTGTCCAGAAGCGTGCGGGATCCTGGCTCATGGGGATCACTCCAGCGGAAAGGTTTGGGGGCGTTGACCCGAGACGTCTGTATGCCGCGGCATCATCAGAGTTCCTCGCGGAGGATCGCATAGAACCGCTCGCTGGCGTAACGCTCCTTCCACGGGCTGTGACCACACCTGTCCAGCAGAACAAACCGGAAACTGGGCAAGACTCGTTCCAGAGGCTGCTTCACCCCGAGGGCGGGGTGGGGATCGGAGTCCCCGTGGACTGAAACCACCGGGCATGAGATCGACCTGGCCATCTCCAGCAAGGCGCCGGATCTTCGCAACTGGGCCGCCTCCGTCCACACCCTCTGATACTGGTCGCCATCAACGGCGACGGCGTCGGCGATGTCGGTGGGAATTGTGCCCACGTCGAAGTTGTCGGATTTGGCGACGAGGGCACCCAGGCGCTCCAGGCATGCGGACTTGTCGCCGGCATTGACCGTTGCCAGACGCGTCAGCAGTTCCTGGAACTCGACCTGCTCATCGGGTTCCAACCGGCTGAGCCGTTTCTGATGCAGTTGTCCCACGAACTCTTCCCTGAACGGAGCGCTGCTGACCAGGATCAGTTTCCTGACCAGATCGGGGTAGCGCGATGACACCATGAAGGCTAACCAGGCGCCCCAGGAGTGTCCGATCAGCGTCACGGGAGTCAGCCCGTGACGAAGGAGGGTCTCTCGCAGTTCCTGCACTTGGCCTTCCAGGGTGCACTCGGTTTGCAGCGGCTCCATGACTCCGAGGCCCCGTGACAGGGCTCTGGCCACCGCGGCGACGCTGCCGGGTGCGCCGGGACCGCCGTGGATCACGGCGACGCGGTAGGGCGGGTCTCCATAGAGGCGGATGTTGCCTGTCATACCTTTAAACC
>JBLNEM010000232.1:0-6093 GCA_050262655.1 Mycobacterium leprae | reverse complement strand
GGGGATAGGGAATAGGAGCAATCCTGTGGGGGCGGTCCTCAAGGATCGCCCCTATGAACGGCCTGCCCCCGGTCTCGGGGGGGGGGGGGGGGGGGGGGGGGGGGGGGGGCGCGGGGGGGGGGGGGGGTGGGGGGGGGGGGGGGGGGGGGGGGCGCGGGGGGGGGGGGGCTGGGGGGGGGGCGCTGGGGGGGGGGCGCTGGGGGGGGGCGTCCATGCTAATGTAAGCGCCCCCGCCGCCAGGCTGGCTGCGGGGGCGCTCTCTTACTGGATCATCCCTTCTCGCTCGCCCAGCATGACGGCCTTGAACTCGAAGACCGACGTGCGCAGGAGTTGGAGCGTCCGGTCGAAGATCTTTGTAAAACTCTCGATCGGGTCGATGAACATCTCGGCGCTGGCCCAGAGGTTATCCTTCACCGGGAAGATCTTCACGACCTTCAGTTTGGCGTTGACCACGGCGGCGGCGGCCAGTGCCTGTTGGCGCTCATCCTCGCTCTCGATCCGCCAGAAGTTGGGCAGGCCCATCCGGAAGAATTCCTGGTCGTTTTCGGAGGCAAACAAGACGAAGGTCAATCCCTGGTACTTGAAGACGACGTCCCCATCGTTGTCCAGCCGGGGCACATAGCCTTCTTCTCGCAGAAAGCTGGCGAACATCTCCGATTTGGACACTACTCTTCCCCCCAAGGCGTTCGTATGCGAATCACTTCACGTAAGGGTGTGTGGATTCCTGCAATTAACGGAAAATCTATCGTCGCCGGTCGAAGAGGGGAATCTTACCAGGGGCGTGAATAACCAAAGCGGGGGCTTTGTGCGAAGACTAGCGACTGACAAGGAGTGAACGGCCAATGGAATTGCTCGAACGGTTGCGCCTGCTGGTTAGCCTGACTGCCCCCAGTGGTCAGGAGGAAGATACGGTGCGTTTCCTGCTGCCGAAGCTGCGGGATGCGGCCGATGAGGTGACCGTTGATCCCCTCGGCAACGTAATTGCGGTGAAGAAGGGCAAGTCCGGGGGGCGCAGGCTGCTGCTCTCCGCCCACATGGATGAGATCGGCTTCATCGTTCGTAAGGTGGAGGCCGATGGGTACCTCCGCTTCGAGAAGCTGGGCGGGCACGACGATCGGATTCTGCTGGCGCAGCGGGTCTGGGTGCGGGGCAGCAAGGGGCGGCTGGCCGGGGTGATCGGCTGCAAGTCGGCCCATCTGTCCGGCGGCGAGCGGGACAAGCTGGTGAAGCATCCGGAGATGTACATGGATATCGGCGCCCGATCGGCGGCAGAGGTGGCTGCGATGGGCGTGACGGTGGGCGACCCGGTGGGCTACATGAGCGAGTTGGCCGAGCTTGGCCTGGCATCGGGCCGGTTTATCGCCCACGGGCTGGACGACCGGGCGGGCTGCGCCCTGCTCTGGCACCTGCTGGATGATCTGAAGGGGACCGAGCTGCCGGGGGATCTGGTCCTGGTCTTCTCCGTGCAGGAGGAGGTCGGGCTGCGGGGCGCCCGGACGGCGGCACAGGCGATGAACGCCGACGTGGCGCTCGCGGTGGATATGACCGCCGCCGATGATACCCCGGACACCGGGACCCGTTGGCTCCAGTTGGGCAAGGGGCCAGCCATCAAGGTGATGGACAACAGCCTGTTGGCCCATCCGGCGATGCGGCGTGCCATGGTGGCCGCGGCGGAGCGGGCGGGTGTCACCACCCAGGCGGAGATCCTCACCGGCATCGGCACCGATGCGGGCGCCATCCATCAATCCGGCGGCGGCGTGGTTACCGGGGCGCTCTCCGTGGCCAACCGCTACACCCACTCGCCGGTGGAGATGTTCGATCGGGCCGACCTGGAGGGCGCCTACCGCCTGCTGCGTGAAGTCGTGCTGGGCATCGAGGGGGCCGACCTCTCGTTTGTCGGGCAGGCGTAGGAGGCGGTCAGCCATGCCGGGTGAAGTGGTCACAGTCCAGGCGTACAAGTACGGGGGCATCCCGCACTACCGCTTTGCGGTGCGGGTGCTCGATCGCTCCCCCGAGCTGATGGTTGTGACGGGGGAGTATGGGCGAGAGTTGATCCACCAGACCCGGGGCAAGCGCTTTACCATCCAGAACCGGTCGATCGAGTTTTACTGGCCCGGCCGCCCTTACACGGTGGCTGCCGATTGCTCGGCAGAAGGGCAGATCCGCCAGTACTACTGCAACATCAACCTGCCGCCTGTGATGGCGGATGACCGGGTGGAATGGGTCGACCTGGACCTGGACCTGATCGTCCAGCCCGACCTCTCCTGGCAGGTCGTGGACGAAGAGGAGTTCGAGCTGCATCAAGTGCGCTACGGCTACCCTCCGGAGGTGATTCAGCTCGCCAGAGAGTCCCTGGCGGCGTTGATCCGGTTGGTGGAGGCCCGTGAATATCCCTTCGATGGTAGTGCCGCCGCCCTGGCCGGCAAGCTGGTGCGGTAACTTCACAGGCAGGCGAAGGCCGGGCAGCGGTTGCTGCCCGGCCTCTTCCCGACTCTAGCTCTGCCCTTGCCGCTCCAGTTCTGCCGGCGAATCCTGATGCCAGGAGGGATCCCAGTCCCCCTGGTTGCCGCCGGACAGGTAGTCCTGTTCGGTCTTGCGGAGGGCCCACTGCTCGGCGAGATCCATCTCCTTGATCTCTGCCTCGGTCGGCGAGTGCGTGCCGGTCACCGTGTTGTTCTGGAACATGGTCGTTAACATGCCCTGATACTTCTCGTTGATCCGGCTCAGATCACGCTCAGCCAATTGTGGCAGCCCCCTTTCACCAGAGTCGCCTCTAGTGTGCGCTGCCAGTGGACGAGTATTGATGTGGCCGGGCAAACCCGTTAAGATGCCACTGAAGGGGGTGAATGCCATCGTAGAGAAAAACGCCGAGGCCGCCCGGTTGGCACAGGGCCGCCTCAAGGCGCAGTTTCTGCAGTTCCTTTTTATCATCGTGGTGCTGAGCGGGGCCATCTATTACAGCCGGGTATCGCCCAATGCCGACGCCTCCTGGGTGAGTATGCTCACCTATGGTGGTGCTGTCGTTGTGCTCTATGCGGCCTGGGAGATGTTCAAGCTCTGGCAGGATCGGGAGGGCGACGTAGTCACCACCAGGGCTCAGTTGGTCTCGCTCTTCCATGCCGGCCGTAAGGAGCAGACCTGGGATCTGCAGACCGATACAGGCCGGATCCGGGTACTCAACTTCACCGGCCAGGATGGCAAGCCCCTGCGGCAGCAGTGGCTGCTCTGCACCTTCACGGTGCACGGTCACCTGTTGGTGGCGGCCACGCCGACCGCCGAGCCAAAGTAAAGTGGAAGCCGCTGCGGCACGGTGCTCGTGCAGGCAGCGGCTCTCTATTTGTCGAACTGAACGACTGAGCGCTGGCTGCCGTCATACTTACATAGCGCGTGATGAGGAGGAGCTTCATACATGGCACTCGAGGCGATTGAACGGTTGCGGCGGAACATCGGTCAGGTCTACATCGGGAGACCAGAAACGGTGGACCTGCTGTTGGTGGCCGTCCTGGCGCAGGGGCACCTGCTGCTGGACGATGTTCCCGGAATCGGCAAGACCACGCTGCTGAAGAGCCTCGCTCGCTCCCTCAGCCTCACCTTTGGTCGGGTGCAGTGCACGCCCGATCTGCTGCCCACCGATATCACCGGCCTCTCCTACTATGATCAGGAGGCCGGCGCCTTCCGCTTCCGACCCGGCCCGGTGCTGAATCATGTGGTGCTGGTGGATGAGATCAACCGGACCACCCCGCGCACCCAGTCGGCCTTGCTGGAAGCGATGGAGGAGCGGCAGGTAACGGTGGACGGCCAGACGCATCCCTGCGCCGACCCTTTCCTGGTGCTGGCCACCCAGAACCCGATCGAGCTGGAGGGGACATTCCCGCTGCCGGAGGCCCAGTTGGACCGCTTCCTGATGCGGCTGCACCTGGGCTATCCCGAGGAGCAGGACGAAGCGGAGATCGTGCGGCGTCATGCCGTGGCCAGGCCGTTGGCTGATCTGCAGCCGGTGCTGACCGCCGCCGAGTTGATGGCGTTGCGGAGCCAGGCGGCTGCCGTGCGGGTGTCGGAGCCGGTGCTGGCCTACATGGTGGCGTTGGTGCGAGCCACCCGCACGGTGGAGGGGATCCGTCTGGGCGCCAGCCCACGGGCCGACCTGGCGCTTTATCGGGCAAGCCAGGCGCTGGCTCTGCTGCAGGATCGCGCCTATGTGCTGCCGGACGACGTGAAGCGGCTGGCTGAACCGGTGCTGGCCCATCGCCTGATCCTGACCGGCAATGCCCGGCTGCGGGGTGAAACTCCCGAGTTGGCAGTGGCACAGCTGCTGGAGCGGGTACCTGTCCCCGCTGAACCGCTGCCCGAGGAGGGGTAGAGTGCGGCCGCAAGAGGCGATATGGCAGTTCGTGGTGGTATCTGCGGTGGTGCTGGGCATCATCGCCCGGCAGCCGTTGCTGATCGGCAGTGGTGCGCTGCTCATCGTGCTCGGGTTGCTGGGACCGATCTGGGCCGGGCGCAGCCTCCGGCATTTGACTTACACCCGTGAGATCAGGCAGCCCCGGGTCTTTCCTGATGAACCGGTGGACGTGGTGATCCAGATCGACAATCGGAAACTGCTGCCGGTGATCTGGCTTCAGGTGGAGGATGAGAACCCCAGCGAAGCCCAGTGGACCCGCGGCCGCGTCGCCGCGGCACACCAGTCCAGCCGGCAGACGCTGCTGCAGTTTCTCTCCCTTGGCTGGTTCCAGCGGGTGCGGCGGCACTACCAGGTGCGCTTCCCGCAGCGGGGCTACTACGCCCTGGGACCCGCAAAGCTGACCACCAGCGACGGGATGGGCCTCTCCGAGGCGACGTGGACGGTGGAGCAGCAGGACCGGGTGGTGGTCTACCCGCGGCTGCTGGAACCGCCGGCGCTGGAACTGCTGCTGCGGACGCCGGGCACCGACGTGGCGGTCCGCCATGGGCTGTTGGATGACCTGACCCGGATGGTGGGGGTCCGTCCCTATCAATCCGGGGATCCGCTGCGCTTTGTGCACTGGAAGGCGACCGCCCGCACGGGGCAGCTGCAGGTGAAGCTCTTTCAGCCGGCCGTGGTGGCCGGCACCGCGATCTTCCTGAACCTGCGGACGAAGGAGCATGTATGGCAGGGCTTCAACCGCGACTGGATCGAGGCGTCGATCAGCCTTGCCGCGTCGCTCTTTCAGGCGGAGTTGGCTGCCGGACACCGAGCAGGCTTCTTCGCCAACGGGCAGATGGCGGAGATGGGGCCGGGCCCCTGGCAGGAACTGACCGCGGACGCCGGCCAACTGCCGGTGCTGCTGGAAGGGCTGGCCCGGGTGATCACCGGTTTCGCCAGCGAGATGGAGGCGCTGCTGGCCCGGACGATTCCGACGCTGCCCTTCGGCACCACCCTGCTGTTGGTGACGGCGATGGCCTCAGAAGAACTCTGGTCGCTGCTGGCGGACGCCCGGGCAAAGGGGTATGCTGCCATCGTGCTTTGGGTGGGCGATGAAGAGGCCCCGGCGCCGCCCCCTGGTGTGCTCTTGCAGAATGTGGCCTGGCGGGAGGTGGGCGGATGGCGGTCCTGAATCGGCTTCATCTCTCGACATTGCTGTTTGGCCTCGCCATGGAATTGGGCGCCGTCTACCCGATCGTGCTCTACTTTACCCCGACACAGGTGGGTGTCTGGGGCGTTCTGCTCTATTTGCTCCTGGGGGTTGTTGCTGGCTGGGTGGTCTACGCCGAGGTGGAGCAGATCGGCCGGGTTCGACTGCTGCTCACCGGGATCGGCGCGGTCGCGGCCGTCCTGATTCCGCTTGCCTTTCATTGGACCCTGTGGGGCGGTGCACTGCTGCTATGCGTGGCCTATTGGCGCGGCGTGATGCTCTCGCAGTATAGCGAGCATCCCCGTTGGGTATCGTCCGCGGTGATGGAACTGGTGGCGATGATGCTGGGGACGCTGCTGCTGCCGGTCTTCTCGCAACAACCGATGTTTGACGCGGCCGCCGCCCCCTATTACCTGCTCTTCTTTGCCGGTGGTCTGGCTACCATGGCGTCGGCCCGGGCAGATCTGCTTCGGCGGCGCTGGGAGGGCGGCATGGGGCGGCG
>JBLNEM010000231.1:0-2957 GCA_050262655.1 Mycobacterium leprae | reverse complement strand
CCGGACCCCCGATTCCATCTATATCGACACCACGGGACGCAGCATTGATGAGGTCGTGGCGGAAATCCTGGCCTATTGCCGGAGGGGTTAAATTTTGTGGCTGTATGGCACGGGTAGAGGGCTTCTTGCCATCCTTTACCGCACACTGTACCGGGTCCGGGCAGAGGGGCTGGAGAATATTCCCCCGACAGGCGGTGTAATCCTCTGCGGCAATCACTTCACGGCCCATGATCCGATCATGGTGGGCGTCTGCGCCAACCGTCCGGTGCAGTTCATGGCCAAGGAAGAGTTATTCCGGAACAGGTTCCTCGGGTTCATCATGCGAGGGGTCGGCGCCTTCCCCGTGAAGCGCGGCCAGCCGGATCGGGCGGCGCTGAAGCGCTCGATCGATGTTCTTCAGTCCGGCGGCTGTTTCGGCATCTTTCCGGAGGGGACCCGCAACCGCAGCGGTAAGCTGGCAAAGCCGGAGCCGGGTACGGCGTATCTGGCCTTGAAGTCCGGCGCACCCGTGGTGCCCGTGGGCATCACCAGTACTTACAAGCTGTTCAGTCCCGTGATCGTCAAGTTCGGCAAGCCCATGTCGATGGAGCGCTACGCCGGAGCCAAGCTGACCAGCGAACTGCTGGATGAAGTGGGCCACACCATCATGGCCGGCATCGGCGCCGAGCTGGTGCCACCGGTTCATCTGGATGTAGCCGCCGGCAAGGAGTAAGGTTCCAATTGCCGCTGCCCGCGGGCGGATTTGTCCTAGTCGCCTAAAGTTATTGTATGGTTCGCAGAGGTCGCGCCGGAGCCGCACCCCTGGCCTTGAGCCATCGAGGAGGTCTACTGTGGTGCAGGAGTTTGACAACCAGGGTCACGAGAACGAGACGGAAAACGCCGAAGCTAGGGCGGAACTTGAAGCAGCATTGCGCGTGCTGAAAGAGGGCGAAGTCGTCACCGGTCAGGTCGTTCGGGTCAGTGATGATTCCGTCATGGTTGACGTGGGCTACAAGTCCGAAGGAATCATTTCGCTGAACGAGCTATCTCACCGTCCGCTCCAGAACGCCGCCGAGTCCGGCCTGAAGGTCGGCGATTCGGTCAAGGTGATGGTCGTTGCCGTGGACTCTCGGGGCGAGGGTGGGCTGCGCCTCTCCGTCCGCCGGGCTTATGAAGCCCAGGCCTGGGAGAAGGTCGTGAAGGCTCACGACGCCGGTGAGACGCTGGAGGCTCAGGTGACCGAGGCCGTCAAGGGCGGTCTGGTGGTCGACCTCGGCCTGCGTGCATTCCTGCCTGCTTCTCAGGTAGAGCGCGGCTATGTGAACGACCTGTCCAAGTATGTCGGCCAGACCATTCGGGTCAAAATCATCGAGCTGGAGAAGGGCAAGAACCGGGTCATTCTCTCCCGCCGCCAGGTGTTGGAAGATGAGCGGAGTGTCTCGAAGAAGTCCTTCTGGGAGAACGTCGAGGAAGGCCAGATCCGTGAGGGCACGGTGAAGAGCCTGACCGAGTTCGGCGCCTTTATCGATCTGGGCGGCGTGGACGGCCTGCTGCACATCTCCGAGATGTCCTACGGCCGGATCAAGCATCCTTCCCAGGTGCTGAAGGAAGGCGAGAAGATCCAGGTGAAGGTCCTGCGGCTCGACCGGGAGAAGGAGAAGGTCTCCCTCGGTCTGAAGCAGGTGCTGCCCGATCCCTGGGCCACCGTGGTCGATCGCTATCCCGAGGGCATGATCGTGGAGGGCACCGTTGCCCGCCTGGCCACCTTCGGCGCTTTCGTCGAGTTGGAGCCCGGCGTTGACGGCCTGATCCACATCTCCCAGCTGGCGGACCGCCGGGTCAATACCCCCGGTGAAGTCGTCCAGGTTGGCCAGGCCGTCCGGGCCAAGGTCGTAGGTGTCAGCCCCGACCAGCGCCGCATCAGCCTCAGCCTGAAGGACGTCGACGGCGTCACCGAGGCTGCGGCCGAGCCCGCCGCCGAAGCTGCCCCCGAGACCGCCGAGGAGACCAAGACTGAAGAGTAAGTCCCCATGCGTATAGCGAAGCCCCCATCCGGCACCGCCGGGTGGGGGCTTTTTGTCGGGGGAGAACTGCGGAATGCTATGGCCGGGAGGGGGCAGATTGGCAAGAACGCTGCTTCTGATCGTCGCCGTGCTGTCAACTGCGATCGTCCAGGGATCCGTCTATCGGAGCCATCTTGGGTTCCAGTTCACGGTGCCGCCGGGCTGGGTTGCAAGGAGCACTGAGCCCAACCGAGTGATCCTCGTGCAGGAGGAGTGGGCAGAACTGGGCCAGGAGGTGTTCGTGGTCCAGACCTGCCCCGACGGCGTTCCAGCGTCCTGTCTTTTGTATCCATACTGGCCAGCCACTCTGACCGCAACGCGGCAGGTAGGACTGGCTGGGCGTCCAGCCACCGAATACCGGTATTTCCGCCGCAACAAGCCGGAGCACTGGACCCGGCAATGGACAGAGGTCCACACCGTGCTGCTCTACCGGGGCACGGCATATGACGTTGCTGCCCTGATCCGACCTTTTCTGCCGCAGGAGTACTGGCGGCTGTACGACAGCATCCGAGACAGTTTTCGGTTGGCTGAGTGACAGGATCCTCTGGGGCGGCTTCTCCGTCCATAGCGTCCGATTCGTCAACACGACGACCGCAAAACCAGAGAGACCGCCAGCCTTCGATAGGCTAGCGGTCTCCCCAGTGCTAGACTGAGTATAGAGTTGTTGCGGGCCAGTCCCCGAAAGGGGGAGGCAGATGGTCAAGATCACCATCGAGATGGACGCCCATACATTCATCTTTCTTGCACTGGCCATATTGCTCTTTCTCCGCTACTCAGTAGCGGCTCGGTAACGGCGCCGTAAGGCGCACGTGCTGCGTGTCGCCAACGGTGAGATCGTGGCGGAAATGGACACCACGCGTTCTGCATGGACGAGGATAACTTTGCTTCCCTGCGTCGTGGCGGCCGTGACGGCAC
>JBLNEM010000230.1:0-12369 GCA_050262655.1 Mycobacterium leprae | reverse complement strand
CCGACCGGTCGCTTCGAAAATCGGGCGACGGAACTGCGCATTCTGAATACAGCCAAGACCCCCCCCTTCTATATCCAGGACGACGTGGATGCCGATGAACTGGTGCGTCTGAAGTATCGGTACATGGACCTGCGTCGGCCGGAGATGCAGAAGAACCTGATCCTGCGCCACCGGGTGGCGAAGATCACTCGGGACTTCTTCGACGAGCATGGCTTCCTGGAGATCGAGACGCCCATGCTGACCCGTTCCACGCCGGAAGGCGCCCGTGACTACCTGGTGCCCTCCCGAGTCAACCCCGGCAAGTTTTACGCCCTGCCCCAGTCACCCCAGCTATTCAAGCAGCTCTCCATGGTCTCGGGCCTCGACCGGTACTTCCAGATCGTCCGCTGCTTCCGCGACGAGGATCTGCGGGCCGATCGGCAGCCCGAGTTCACGCAGATCGACGTGGAAATGTCCTTTGTGGAGCGGGACGACGTGCTGAGCCTGATGGAGCAGCTGGTGCCCCGCATCTTCAAGGAGTCGCTGGGCGTCACCGTTCAGACCCCCTTCCGCCGGATGACCTGGCAGGACGCCATGGACAACTACGGCTCCGACAAGCCCGACCTCCGCTTTGGCATGGCGTTTGTGAACATCGGCGACCTGGCGGAGGGCAGCGGTTTCAGCGTCTTCAAGAATGCGATCGAAGCCGGTGGGCAGGTCAAGGGCATTCGGGTGCCCGGCTGCGGCGGGTACTCCCGCAAGCAGATCGACGAACTGACCGAACTGGCCAAGACCTATAAGGCCAAGGGCCTGGCCTATATCGCCCTGAGCGAGAGCGGCGAGGTGAAGTCCAGCTTCACCAAGTTCCTCAGCGAGGAGGAGCAGAAGGCGCTGCTCGCCCGCATGGAAGCGCAGCCGGGCGATCTGCTGCTGTTCGTGGCCGACCAGCCGATGGTGCTGGCTGCGGCCCTGGGCGCCATCCGCCTGGAGATGGGCTCCCGGCTTGGCCTGCGGGACCCGAAGGTCTTCAACCTGCTCTGGGTGCTCGATTTCCCGCTGCTGGAGTGGGATGAGGAGGAGAGCCGGTTTGTGGCCGTGCACCATCCGTTTACCTCGCCCCATCCGGAAGACCTGGCGAAGATCTACAATGCCGACGCCACCCGTGAAGAACTGGCTGGCCTGCGGGCGAACGCCTATGACCTGGTGCTGAACGGCATTGAGTTGGGCGGTGGGTCGATCCGAATTCACCAGCGGCCGCTCCAGAACCGCATGTTCGAGCTGCTGGGCTTCAGCGCCGAGGAGGCTCAGGCCCGTTTCGGCTTCTTGCTGGATGCCTTCGAGTATGGTGCGCCGCCCCACGGCGGCATCGCCTTCGGTCTGGACCGTTTCGTCATGCTGCTGGCAGGCCGCCAGTCGATCCGTGACGTGATCGCCTTCCCGAAGACCGCCAAGGCGACTGACCTGATGACCGAGGCGCCGGGCGAGGTAGCGGAGAAGCAACTGAAAGAACTGCACATCCGCACCGTGGAGTAAGAAGCGTCCCCCCTGTTGTCGCATAGTGTGACAGCAGGGGGGATTCCATGTTTCAGTCGCTGTTTGACCTGATGGAGCAGGCCGGGCGTTTGGCCAGCCTGCCGGTGGTCGCACTGCAAGGTCTGGATCTGCCGCCATTCTCTCAGCCGGCCCTGGAGTTGAAGGATGACGGCGCTGCCTTCGTATTGCGTGCTGCCATGGACGGCGTTGATCCCAAGTCCGTGCAGATCGAGGCAACCGACAGGCTGCTGGCGATCAGCGGGCGGTCCACGCTGGCGAAGGAGACGGAGGGGCCGGATTTCTACCATGCGTTCGCACAGTCCAGCCATTTTTACCGGCAGGTGCCGCTCCCCACTGCGGTGAATCCGGCGCAGGCTGCTGCCCAATGGCAGGTCGACGGTTCCCTGGTTGTCATCCTGCCAAAACGATAGAGCCCCGGTGGCCGGGGCTCCAGCACAAATTGTGGTATTATGTCAAGACTTGTGTGCGAAATGTGCGCCTGCTATCATAAAGGCAGTTGAGATCGGATACGATATAGACGCTCCCTGCTGTGTACGTGATCATCCGGTACGAAATGACCTAACACCATTTCGTACGGGGGCTTGTAACACTCACTGGTGGCCTGAAAGCCCCCCAGCCTCATGGCTGATGTCAGGGGACTCAGAAAGCCGGTTGATCAGGCCCCCACCTGCCAGGGGCAGGTTCATTATCTACCGGGACACGGCATGGTGGGGTACACATTTGACGAACGACACCCAGATGGGTGTCGTTTATGTTATCCTTCCCTTTTTCCAACCGGTTGGGTAGAATATGACTTACAGTTCCCCCTGAGGGATGAGGAGGTCATGTTCTTGGCTAGCGACAAGATCGTCACCCTTTCCACTAGCAATTGGTCGAACGAAGTAGAGAAGTCGACCACCCCGGTTCTTGTAGATCTCTGGGCCACGTGGTGCGGCCCTTGCCGTATGATCGCTCCTATTGTGGAGGAACTGGCCGTCGAGTATGGCTCTGCCCTGAAAGTCGGCAAGCTCGATGTTGACCAGAACCAGGAAGTCGCCGCGAAGTACAACGTCATGTCGATTCCCACGCTGCTGGTCTTCAAGGGCGGCCAGGAGGTCGGGCGCATTGTGGGTGCCATGCCCAAGAAGGAACTGAAGGCGCGGATCGACGGCGCACTGGGTTAGTGCGGCAGCGAGCCCACGACATAGCGTGGAAACGAAGCGGTCCCTTTGGGGGCCGCTTCTTGGCTTTTCGGTGGCGGCAGCAGGCTATCCGGGTGATGGAGACGAATCTTCCATAACCGAAATAAATACGAGGGGTGCTACTGCGAGATGAAGGTTATTGACCTCCGGAGCGATACCGTCACGAAACCCACGCCTGAGATGCGGCGTGCCATGTATGAGGCCGAGGTAGGCGACGACGTCTACGGCGAAGATCCTACCGTTAATCAGTTGGAGGCCGAAGCGGCCAAACTGCTGGGGAAGGAAGCCGCCCTCTTTGTGGCCAGTGGCACCCAAGGCAACCAGGTCGCGGTGCTCACCCACACCAACCGGGGTGAAGAGGTGATCATGGAGGCCAACAGCCACGTCTTCTACTATGAAGTGGCCGGTATCGCCGCCCTGGCTGCCTGTCAGACCCGTCCGGTCGCAGGTGTGCGTGGCGCCATGGATCCGGCGGAGGTGGAGGCCGCCATTCGCGGTGTGAACATCCACTATCCGCGCACCGCTCTGGTCTGTGTGGAGAACACCCACAACCGGGCCGGCGGCTGCATTCTGCCGCAGGAGAACATCAGCGCAATCGCCGCGGTGGCGCACAAGCACGGCGTGCCGGTGCACATGGATGGCGCCCGCGTCTTCAACGCGGCCGTCGCCTCTGGCCGTCCCGTGAGCGAAGTGGTGGCGCCGGTTGACTCCGTCATGTTCTGCCTGAGCAAGGGCCTTGCCGCTCCCGTGGGCTCCATCCTGGCGGGCAGCAAGCAGTTTATCGCCAAGGCTCGTGGCAACCGGAAGTTGTTGGGCGGCGGTATGCGCCAGGCGGGCATTCTGGCCGCTGCCGGCCTCGTGGCCATTCGCAGCATGATCGACCGGCTGGCCGAGGATCATGCCAACGCCAAGGCCCTGGCCAACGGCCTGAATCAGATTACCGGCCTCCACGTTGACCTGGAGACGGTGCAGACGAACATGGTGATGTGCAACCTCGTGGGCGCCCATCAGGACGCCGGTGCGCTGGCCGCCAAGATCAGCCAGGCCGGCGTACTCTGTGGCGACATGGGCCCGAACCGCATCCGCTTCGTCACCCACAAGGATGTGGCCGCCGCCGATCTGCCCGAGGCGCTGGACCGCATCGCTCAGGTGATCAAGGGCCTGTAAGGCTATCACCGATGAATGCAAAAAGCGCCCCCACTGTCATGTTGCAGTGGGGGCGCTTGTGTTTCTACCTGCCCAGATGGCGGTTGCTGGCGACCCTAAGTCCTCCGATATCGGTAACCTGTGCGGCAGACACACCGGCAAGCAGGGCCATCGAGATGAGCACCAACACCAGGGCCAGAGCCTTCTTCACAGGGATTCCTCCTCTGCATTTCTCCCCCAGCGAAATCATCTGGCAAGACAAGGGCGGGATGCCCCCGCTTGTGGTGACAAGCGCCTCACCTTGGAATCGCCGGGAGAAACCGGACTCTACGCAGTTGCGTGCTGTTGGAGAAGCACCTCCCGCCTCAATGCGGCGGCGTCATTCACGAGTCCTGATTCCTTGGCCTCAGCGCCGTAGCTTAAGGCGATGTCTGCTAAAGACGCTGCGCTGCCAAGGTTCCCCTGCGCCAGGGCGACCCGTGCGGCAAGTAGTGCGGCCTGAGAACGTTCACCAGCCGTTACCGGCTCCCCACGCTCCGCCCGCTGGAAGATCTCCTGGGCTAGCTCAGCAGCCAGGATGAACTTCTCTTCGACGAAAGCGAGGTAGGCTTCGCCTAAACGCTGGTGCAGATGCAGTTCGGGGGTGTCCACCAGGTTGGCAGATTCGCTCAGGCTATCCCTTGCTTCTTTGGCCCGGCCCATCCGGCAGTAAAGCCAGGCCAGATCGAGGAGGGCCGCAGCCAAGTGCGACGAAAGCCCGTCACGCCGGAAGCAATCGATCGCCGTGCGGTTTGCCTGAACGGCGGCGTCCAGTTCCCGCCGTTGGTAGAGAGTCAAGGCTAGATAGAAGTATGCCTTGCCTTCGCCCATGCTCAGTTCTGGGTAACGCGTGGGCAGCTCTTCGAGGAAGAGGTTGAACTGTTCCGCAGCCACATGGGTGTCGCCGATTTTCCTGGCCACCATCCCCAGGTGGAAGCGAATTCGGCCCAGCACATTCGTGGAATCCGCTTCAGTCCAGCCGTTGAGCGCCTGGTCAGCCAGATGACGGGCCCGGAAGAGGTCTCCCTGTCCGAATGCTACCAGGGAACCGAGGTACAGCAGGCGGGGTGTCTGTGGCCCCTCATTCAGGAGTCGCTGAAACTCCGCCCATGCCCGGCCCCATTCCCTGGTCTGTACAAGACCAAGCAGGATGTCCAGTCGATCCATCTCCATTCGACTCACTCCATCCCTACGGGACTCCAAACGGTCTCCGCACAACCATTATTGCCCAAATCTGGGTGTTAGTGCAACGGGTTTTCCGCCGATGCACCAGTCGGATTGATCGGCTCACGTTGCATCGAGGATGCAGGAGTTTTGCGACTGAGGTATGCTAAGGCTTGGAGGCGAAATGTGCGTGAGCCGATACTTCTTTGCCGTGACCCCGCCCTCGCCGTACAAAGAGCAGATCGACGAGGTGCGTGGGCGCTGGGGGCATCCCCATCACCCCGTGGAGCCGCATATTACCGCAAAGGCGCCCTTTGCTTGGCCGGACGACCCTGAGCAGTTTCTGGCGCCGGTCCGCGCCGCGTGCGGTCAGGTGGCTCCCTTCCAGGCACAACTGGGCCCCACCGGCCGCTTCCCAAACGCCGGAGTGCTTTTCCTCACGCCCGAAGGGCAGGGGTTCACGACCCTGCATCTGGCCGTTCTCCACGCCCTGGCCGGTCTGGTTCCCGCCGATTCCCACGGCCATGAAGGCGAAGGCTACCACCCCCATCTGACGCTGGCGGTGACGCGCTTTGGGATCGACAGCGAGGGTATGGCGGCCATGGCACGGGTCGCAGAGCAGGAGTTGACCGGCCTGCCCCCCTTCAGGGTGGAAGCACTGACCTGTTACCAGATGGCGGCCGAGGAGGAGAGTTGGCAGGTGTTCTGCCGTCTGCCTCTGGGGTAGCTTGGCTCAATCTGCTATAATGAACGGAGTTTCCGCTACGCGAGCACTGTAGAGAGATGGAAGTGGTCCCCCGCATGGCGAAGTTTGAGTTGATCGCTACGGCCCCCATGGGTTTGGAGGCGCTCGTAGCGCGCGAGGTAAAGGATCTGGGGTATGAGCCTGTCACCGAGAATGGCCGCGTCACCTTTGTGGGCGACGAATTGGCCATTTGCCGGGCCAACCTCTGGCTGCGGACGGCCGACCGGGTACTGGTGAAGATGGGCGAGTTCCCGGCTCGCACCTTCGAGGATCTCTTCCAGGGGACCCGCGCACTGCCCTGGGAAGAATGGATTCCGGTCGACGCCGAGTTTCCCGTAGAGGGCCGCTCCCATGATTCTCAGCTTTCCAGTGTGCCAGCCGCACAGGGCGTGGTGAAGAAGGCCATTGTCGAGAAGCTGAAGGAGAAGTACCACCAGGAGTGGTTCGAGGAGACCGGCGCCATCTACAAAATTGAGGTTGCCTTGAAGAAGGACGTAGCCACGCTGACCCTGGACACCACCGGGCCGGGGCTACATAAACGGGGCTACCGGAAGCTGAACGCTATCGCACCGATCAAGGAGACGCTGGCTGCCGCCATGATCCTGCTCAGCCGCTGGCATCCCGAGCGGCCGTTCATGGACCCGCTCTGCGGCTCCGGGACCATTCCGTTGGAGGCAGCCCTGATCGGTCACAACATCGCCCCGGGCACGCACCGGACCTTCCCTTCCGAGTCGTGGCCCAGGGTTGGGCCGGACCTGTGGGATCAGGCCCGCGACGAGGCGATGGATCTGGCGGATTATGACCGGCCCGTGGAGATCGTCGGCGCCGACAACAATCCGGAAGTGCTGGAACTGGCCAGCCATCATGTGCGGAAGGCCGGCCTGACCAAGTCCGTCACCTTCGTCCAGCGGCCGCTGATCGAAACCAAAACCGATCTCCACTACGGCTACCTGATCACCAACCCGCCTTATGGCGAGCGGTTAGGTGAGCGGGAAGAGGTGGAGCAGCTGTACCAGGAGCTGGGCCAGGTGGCTCGCAGGCTACAGGACTGGTCGGTTTTCGTCATCACCTCGTACAAGCAGTTTGAGCGTTTCTACGGTCGGGCGGCGGATAAGAAGCGGAAGCTGTACAACGGCCGGATCGAATGTGACCTTTACCAGTACCTCGGGCCTTACCATGCCCGTCCTGTGCCCTTCGACCTGACCGGACCGGCGGCGGAGGCTGCCGTGAAGGAGAGCGCTCGAAAGCCGCAATAGCATGCAGGAGCCGCCTGGCCGATTGGATCGCAGGCGGCTCTTTGTGGGGTAGCCGGCACCGAAAGGAAGTGGCTCCATGGACCTGTTTGAATACGCCCGGAAGCAGCAAATGGCAAGTTCGGCGCCGCTGGCTGCCCGTATGCGGGCGCAGACGTTGGATGAGTATGTGGGCCAGCAGCACATCCTCGGGCCGGGCAAGTTTCTGCGCAAGGCGCTGCAGGCTGGTCAGATCCCGTCGTGCATCCTCTTTGGCCCCCCGGGCACCGGGAAAACCACGCTGGCGCGGCTGGCCGCTTCCCTGGTCGATGCCCACTTCGAGCAGTTGAACGCCGTCACCGCGGGCGTCGCCGACATCCGGCGAATTGTGGATGAGGCGAGGGCCCGGATGGGGCAGTACGGGAAGAGAACCGTGCTCTTTATCGATGAGATTCACCGCTGGAGCAAGTCGCAGCAGGATGCACTGTTGCCCCACGTGGAAGAGGGGCTGATCACACTGATCGGCGCGACTACGCAGAATCCCCTCGTCTCCGTCAACGCACCATTGGTGAGCCGGACTCGGATCTTCGAGCTGAAGTCGCTGACCGACCAGGAGATCGGGTTGCTGATGGAACGGGCGCTGGACCTGCCCGGGCGTGGCCTGGGGAACTACAATGCGACCGTGGAACCGGAGGCGATGGAGCACCTGATTCGCACCTCCGGTGGCGATGCCCGCACTGCCCTGAACGCATTGGAACTGGCGGTCACCCTGACCGAGCCGGATGTCGAAGGCAAGCGGCAGGTCACGCTGGCGACAGCCGAAGAGGCCCTGCTGAAGCGGGCGGTGGTCTACGATCACGATGGGGACGAGCATTACCATATCGCCAGTGCCCTGATCAAGTCGATCCGGGGTTCGGACCCCGATGCGGCGGTTTACTGGCTGGCACGCATGTTGTACGCCGGGGAGGATCCCCGGTTCGTCGCCCGGCGCCTGGTGATCTCTGCGGCGGAAGACATTGGTCTGGCCGATCCCACTGCGCTGCCCCTGGCCCAGGCTGCGGCGGAGGCGGTCTCCTTTATTGGCATGCCCGAGGCGCGGATTCCCCTGGCCGAAGTGGCCATCTATCTGGCCTGCGCGCCCAAGTCAAACACGGCCTATCTGGCGATAGACCGTGCGCTGGCACTGGTGGGGCGGGACCGGACGCCTACAGTGCCGATCCATCTGAAGGATGCCGGTTACGGCAGTGGGGAGCGGCTGGGCTACGGCAAGGGCTATCAATATCCGCATGACTTCCCGGTCGGTTGGGTGGCACAGCGGTACCTGCCGGAGGGCGTGAACGGGCCGTTCTGGGAGCCCGGAGCCCGTGGGCGTGAAGAGGTACTGGCCCGTGTCCTGCGGGAGCGGCGATCAGTCACTCCGGCGCAAAACCGGCGCCTTCCTGGCAAGGAGGAGTAGGCCGCCCTCAGGTGGTGGTGTCACCCGGGCGTCCAGGCGCCGCCATGCGACAGGCGGAGGTGGCGGAGTCGGCCGGCTCAACCTGTAGCCGTTCGTCGGGCGTGTGGAACTGGTGAACCTGGTGCGTGACGACTTCCAGGGCCTGGAGCAGCCCTTCGATCGGTTCATCGGCGAGCCCGCACTGCTCCAGTTTCCGACAGGCGTCCACCAGGGCATCCGCAGCCTGGCTGAACTGGTGTGCAGCCGCTGCGGCAAAGCTTTCGTCCATGGTTTCACCTCGTCCATAGTCATGCCGCAGGAGCTTCATTGGCATACTGGAGAAATAGATGCATGGGTCTGGCCTTTGTGCTACGCTTTGAACAGAGATCGATCCCCTATTGAAGGAGGGCTGCTTGATGTCAGACAGCATCATCCAGACCGGGCGGCAGGCCGTAGAGTCGGCGGTAACCCGATTCTTCCACATGTGCAACAGCCACTGCCCCGGCAACCTGGCGCCGTTGCTCACGCCCGATGTCGAACTGGTGGCCGACCGGAAGGCGCAAGGGCTGGAAGGGGTCAACGCCTACTTCGTGGGGCTCTGGGAGAGCTATCCCGATCTGACCTACCGGGTGGAGTCGATCCTGATCGACGGCACCGGCGCTGCGGCCGAAGCCACCTATACCGATGGCCAGGGCGGCAAGGGGAACCACTGCTTCGTCTTCCAGTTCCGGGGTGACCTGATCCGCCGGGTGCGGGTCTACTAGGCGAAAAACATAAACGGGGTTGCCTGTGTGTCAGGCAGCCCCGTTCTTCTTTTACTCCGCCAGACAGCCCTCAAGCTCCCGCAGAATAGCGGCCGAGTCCAGTTCCTTCCCGATGAAGACGAGCCGGGATTCGGGGATTGCGCCCTCCCAGGGAGCGCCGGGTTCATAGCCGTGCCGGTCACCGACCTGATGCATCACCACTCGCACGTCGGGGATCTCCGCCACATACAGGATTCCCTTGCCCCGCAGGATGTTCACCGGCAGGCGGACGAGGTATTGGTTGAGCAGTTCGGCATCGAAGGGGCGGCGACTACTGAAGAAGACCGAGCTGATCCCGCTCAGGTGGCCTTCGGCGGGGCCGTGCACGTGGGCATGGTGGTGACCATGCTCATGATCGCACTCAGGGCCGCATGTGTGCTCCGCTTCGTCCAGCAGCCGGTCCGGGTCGAATGCGCCCACGCCCAGAATCAGCCCCAGGTCGACCTGGCCGTTCACGGTCCGGATCAGGCGGCAGTCCGGGTTGATCGCCCGGATGGTCGCCTCGATTTCGCTCAGGCGTTCGTCGCTCACCAGGTCCGTCTTGTTTAGCAGGAGCAGGTCACCGAACTCCAACTGCGCATGGGCAGCCGGGTCCGCACTCAGGTTTCGGTCGAAGTTGTACGCATCGACCACGGTGATGATCGAATCGAGCCGGCAGACATCGACCACGCCGTGACTCATGAAGGTCTGGGCGATGGGGGCCGGGTCGGCCAGTCCGGTGGTCTCGATCAGGACGTACGCCACCGGCGGTTGCTGGGTCATCAGGCGGCCCACGGCTTCCAGCAGATCGGTACGCACCGTGCAGCAGATGCAGCCGCCCTTCAACTCGATCAGGCCGTCGCTGGACTGCAGCACGAGGTCGCCGTCAATGCCAACGTCGCCGAACTCGTTCACGATGACGCCCACGCGGAGGCCGTGCTGCCCCCGTAGGATTTCGTTCAGAAGGGTGGTCTTGCCGGCGCCCAGGAAGCCGGTAAGAACGGTAACCGGTAGTTTGTCGGGTCGCAAGGGCGTATCACCTCAGTCAGAGGATTCGCCGGCGGGAGGCTGCGGCCCTTTTCCCGCCGGCACCGTCCCGGGTGACAGCAGGTAAACCAACCGATCCAGGGCAGGCTCAAGGTCGGGCAGCAGCAAGTCTAGAAACCAGGCCACCAGCAGGGCGAAGAGCAGCGACCCGGCGATGTCCAGGGGATAATGCATGCCGCCAAAGACTCGGCCAAAGCTCGAGAGAAAGGCCAGGGGCCACAAGAGCCAGCCCCAGAGGGGCGACCGCCAGCCCATGATGGCCGCGGCGGTAAAGAGCACCGACGCGTCACGGCTGGGAAAGGAGGCGGAGGGTTGTGCCCGGTGACGGAGCAGAAGAAATGCTTGGGGCATGACCATGAAGGGGCGCGGGCGGTAGAAGAAAAACGAGATGACCTCGTTCAAGCCCAGGGCAATAAGGGAACCCGCCATGGCCAGGATGACGGTTCGTCGTGCCTGGCGAGGGCGGGCTCCGGGCAAAAACCACCGAACCAGCAGCAGCCCCACGAATAGGACCACGCCATATTGGGCCAGGAACCAGGCCGGGTAGTCGAACCAGTAGCCCCAGCCGGCCCACTGGTTCAGTTGAATGAAGAGCCATTTGTCCATGCAGGTAGCATGCCCTGGAGCGGGTCAGGCATTACCCCCGGAGCGTCGCCAGCCCATCGACAGCCACGACGCCTTCGGCGGTGGCGATCAGGGGGTTCAGGTCCAGCTCCTTGAGTTCCGGCCAGGCGGCCAGCAAGCGGGACAGGTTGGCAATCGCCTGCGCCAGGGGAGCTATCGCCACTGGAGGTTTGCCCCGCACGCCAGTAAGGAGTGGGAAACCCTTCAGGCTCCGCAGCATCGTCTCCGCCTCCGCCGGGGAGATGGGGGCGAGCCGGAAGGCCACATCCTTCAGCACTTCGGTGAAGATACCGCCCAGGCCTACCATCAGGACCGGGCCAAAGGTGGCGTCGGCCAGTCCACCGGTGATCAACTCCACGCCGGGGGCTGCCATCTGCTGGACCAGCAGGCCGTGAATGGCGGCATCGGCCTTATACCGCTGCGCATTGGCCAGAATCTCAGCCGCCGCCGCTGAAGTCGCCTCCGGACTGGTGAGGCCGAGGCGCACACAACCGGCGTCTGTCTTGTGGCCAATGTCCGGCGACACGATCTTAACCGCTACCCGGCCGCCCAATGCTTTGGCGGCTTCAGCCGCTTCGGCCGGGGTAGAAACCAGGCGGGACGGGGCCACGGGAATCTGGAAGGCCCGCAGCGCCTCGTATGTCTCCCATTCGGTCAACTGTGTCCGACCTTCTGCCCGGCAGGTGGCGGTCAACCGTTCCAACGCCGGCAGAGCGGAGACCGATTCAGGAGGGTTCATCGCCGCGGTTGCTGGCTGCTGCTGCTCCCTGCTGTAGCGCACCATGGCGCCCAACGTGACGGCCACCTGGTCCGGCGAACCGAAGCTGGGCAATCCGCTGCTCTCCAGGAGTTGGCGGGCGGCTTCGACTCCCTTGCCGGACATGAAGACCGGGAAGAAGGGTTTATCCAGGCCGTTCTGCTTGACTTCGGGCAGCAGGTTCAGCAGTTCCTGTGCCGTCTCCACGGCCGGCGTGAACTTGGTGGGGATGAAGAGGTGGATCACGGCGTCGATGCCCGGGTCCCGCAGGATCGTGGCCACCGTTCGGGCGACCTGACTGGGGACTACGCCACCGGTAGTGTCCACGTGGCCGTCCGGATGGCCAATGCTGGCGAAGGGTGGCAGGATCGTGGCCAGAGTAGCCCGAGTTTCAGCGCTGAAATGGCCCAATGCCAGCCCCTGATCGCTCAGGGCATCCAGGGAGTAGACACCCGGTCCGCCGGCATTGGTGATCACGGCCACCCGTGCCCCCTTCGGCAGGGGTAGGCGGTCAAAGGCCTGGAGCATCACGGTGAAATCATCCAGCCGGTTGGCGCGAATCAGGCCGTACTGGCGGAAGGCACCATCATAGATCTGGTCAGCACCCGCCAGTGCTCCGGTGTGGGACTTGGCCGCATCGCTCCCCTGGCCCGTGCGGCCTACTTTCAGGGCGACCACCGGCTT
>JBLNEM010000229.1:0-6398 GCA_050262655.1 Mycobacterium leprae | reverse complement strand
CCCAGGAAGGAACGACCGAGCATGACGACGCTTGATGCCCTTCTGGCCGAGTTGAAAGCATACCGGTCGGGTCCCGGTGTTTTTAACCCATACGCCGACGTGGACCCGGTCAATGACATGGGCCCGGAAGCTCCGTCCATTCGGCTCCGGCAGTTGGCCCTCTATTTGCAGCCCCGCATTCCCGGCGCCAGCTACCTGCTGGTGGGCGAGGCCATGGGCTTCCAGGGCGGCCGCTTCTCCGGCATTGCCATGACTTCCGAGCGCATCCTGTTGGGCCAGCATGCCACCGTGCAGGCAGACTGGGTCTTGCCCTCCGGTGCACCGCAGCGAACAAGCCGCCCCGCCATAAAGCCCAACGGCTTCAACGAGCCGACGGCGACCATCGCCTGGGGCGCCTTGCACGACACCGGCCTGCGCCCTACCGCCTTCATCATCTGGAACAGCTTCCCGTTCCACCCGTATCATCCGGATCGCGGACCACTGACAAACCGGACTCCGACCCCGGAAGAACTGACCACCGGCGCTCGCTTCCTGAGACAACTGCTGGCGCTCTGCCCCGCGGTGAAGGTGATCGCAGTCGGCCTGAAAGCGGCCGCCACCCTGGACGATTTGGGCGTCCCCTGCACACCGGTGCGCCACCCCGCGAACGGCGGCGCCAATCAGTTCCGGGAAGGGATTCGGGCCATCGTCCGCTAGTCTGCCATATTCCATACCGACTGAAACCCCCGCCGGACAGCGTTCCGGCGGGGGTTCCTGCTATGTACGGGCACTGCGTGCGGCCCGGTACTCCTCCTCGAGGATCGATAGCATGACGAAGTCGTGGTACTTGTGGTCGTAATAGTAGCCGTCCCGCTGGATCCCTTCCTCCCTGAAGCCGGCCCGCTTCCAGAAGCGGAGGGCTCCCTCGTTGAAGCCCACCACGCCGATCGAAACCCGGTGGAAGTTCAGATAACCAAAGGCGTAGTCCAGCAGCAGCCCCACGGCCTCGCTGCCGTACCCCTTGCCTTGCGCCGCCTTGTCACCGATGATCATCGTCATGTCGGTGGTCCGCCAGGGGTAGTACATGCGCAGCAGGCCGGCTTCGCCCACCACCCGCTGGTCAGCCCGGGAGACGACCGCAAACCAGATGCGATCACGATCCTGGTTCAGTTTGGCCAGCCACGCCTCGGCGCTGGCCCGGCTCGTGGGGTGGCATTCGCCAATCTGCCCCCGGGTCGTCGGGTCATTGTTCCACGGCTGTATGTAAGTCAGATCGGAGGCCTCAAAAGGCCGCAGATAGACCTGTGTGCCAAGGAGGAACGCTGCCTCCCGGCCGTCTGCATCGTTCATTGCTGTCACACTCCGCCCTAGATGTGTTTGGGATGCTTGATGTCCACGCCGCCCATGATGGTACGGGCGCGGACGCGAATCTGCGGTCCCTCCCCGCCGGTCAGTTCTTTCCGGTCGAAGAGCGCCCCGTCGCCCTTGCCAAACAAGGAGACGCCGCCCATGAAGCCCGTCCACTCCACCATGACCCCGACACCCTCGGGTACCCGGATTTCAACGCCACCCATCAGGGCGTGCACATCCAACAGCACCCCCCGCTCCGGCAGTCCGGCCTGAGACATGTCCAGTTTGGCCCCACCCATGACCGCCACTACGGCCGTGTCGGTCCAGGTTTTCGGCTGAACGTCGGCGCCAGCCATCACAGCCCAATATGTATGTGCCGCTTGCCGGCCAATACCGCCGGTCAACAGCGAGACACCCACCAGGACAACCACCAGCGGGAAGAAGGCCCCCCAGATCCAGTTGATGTCGGCATAGAACCAGCCATTGTTGTTACCCAACAACACTACGCCGACGGCCAGCAGCAGTGCGTTGATCACCAGGCTGCCCACCAGGACCCCCTGCCGTTGGCCCGCCCTGCTGCCGTGGGGCACCGCCTGTTCGATGCCGAGGATCCCGAAGTAAACCAGGATCACCGGCCACCACTGCTTGATCAGCACGCCGAGATGCACATGGGCCACACCCATATTGTTCAGCAGCCACAGCACGCCAAGGGCGATGATCACCAGACCCCAGAGCAGCCGCCCATCGGTCAGTCGCTTCACCGCACGTCGCCTCCCCAGTCATGAAATTGTGCGAGACACCTCCAAATTACCACGCGGCACTGCGAATCCGAAAGACAATTAAGTACAGTCGCTTCCGTACTCTCCCCACACAGCCCGCCGATCCGTCTCGCTCCACCCCTGCGGCACAGCCCCTGGTCTGGCCACCACCCAGGCGGCGGTCCGGGCGGCCACGGCAACAGCCTCGGCCAGATCAAGGCCCGCCAGTAACCCAGCCAGCAGGCCGGCGTCCCACGAGTCGCCGCAGCCGGTGCTGTCAGCCGGCGTGGCCGGCCAGGCCGGTTGCTCCACCCGCTTGCCGTGGGCGGCACACAGGCTGCCGGCGGCGCCCAGTTTGAGGCCCACCACCGGAAACTGAGCCGCCAGTGCATCTAGCACCGCAGCCGGCGTTTGATACCCGGTTAGCCGTTGCCCCTCCTCCAGGTTGCAGAAAAAGTGCTGCACCCCTGCCAGTTCGGCCATGAGCCGGTCGGGGCCATATTCGACCAACAGGGCCGTCGATGAGGCGTCCACGGAGAGCGCCATGCCGTTCGCCTTCGCCAGCGCCATGGCGCGGTGTGCGGCGGCCCGGGTGCTCTCCCAGAAGAAGGAGTAGGCTGTCAGATGCAGGACGCTGCCACGGCGAAAGGCGCTCTCCGGCACGTCCGCCGGTCCCAGTCGGTGCGCCGCTGCGGGGCTGATCAGCATGGATCGCTCGCCATCCGGCTCCACCAGGGCCATGATGACCGCAGTGGGTTCAGTCGGATCCACGGCCACCAGCGGCTCCACCCCTTCCGCCCGCAATCCGGCAACCAGCACGCTACCCAGCGGATCGCTGCCGACCCGGCCGATGAAGCGCACCGGCTGCCCCAGTCGGGCCAACCAGGTGGCCGTATTCGCCGCCGACCCACCGGGGCGGGGGTAGATCTGCCCTACGGTGTCACTGCCCCGGTGCAAAGCGCCCGGGGTCAGCGCCACCAGGTCCAGTACAAAGTCGCCCATCACTACTGCGTACATGCCCTTGCACTCCTCGCCTGTCCAGTAGGCTACCAGATCATTCTACTGCAACCAGGAGGCATGGCAAAAGCCCGTCGCCAGGACGGGCTTTTACAGCCTACAGGGCGACGGGCAAATTTGACGGCAGCGCGGGCAAAGGCCGGTCGGGCCGGAAGCGATACGGATAGAAGGAACGCTTCAACACCACGGCGCATAGCGGTCGCCCCGCCAGGTCGGTCGCCTGGTGCAGATCGCCCAGCCCCTCTTCCGGCGGACGGAAGCGGAACCGTTGCCCGAAGATCTCCCACTGGTCGAAAAAGGCATAGCCGGGCACTTCCTGACCGTTAGCGCCGACAAACTGACCCCTGGCCACGTAGAAGAAGCCGTTCATTCCTTCCTGAACCGAGTGCACAGGCCATCTCCTCCCGAACTTCTGTTCGATTAGAGTATAACCCGTCCGCACCCAATTTATCCCAGGAATCGGTCGTGAAGTTTCGACAAGCCATGGCCTCCCTGGCCAAACCGTCAGTTCGTTTTAGCCGTTGACCATCCGGGTACGGGGGACTCCAGCCTGCCACCGAAACATCTCGTTGATCAGCGCATGACAGGCCCCGGCTTCGGTTGCCACCCGCTCGGGCGACCAGTTCAGCAGTGCGCCCATCTCGGCAGCAAGGCTGTCCACATAAGCGCGGCCGTTCCCGACGCTGAAGAGCATCGCTTCGGTGCGACGGGCCAGCACGTCGGTCAGGTGCATCGCCATTTCGTGCCGGACGGCGCTGCGCATCTGAGCCGTCAGCCACAGGTGCTCCGGTGTCCGCTCCGGGCTAACCGGCGGCAGCTCGGCGATCACCCGGGGGAAGAGCGAGCCATACCGCTCCGCCAGCCGGGCTACTGCCGCCGGGGTGGCACCGGTCGCCGCCGCCAGCCGGGCGATCTCTTCCTCGCGGGTCATGGCTCCTGCCGCGCCCGGCAACGGGGAACGGCTTGCGGTCCGATGCCTGCCCCCGCCGGTGGTGGGGAAAAGTTCGTCCACAATGTGCTCGGCCATATGGCGGAAAGCGGTCAGTTTGCCGCCGGCGATGGTCACCAGCCCAGAGGTGCCGCGGTTCAGCGTGTAATCCCGCGAGGTGGCAGAGGTGCTCCGGCTGTTCTTCGGGCGAACCAGCGGCCGCAGACCGGCCCAGTTGCTGATCACGTCCTCTTCGGTCAGATTGGCGCCGGGGAAGAGCTTGTTGGTGGCCGCCAGAATGTAGGTCACGTCGCTCCGGTCGGTCCCGATCTGCCCCGGGTCGCCCTCGTAGTCGGTATCCGTGGTGCCTACATAGGTGAAGGCGCCGGAAGGAACGGCAAACATCATGCGGCCGTCCGGGCCGCGCATCACCACCGCATGCTGAATGGGCAGCCGCTCGGCCAACACGGTCAGGTGAACACCCTTGGTGACCCGCAGCAGTTCGGGCGCATTGGGGTCATCCATGCGCCGGATGCGGTCCGCCCACGGACCACCGCAGGCCAGCACTTGCTTGGCCTTCACGGCGACGCTTTCCCCGCTCAACCGGTCCTTCACGGTGGCGCCGGTCACCATTCCCCGCTGGTCCCGCACGAAGCCGGTTGCCTCGGTGTAGTTGGCCAGCAGTGCGCCGTAGCGGGCGGCCGATTCGGCCACCTCATAAGTCAGCCGGCAGTCATCGGTAGAGGCATCCAGATACTCCGCCCCGCCGATCAGCCCCTCCGAACGCAGACCCGACTCCTGCCCACGCAGGGCCGCCGGCCGGTAAACCTTATGCGGGATCGGATTGCCCTTCCCGGCAAACCAGTCATACATGGTCAGGCCAATCCGCAGCATCCAGAGCGGGTCCGGATCTCCCTGGTAGACCGGGAACAGGAAGGAGGTTGCCTTCACCAGATGTGGGGCCGCCTGCAGCATCCACATCCGCTCCTGCACGGCCTCCCGTACCAGCCGGAAATCCATGTTCTTCAAATAGCGCAACCCGCCATGAATCAACTTGGTGGAGCGGCTGCTGGTCCCATAGGCAAAGTCGTTGGCCTCCACCAGAGCAACTCGGAGGCCCCGCAAGGCAGCCTCACGTGCGACGCCGCAACCGGTAATGCCGCCACCGATCACCAGCAGATCAAAGGTACCGTCCGTCAACTGCGTCAGCGTTGCACGGTTCATACCGCCACTCTCCTTTATAAACAAAGAGAGAGTCCTCGGGCGGGCATAGCAGTGCTACGCCCCTATCCCGATGGACTCTCCTTTTCTCCGCCATCCTGGGGGGATTCTTATGCGATTAGCAGGAGTCTACGACTCCCAGGCCCGGGCACGCTCGACGGCCCGCCGCCACTGACTGTAATACTGGCCCCGCTGGTCGGGCGTCATGGCCGGCTGGAAGCGGCGGTTCATCTGCCACTTCTGCCGCAGCTCGGCCTGGCCTGACCAGAAACCAACCGCCAGGCCGGCCAGGTAGGCCGCCCCCAGCGCCGTGGTCTCGTTCTCCGTGGGCCGGTCGACCGGGACGTTCAGAATGTCCGACTGGAACTGCATGAGGAATCCGTTAGCGACGGCCCCGCCGTCCACCTTCAGGCTCTGCAGTTGGATGCCGGACTCGGCCTGCATCACTTCCAGCACGTCTCGGGTCTGGTAGCACATGGCCTCCAGTGCCGCCCGCACGATGTGGGCCCGACCTGAACCCCGAGTCAGGCCAACCATGGTGCCTCGGGCGTACTGGTCCCAATAGGGCGCTCCCAGCCCCACAAACGCCGGCACGAAATAGACGCCGCCGTTATCCGGTACGCTGAGTGCGATCTCCTCGGTTTCCGATGCCTTCTGAATCAGCTTGAGCTCATCCCGCAGCCACTGAACAGCGGCGCCGGCGATAAAGATCGAACCTTCGAGTGCGTATTCCACCTTCCCGTTCAGGCCCCACGCGATGGTTGTGAGCAGGCCGTTCTGGGAATCGACCGCCCGCTCGCCGGTGTTCATGAGCATGAAACAACCGGTGCCATACGTGTTCTTGGCCTCGCCGGGATTGAAGCAGGTCTGGCCGAACAGCGCCGCCTGTTGGTCGCCGGCACAGCCCGCGATGGGAATCGGCGCCCCGAATAGGGCCGGATCGGTATAGCCATAGACCTCACTGGAGGGCCGGACCTGCGGCAGCATGGAGCGGGGAATCCCCAACTCCGCCAGAATCTCATCATCCCAGTCCAGGGTATGGATATTGAACAACAGCGTGCGCGATGCGTTGGAGTAATCGGTGACGTGGACCTTGCCGCCGGTCAGATTCCAGATCAGCCAGGTGTCGATGGTGCCGAACAGCA
>JBLNEM010000228.1:0-12252 GCA_050262655.1 Mycobacterium leprae | reverse complement strand
CAGAGGTATACTAGCACGGCGAATACTTTGTGCGCCCCGCTTTGGCCCGGAACCCTTGACGTTGGCAAGGTATGCTCTTTCGATGAACGAGGTGAGGTCTAGTGCAGTATCCACTTTCCCCTGACGTGAAACCAGAGTTTTGCACCTCGGGCAGCTTCATGCGGTTACCTTCCACTCGGGAGGGCGCACGGCTTGCTATCCTGGGCATGCCCTTCGATACAGCAGCATCTTACCGGGTTGGCGCCCGTTTTGGCCCGCAGGCCATTCGGCAAGCCTCCATGCTGCTCTTCCCCTATGACCCGGTTCATCAGACCTATCCGTTTGCAGAGACGCGGGCGATCGACATCGGCGACCTGTCCGTGATCCCGCACAACATTCACCGCAGCTACGAGATCATCGAGGCAGCGGTGAAGGATCTGCTGGAGCAAGGCATTGTCCCCGTGGGCCTGGGCGGCGACCATTCGATCACGCTGGCCAGCCTCCGGGCAGCCGCCAAGCAGTTCGGCCCGGTGGCACTGCTCCACTTCGACAGCCACACCGACACCTGGGACACCTACTACGGGGAGAAGTACTGGCACGGTTCGCCCTTCATCCGGGCGTACGAGGAAGGGCTGCTCGCCGAGGGGAAGGTCTTCCAGGTCGGCATTCGCGGCAGCCTGAATCACCCGGGCGACATGAACGCCAGCACCGAACTGGGCTTCCACGTGGTACCGACCCAGACGCTGCGCAAGCGCGGCATCGAGGAAGTGGTTCATCAGGTCAAGGAGGTCATTGGGCAGACGCCCTGCTTCCTCTCCTTCGACATCGACTTCGTCGATCCGGCCTATGCCCCCGGCACCGGTACGCCGGAAGTGGGCGGACCCTCCAGCGCCGAAACGCTGGATCTGGTGCGGGGCCTGACCGGGCTGAACTACATTGGGTTTGACATGGTGGAGGTCCTGCCTTCCCACGATCATGCCCAGATCACCGCTCTGTTGGCTGCCACCCTGGTCCACGTCTTTGCCAGCCAGGTCGTTCTGAACCTGCGGGCCAAGGGACTGGCGGCAGCGCCGGAGGAGTAGGTCACCCTGGTTTCTGCTTGGGCCACGCTCCCGACCGGGGTGCGGCCTTGGTTGCGTTTATCTCGGGCGCCCCGTCGCTATACGTTATGGAGGGATTCAGCCATATGGGAGATTCCATGCATCTGCCGGGCGCCCAGGTAGCCGGGCGGGCCGTGAAGGTGGGTTTCATCAGCCTCGGCTGCTCGAAGAACCTGGTGGACAGCGAGTCGATGATCGGCCTGCTGCAGAACACCGGTTACACGATCACGAATCAGCAGAGCGAAGCGGATGTCCTGGTGGTTAACACCTGCGGCTTTATCGAGGCGGCCAAACGGGAGTCGATCGACGCCATTCTGGAGGCCGGCCAGGAGAAAGTGACCGGCCAGTGCCGGGCGCTGGTGGTGGCGGGCTGCATGGTCCCCCGCTACGGGCAGGAACTGCTCCAGGAGATTCCGGAGATTGATGCGGTGGTCGGTACGGCCGATTACCTCCGGATCGGGGAAGTGATCTCGGGCGTTCTGGCCGGCCAGAAGGTGCAGGCGATCAGCGATCCGGACGCCATTCACGATTGGAACGTCGAGCGGGTGCTGGCCACCCCTGGCTACACCGCCTATATCAAGATTGCCGAAGGCTGCGACGCCGCCTGCGCCTTCTGCTCGATTCCGCTGATGCGGGGCAAGCATCGGAGCCGGCCGATCGAGTCGATCGTGGCCGAGGCCGAGCGGCTGGGCCGGATGGGCGTGAAGGAACTGGTGGTCATTTCGCAGGACACCACCTACTACGGCCTCGACCTGTACGGCCGGACGCGCCTGGCGGACCTGCTGCGGGAACTGGCGAAGGTGGAGGGGATCCAGTGGATTCGGGTGCATTACTCCTACCCGACCCGGATTCCGGACGACCTGATCGAGGTGATCGCCACCGAGCCGAAGGTGCTGAAGTACCTGGACATGCCCCTGCAGCACGGTTCGAACCGGATGCTGAAGCTGATGAACCGCCCCGCCAATGCCGACGCCTATGTGCGCCTGATCAAGAAGCTGCGGGAGCGGGTGCCGGAGATCACCCTGCGGAGCACGTTCATTTCGGGTCATCCCGGCGAGACCCCGGAGGATCACGCCATGCTGCTGGAGTTCCTGAAGGAGTGCGAGTTCGACCATGTGGGCGTCTTCGCCTACTCCCAGGAGGAGGATACAAAGGCCGGCCAGATGGAGCAGTTGCCGGAAGAGGTTCGGGCGGCCCGCCGGGACGAGGCGATGGCCGTGCAGGCGGCGATCGCCCAGAAGCGCTCGAACCTGCAGGTGGGCAAGACGCTGGACGTGCTGGTGGAAGGTCGCTCGCCCAAGGGCAAGGGCTGGTACGTCGGCCGCTGCTACCGGCAGAGCCCGGGTATCGACGGCGTGGTGCTCTTCCAGGCAGCGCCCGGGGCAGACTACAAGCCCGGCGAGATGCTGCCGGTGGAGATCACGGGCGTAGCTGGCTACGACCTGAAGGGCAAGGCGGTTGGCGCCGTCGATCCTGCGGACGACCTGAGCCTGCCGGTGATCCCGATGATGCGGCATCAGTAGCAAAGCAGCCGGAGGGCACGATGGCCCCCGGCTGCTTTCACACGATCGGACACGATTAGCCAAAGTGAAGCTTCATGCCCTCATGGGAGGCGACAAACCCGAGGGACTCGTAGAAACGGAGTGCGTCCGGACGAGCCTTATCGGTTGTCAACTGTACGAGGTGGCACCCTTTTTCTTGTGCCCGCTCAATCGCCCACTGAAAGAGTTTCCGACCGATACCACTTCCGCGCCGGCTTGAGTCGACGCGGACGCCCTCGATCAGGGCACGCCAGCGTCCGCGATATGTGAGATACGGAATGTAGGTCAACTGGAGCACGCCGCAGACTGTTCCGTCCAGCTCCGCAACGATCAGTTCGTTGTTTGGGTCAGAATCGATCGCCTCAAATGCCGTGTAGTAGCTTGGCGGAAGCGGAAGCGTGTACTCTTCTCGCCTGGCGCCAAGGAGATCATCGGCCAGCATTCGCACAATAGCCGGTAGATCTTCACGATTGGCAAGGCGAAATGTCGGTTGAGTGCCTGTCATGATAAAGGTCTCCTTCAAGAGCTTTGTGAAGGTACTTTTCAACGAAACAGGGATGAAACCCTTGGGCACGATCGGGGCTCTTTGGGAATCGGGTACTAACGTGTATAATTCGATCCAAGAGAACCGGCACCAGGGCTATATCCCCGGGCCGGGTGAGAAGGCTTCCCCATGAAAACCATCGCTGCCCGCATCCTCGACGACCTGAAGATCCCCTATGAACTGCGGGAGTACGAGTGGAATGAGGAGGAGCTGGACGCCGTTACGGTGGCGCACAAGGTGGGGCTGCCCCCCGACCAGGTCTTCAAGACCCTGGTGGTGCGGGGCGACAAGACCGGGGTGCTGGTGGCCTGCATTCCCGGTGATGCGGAGTTGGACCTGAAGGTGCTGGCCACGGTCAGCGGCAACAAGAAGGTGGAAATGGTCCACGTCAAGGAGATCCAGGCGCTGACGGGTTACATCCGGGGCGGCTGCTCGCCGCTGGGGATGAAGAAGAGCTAGGCGTTCTTGTCTATACGCAAGAGGGAAACCTGCTTCTTGATTCCGGGCATGTGCATGGTTAAGGGTAGAGGGGTTTCCCTCTACCCTTTTTGTGCTTCTTAGCCAGAGCCACATTCTTTGATCTTGAATGTGGGTGAAAACTGGGACATCAGTCCTATTCCTTAATCTACCACCAATCCCTATAATTGTATTCAGGCAATACCTTGGGACGTAGATTAAGGAGAAGGCTGGAGGGATGGGAGTGAAGAAACCGATCGCCTGGTTCATCTCGCTGCTTCTCGTTCTAGGCGTCGTGGGGTCACTCGGCCCCAGTCCCGTACAGGCTGACACCAGATATGACACCAAGTTTGTCTGTGCCGACAATTATGACAGCCGCTGGTGGTGCCGCCCACCCGACCACATTCGAGTAAAGCGAATGGCCACAGGGAAAGTCGAGACGATTCCTTTCGACTCATGGCTGATGAACACGCTTCCTAACGAGATCAACTGTTCAACATATGCCAAGGCAGTCGTCCAAGCCAACACAGTCGCACTCAGGATGTATGGCTGGGCGCGACATCTCGCAATGGCCCACAATTCTCCGTCCAACGACAAAGCAGTACGGGCTTACGATGTCACCGACGATTCATCCGATGGTGCACTGTACAAGCCCAACACCTGGGGCACGGCCTGCAATGAGGTAATTAGGAACACCGCCGGGGTCATGATGGTGCGTGATTACTTTGGTTCTGCTCACGGCACGATTTTCGAATCCGGTTGGCGTCGTGGGGCATATGAACCAGTGACGAATGCGATGCTTGGCAGCGATCTGATGCAGCAGCAGAACGCTCAGTACGAAGTGTATTGGGGGCGTTGGGAAGTACGCGACGACGCTTTGAACTACTTTTACGGGTCTTTCCACATTCATCGCTACTAGCCAGAAAACGGGAGCCTGCCTAGGCTTCCCGTTTTCTGTTGCGTCGCCTGAGAGATACTAGGGTTCAACGGAGGTGTGGGCGTTGAGACTGGCGTACGCTCTAGTGGTCGGGATGGTGGCATCCATGATCCCAGTTCAACCTGTATCAGCTACTTCGGATGTATTTCGAGTAACCGGCTCAAGCCCTCACTGGGAAGTCAGTGACTTCTTCTCGCCGTCCGACTTTGGCGACAACGCCACCTTACAAGGATACGAATTTGGTCCGGTCCTGACATACACTGGCCCAGCCACTATGATGCGCTGGTACCGAGTAGAATCGTTTTTCCCGACACTCGAGGGCTCTTCCGGTTCTCCAGCGGTGTGTGCCCTCACCATTGATCTTGTTGGGCCAAAAGGGTTTCCCGTGGAGAGCGGGAGGTCATTTACACATGGCCGTTGCAGAATCGTACCCTGGAACAGGTCGGAAGCAGCACTGGAGCCCGTTGTGCTTCGTGGGCTGTATCTGATTACATGGGAGGGGGATGGCAACATCTACGCCGAAGCGATTCGCCCTACAATAGTTGGAGGTACTGATGAACCTGGCCCTCATAAGGTGGGCGAATAGAGGGCCCTGTTCCCTTCGAGGAGGACGACATTCATTGCATAGTGACGCCCACGGTTGCTCCGATCAGGTACGGACCGGAGAACACGAGTTGCAGCCCTGCTGCCCGGTGGAGACCGCCATCCGGTCGGTGATCTCGTCCGTCTCATTCAGTCAAGCGGCGTATCTATTCCTGTCTACACGCAAGACCAAACACTTTTTGACTGGGTGCGTGCATGGTTAACCCCGGCTGGTTAGCGCAAGCCCTACCGCCTGGGCTCACCCACCCATATGGCAAACCGCCCGTCGGGTTGGTCTTCAAGGGTTAGGCCAAGGCTTAACAAAAGCTGATTCAAGGCGGCCTGCCCCGCTGCAACTAGGGCTTCATCATCCGCCCTAGCCTGGTCAACCGCCGGGACTATAGGGGCTTTTCGTAAGGTGAACATGAACTCTTCCCAGGGGCCACGTATGTACAAACGCACAGCCGGGAGTATCGCCAAACTCTCACGGTTGAGTATGTCGAGCTGCCCATCATCTTCAGCTAGGGCCTGGGCATGCGCCAATAGAACCAGTGTTTCCTTGACCATGGTACGGATGTCCGTCCACATGTCTTCGAGACTGCTCTTGTACTCGCGGTTTTGTTGTACCTTATCTGGCCAAAGCGGATAGGCCCCCAATAACGCGTCGGTCAACTCCAGGACCCGCGCCTCCCCGAACAGTTTCCAGGGACTGAGAGACACCTCGTTGCCAAGCGGTTGGAGCGCCGCTCGCAGGATTCCACACGCAAGACGGTCAGCACGGTACTCGTCGGCGATGGTTCGGGTAAGGGCTCGTGCAATGCTCGTCAGTGTGGAGTTCTCTTCGACGTCACTAGCGGCCCCCAAAAACCGTATGCGGTGCAACAGTGGGTGAGCTACCTCATGAGCGACGAGGTACACCTGCATCACTAGCTGGGCTACCAGCAGTAGGTCAGGAGACATGATCATGTCGTGCGAAGGTAAGGACCGGGCGTTTACCAATACGGTGACATCCGAGTAATCTTTCGTTTGCGGGATGCACTTTCCCAGTACCTGGCCCCCGATACGTTCCCCGGTGAACCGCTCGTCATCTGTCAGCTGCCGGACCATCCCAACAAAGTCATCGGTCAGTATTATCGTGACTTTGCCCTCGGGAATTCCCAGAGACCGTTCAACATTCGATAGCCCCTGATAGACCGCCATAGCGGTTCGTCCGAAGGCTTCACTTGCTGGCGGCGAGATGCCTTGTACTTCAACAGACACAGTTAGTGGCAACGTTTCTTCCTCCCAAATGCTATCGTGCGACCGCAACGTACAGTCACGCGAACCACAGATGACCTAATCGGACGGGCTCTACCGGCTAAGACCCTCTAAGCGCCCACCTGCGTCAAAGAAAGGTGCGTATCGTGAGATCGACCCGCACCTCAGTGTGAAACACAAGGTTGCCTCAAAAGGCAAGCTTCCGGCGAGCAGTCCTGATCAAGTCACCATACTGTGTGGCAAACGCTCCTGCAAAGGCCTCAATCCTTTGGGTCACGGCCAGGTATCGCTCCGGTTGCTCGTATTCCCACTCCTCGGGGATGCTTGTCAAGTCAGTGCCATTCTTCCAGAGCCAGGTGTTTCCGGCCAGGTACCATGAATATTGGCTGAGCAGTGAGAGCAGGTTACTCCTCATGCTCTCTAGGTCTTCGTCGAGAAACTCCATGTCTACTCGCCGAGCCCATGCGAGGAACTCGTCTACTTCCCCAAAAACGCACCATGAAAAAGCCATAGTGCCCACGCTGGGGTTGCTAAACACTTTGACTATCGAGCCATCACTGGGGAGATGCGCCATGAAGTCTTGGTAAGTCTTCCTGTCTGATTCCAGGTAATCCGGGACATCTGTCTGGAGCTCACCTGATTCCACCATTTTCCGGAACCAGTTGTCTCGATGTCGCCGAAGCTCGGAAGGGGTGAACCTTCGCCCTTTCGGGTGCTTGGGGTCATATGCCCGAACTTCCGCGTGGCAATCCAAACAGAGAGGGATGCAGTTGTCGATATTGTCCTGACCGCCATCCGAAACAGCGATGATGTGATGCAACTCCATCTTTTGACCGCAGTATTTATGGCATAGACAGCATCGACGCCCACATTTCACAAGTGCGTCTTCTACTACAGCAGGCGGGAACATCGTCGCACCACCCTCCACCTTCGCGGAGTACGTCGGAGCGATACTCCACCGTTTTCGTGGCGTGACACAGGCATTCCTGCCCAATTCTGAAGGCGAGACGAATTGCTCCTGCGTTGATTATGTTTAGGAAGGCAAACCGTCTACAACGTACAGAGGACGGACAAGCCTTGGCCTTTAGTTTGCAGCCTGACAGCCCATGCTCGCGGGAAAACCAAAAGCCGACTCCTTCACAAAGGGGTCGGCTTTTCACTACTTGCACAGTGCCGCCAGATGAGCCTGCGTCACTCGTATCAGGTCCGTCCCGGACAGCAGCATCTGCAGTCCTCTCTGGCCAGCGCTGACCGAGATGAGGTCCAGAATCTCAGCCGTCTCATCCAAGAAGAACGGATATTGCTTACGCATCCCTAGTGGGGAGACACCACCACGGATATAGCCAGTTAAGCCCTGGATCTCTTTGACGTGGACCATCTCTACTTTCTTGTTGCCACTGACGGTCGCCAGCGCCTTGAGGTCCAACTCCTGATCGCCGGGGATGCAGGCGACCAGAACGCCGATTTTATCTCCGCGTACGACCAAAGTCTTGAACACCTGTTCCGGAGGAAAACCCACCTTGTGGGCCACCGTGACGGCATCCAGTTCATCTTCACTCCACTCGTACTCTCTCAGTTCGTAGTGGACCCCTGCCTGATCCAGGACTCGGGCAGCTATTGTCTTCATCGGATGGCCCCCATATCGAGAGCAGAGCGCCACAATCCGTGCCGGTCTACTCGTTATAAGCGGACTTTCGACCGAGTTGATCATCACCGCTTGCCTCTACTCCGGATTATAGCTTTTCATCCCGGCTAATACCATCAGTGGCGGGTCTCCTTCTTGGGCAAGCACGGTAGTTTGAAAGCGGATCATCTTCATTCGCGGCCACAGAGCATTAAGAAGGAGCGCTCCACCGGTCGGCTACCAGCCGACGATGGAGCGGCTGTAGACGGCTTTTTGCGGTAGAATGGGTTCAGGCGGTAACGTCATGCCCACGAGGCCCGTGTCATGCCTGGGAGGTGGCGCAGTTCATGTCAACGAGCCTGTTCGGCGACAAAGTGCATCAGCCGGAGGAGCCGGAGCTTCGAGCGGCCCTGGACGAGCAGTGGGCATCCTGGGTTCAGATCCGGGAGTACATCCGATCGACCTACGGCGGGAGCCTGGAGGAGTGGAAATTCTACGGTCAGTCCTCTGGATGGACCCTGGTATTGAAGCAGAAGAAACGGACCATCCTGTATCTCCTCCCGGGGCTCGGTCGGTTTCGTGCGGTATTCGTCTTCGGGGAGAAGGCGGTGGTCATGGCGGATCAGTTCGCCCTGCCGCCGCATGTTCTGACTGCAATCCGCGAAGCCACCCCCCATGTGGAGGGCCGGTCGTTCCAGGTTGAGGTGGCAGGGGCCGATGACCTCGCGGTCATCAAGACGCTGGTTGCCATCAAGACTGCGGCCAATGGGTAGGTGGCCGTCACCATGGCAGTAAAAGGCCGGCCTCCTGGCGTGGGAGGCCGGCCTTTTTTGCGCCCGGCGGGGGATCAGTCCGTCGTCTGCAGGCGTGTATAGAGCTGCGGCGTCGTGGGGTAGTTCAGCTTCTCGTCGAACTCCACCCAGTCGAGGTTGGACATCAGCAGCAGGTACCGCTTGCCGGTCTCGTGGTCGCTGATGATGATATGGTCGCGGCCGGCGGTTTCGACCCGGCCGCGGTAGACCTTGGCGTTCCACTGGTTGTTGCCCTGGTAAGTGAAGTAGAACGTGCCGATCTTGCCGTGGTTCAAGCGGAGGATGTTCTCGATGTAGGACTCTTCCGGCTGGCCCGGGCCCATCCGCATCGCTTGGGCCGGGGGATAGGTCGGACCCTGATAGCCTGCCGGGACTTGATAACCGGCGGGCTGTGCCATCATACCCTGCGTCGGGTACCCCATGGAGCCTGGATAGCCTGCGAAGCTCATGGACGGATCAACTCCTTGAAGGATAATCACAGGTAAAAGGTGGCGCAGTAGCCTGGTGCGCCGCGATAGAAACAGTGGTTCTTGAAGGCGAACTCAAACTGAGTAGACGGAGCCACTGGCATGGTCGCCGGACAGGGGCCACGGTAGCGCGCCCCCGGCGTTGGGTTGTGGAACCACAGGCTATCTCTGGCCCGTGGCTCAATTCCGCCGTTCGCCAGGTTACGCGCCGCCTGAATGTCTGTTGGCCTTGGGGACTGGCTCCACAGCGTTCCGTTCAGCACCGGCTCGAAGTGGGGGAGGCTGGTTCCGGGAATATACTGCAGGACCGCACTGCGGATATCCCTCAGCCCTTTGAAATCGGGCGCACAGTTGGCGTAGATCCGGTTCAGCACGACCGATCCCACCATGGCCTCCCCGAGGGAGCCTTCCCCTCTGGCCTCCGCCAGCATCAGCTGCGCCAGCAGGCGTAGATCATTTTCGTTGTAGTTCACTCGCCGAGCCATCTGCTCACTCCCCTTTGATCACATCACCAGCCTATTGCCGGAAGTGTCTCGGGGTTACGAGAAAGGCACCGGAAAGTGCGTTGGCTTTCCGGCGCCTTTTTTGATGGGCGTGCGAACCTGCAGGGTGGGTGCCGCACTCTCCATTGCAGGTAGCTAATGATATCCCAACGAATTATTCTCGCCAGATGGTTCTGGATGGAGGTGCCTGCATGAATGTGATCAATCCCAAGCTGACCCTGCCCAGGGGACTGGCGACGAAGCTGATCCTATCGGCGGCGGTGGTGCTGTTGGTGGGCTGGGTGGCGACCGGCGTCTACCGTCTCCCGGAAGGGGCGGCGGCGGTGGTAGTCCAGTCCGGCAAGGCGACGACCGTCATGACCCCGGGCTGGCATTTTGCCAACCCCAGCGGCATTTCGGGCTCTGTGCAGATCGTCCGGATGAACGAGCCGTACATCGTCGAGTATGGCTTCCGGACCCAGAAGAGCGCAGCCAACGGCTCGGCGGCGCAGTATCAGGAGGTCCCGGATGAGGCGGAGAACCTGACGCTGGACGGGGGCTACATTCACGCCGAGGTGGTGGTCCAGCTGCTGCCCACCGATCCATACAAGTGGGTCTACCGGTCGGCTGACCGTACCAACCTGGTGCGCTACATCGTGGCTTCCACCATGCTGAAGGCGTGGGGGCAGGCCAGCTTTGCCGATGGGCTCCAGGGTCCGCTGCAGCAGCAGATCACCGCTGACCTCAAGAAGGAGATCGATGCTTTCCTGAAGGAGCAGGATATCGGGGCGCGGGTGCAGTCGGTCAACCTGCAGAACGTGCAGGGGCCGAAGGAGGTGCGGGAGGCGCAGAACAAGGTGGCCACGGCCAAGGCCGATGCCGACGCCGCCATCCTGCGGGCCCAGCAGGCTCAGGCCGCGGCCGTCGCCGACGCTCAGGCCAAGGCCACCAATATGAAGGCGGATGCCGACCGGTACTATGCCGAGACGGTGGGCCAGGCCAAGGGCACAGCGGCTCAGTATACGCAGTGGCTGGCGGAGTACAAGCAGAACCCGGCTCTGGCGGGCTCCAAGCTCTACTACGAGTCGTTGAACAAGTTGATCGCCCGCAAGGGGATTCAGATCTACCTGATGCGGGAAGATGGCAATACGGTCAAATACATGCCCATGCCGTGACCGAAAGGAGGAGTCAATGATGAAACGTATTGGTTTAATCCTGTTGGGGCTCCTTCTGGTGGTCGCAGTGGGCTTCGGGCTGTTCACCGATGTGGTGCCGACCAACGCAGTGGGGCTCCGGATCAGCTCGGGCGGACAGGTGCTGGCTACCGATCTGGCGCCGGGCCGCTACCTGGTGGTGCCGGCATACACGCATCTGGCCTATCTGCCGCAGACGCTGCAGACCTATATCTCGGATAAGTCCGAGGTGAACGCCAACGACAAGACCTTCTACGAGGTGCAGTTTGCGGTGGTCTGGCGGATCGCAGACGCCAAGCTCTACTACAAGACCTTTGCCGGTAAAGCCGGTTTCAGCGGGAATCCGTCCGCAGCCGGTACGACCCAGGTGGACAATATCGTCTACGCCAACGTGAAGGAGGCGCTCCGGTCGGTGGACAGCCAGTCGATCAAGACGGGCACCCGGACCGACGGGCAGCGGTTCTTTGGCGAGGCCGTGAAGCGTTCGGATGAGGCGCTGCGGGAGTTTGGCATCGCCATCAGCGACATCCGGCTGACCTCGGTCGATCTGGCGCCTTCCTCACGGGCGTCGGCGCTGAACGCACAGGTGCAGTCGGTAGCCACTCAGGCGGCGGAGATTACGGCCAAGGGCAACTTGAAGGTCGCCGAGATCAACTCGGTTACCACCAAGCAGGCCGGCGAGATCCTGGGCGAGGCGGAGACCTACGTGGGGCAGAAGCGGGGCGCAGCCGACGCCGAGGCCCTGCGGCTGACTCGCCAGGCGGTGCCGGATCCGGCGCTCTACAAGCTGGTCCAGGCGGCCGGGGTGGTGGAGAACCTGCCGGAGGGAACCCGGATGGTGATCGGTCCGGAGAGCGACCTCTACCAGTTCCTCCAGGGCGCCATGGGGCGTTAGCAGGCAAACGAATAGGCCGGCCTCCCGGGTATGGGGGGCCGGCCTTCTTGCGCGTCACCGTTCGAGCCGCAGGAGCCACAGCGTGTCCGGGCCGGCGATGGGCAGATAGGGGTCGCTGGGCCGCGCATAGAGGAGGTTGCCGTGCTGCCGGTTGGGGTCATAATCGACATGGGCCGGTTCGGTCGAGTCAGACCAGTAGACCGGGCTGTGATCGCCGCTCCAGGTCAGGATCAGGGTTCGGCGCCCCAGTGCACCGGCCTGATCGCAGGTACCCGCCAGCTGCCACCAGCCGCCCTTCAGCCATTCTTGCTTACCGGTGAGGTCGATGCGAGCGATCGCTGCCTGCCCGCCTGTCTTCTCCCGCATCGGGGGAATGAACTGGA
>JBLNEM010000227.1:0-2758 GCA_050262655.1 Mycobacterium leprae | reverse complement strand
TGCTGCCACCCTTCGCGGGACAGATTGGCGAGTGGCGTGACGGCCAGGGCGAGGCCAGCCCCGTGCTGATCGGCCGGGCCGAGAACTTCGGTTATGCCACTACCCGGGCGCCGCAGAACGCCTTGATTCACCTGAAGATCACCGCCGAAACCAACGCCCGCCGGTGCGGCCTGCTGCTGCACACCGACAGCCAGATGCGCGCCGGCTACCAGGTCACCTTCGATCTGGCGGGCGGCCAGTTCGCCATCTCCTCCTTCGCACCGGAGGGGAAGGGGCGGGCCATGACCACCCGGCGGCCGATGATCGTCTCGCCCGACGGTACAGTGGATGTGACCGTGCTCTTCGCCGACGATATTCTCGAGGTCTACGTGAATGACCGGACGGTGCTGACCAACCGGCTTTGCGACCACCAGGGCGGCGAGATGGGGCTGTTCGTTGAAGAGGGCACCGCCTTCTTCGCCGACATCGAGGTGCGGGAACTGCCGGCCAAGGCATTTTAAGGTGACGAAAAAGGGCGCCCCCGGGGGAGAAAAACCCCGGGGGCGCCGCTTTCGCGTGGAATCGCCTAAAACACCATGAGCACGTCGGCTTCGCCGGCCATATCGTTGAAGGTCATGCCGCCGATGATCCCATCCAGTTCGGGGATCAGGTCGTCGACCTTCAGGCCGGTGGCATCCAACCCGCCCGAACAGACCAGGATCTTCACCCCATTCTCCCGAGCCAGCTCCATGAAATGGCGCAGCTTGGGCATATCGGCGTGAATGGTCAGTTCATCGGCCACGCCCCGCTTGGCCAGCAGGCAGCCATAGGCGGAGAGGACAACCGTGGCCTCATTGTCGATCAGCGCTGCCGCAGTGGCCAGTTGAAACGGCATGGCTGCCTTGGCCGGAGACTCCGGCCCGTTCGTCTGCATATACAGGTATTTCACAGGCACCCTCCTGCTCTAGATAAACCAGTTGATACCGGCTTGCGACGCCAGTTCGATCGCGGACGCGGCGCCGACCGGCTCTTCGACCCCGTCGACCAGATCGGCCATGGTGATGCCGAAGGCGTCCATCGTCATCTGGCAGGGAATGAGCCGCACGCCCAGATCCTGCGCCATGCTCAGCAGTTCACTGAGTCTGGCGACCTTGTTCTTCCGGAAGACCTGGTTCATCATCCACGTCCCCATGCCGCCCATGCGGTACTGGGAGAGCTTCAGCCGGTCAGAGCCGCCGCGGTGGATGAAGGAGAGCATCTTCGTCATCCAATCCTTGCCGATTCGCTTGCCGTCGTTCTTCTTGATGATGAAGAGGCCCCAGAAGCTGAAGAAGATGGCAACCTCTTTGCCCGAGGCGGCAGCGGTGGTGGCCAGAATCAGGATGGGGTAAGCCTTATCCAGGTCGCCGGAACAGGCGATGATCGTGACCTTGTTGCTGTCCATCGACGCAGCCTCCCTTAGCCCTTCTTGCGAATCTCGTACTGGAACACGCCGCCCTCCACGGTGGCAGAGACCAGTTCGTGCCCCGTGCTGCGGGTCCAGGCGCCGAAATCGGCCTTGGAGCCAGGGTCTGTGGCGAGGACAAGCAAGGTCTGACCCGGCTGGAGCGCGTCGATCGCCTTGCGTGCTTTGACGACGGGCATGGGGCACTGCAGACCGCGGGCATCCAACGTAGCATCGGCCATGATCAGTCAGCCTCCTGCGCTTTGTGATGAGAGTAACATGAGCTCACCTCCATGATACCTCTACCCGTGGCGGTATCCTATGACGAAAAGGCAGTTCTGCCTTGCTGGAAAAGAGCGATAGACTTGCATAGCACATTGGGCCTACAGGGGAGATGGGGAACCCGGCGAGTGGACTTGCCATCGAAAAGATAGGAAACGTTGGAGGGGGCGCGCAAAGGGGCTGCACCGGTATTCAACCGGGCAGCCCCCTGTTTCTACTCTTCCAGGAAATTGACTTCCTTCACCACACCGTCGCCGATGCGGTATGTCTTGATCTGGTGAGGCGTCACCTTTACCGGAATCGTGACGTTCAGCAGCGGCACCTGGATCGTGGCCTCTGCTGGCCGCCCGTTGGGCTCATAGAGCCGCAGCACCCAGTCCGTGGAGTCCTCCGCCTGCTTGAGGGCGGTCACCACCACCTGGTCGGGCGGGTCGATGGCGAGGAAGGAGTTTACCTTGGGCAGGGTGCCGGGGTGAGCGTACTCCCGCACGAAGGAGAGCGGCTCGTTGAAGTCCTGGGCGACCTGTACCACCCGGGCGTCCTGCCAGGCCCCGGCGTGGGGCACCAGCGCCCAGCGCATCTCCTGGTAGCCCTGGTCGATATGCTGGTCGCCGGAGCGGGGCGGCGTATCCAGCCGGTTGCCCGCGCCGTAGAACGGGCTGCGCAGCACCGAAATCCGGGCTTCGCCGGCATGGACGTCGGCGCCATACTTGCAGTCGTTCAGCACCGCGACACCGTAGGTCTGGCCCTGCAGCTTGCCGGTCACATCCAGCCACTGCTGCATCGGCTCTTCCTGGCCGGCTGCCGGCCGGACGCTGTGGCCGAAGGGCACGGAGAAGGTGGCATTGGCCTCTTCCAGGTTGAAGGGGAAGGCCAGCTTCACCATCCGGTAATCCTCGTGCCAGTCGATCTCCACCCGCCCGGTAATGGTGGGCAGATCGCGGTAGATCGTGATCTCCTGCCGGGCGGTGGAGTTGCCCCAGCGGGTGTTGATGGCCCAGGTGGCCCGCACGGGACCCTTCTCGATCAGTTCGATCTGCGGTTCGGTGAAGA
>JBLNEM010000226.1:0-3233 GCA_050262655.1 Mycobacterium leprae | reverse complement strand
GAGCGTGTCCAGCCAATGTCCGGTCTTATCCGGTCGGCCCATCAGCTTCAGGCCGGATCCACCCACGGGTCCGCCGTAACACCGTGGCCAAACTCCCCTTGATGCGGGACACCGGCGGCAGAGAGGCCAGGAACACGCCACCATAGCTAGAGTTCTCGGGCAGAATCCGGCTGTCCAGCACAATGACCACGCCCCGATCGGTCCGCGTGCGGATGAGCCGGCCAAATCCCTGCCGGAAACGAATGACCGCCTCCGGCAGCGCAAGGGTAGCAAACGGGTCAAGGCCGAGACTTCGCTCCCGTTGGGCCCGGGCCGCCGCCACCGGCGAGTCAGGCGGCCGGAAGGGCAGCCGCGTGATCACCAGGCAGGAGAGTGCGTCGCCGGGAACGTCGATCCCCTCCCAGAAGCTCCCGGAGCCAAAGACCACTACGTTGGATGCGGACTTCAGCCGGCTGATGAGTAGGCTCGGCGTACCGTCGATCCCCTGACCCAGTGCTTCGATCCCCTGCGCCGCAAGCACCGGCTTCAGCCGGAGCAGCATCTCCTGCAGGACCGCATTGGCCGTAAAGAGCACCACGCACTGACCGCCCACGGTGATGATGATCTCCCGCAAGGTATCGGTCAGCCGCTGCAGGTAGGCCGGGCTGGTCGGATCCCGAGGCACCGGTGCATCGTCCAGGGCCAGGAGCAGCGCCTGCTCTTTCCAGGCGAAGGGTGAGTCCACCGTTGCCGTGTCAACCCTTTCTGCGTGGAGACCGAGCGCTTTGAGCGTATAGTCGAAGGAACCACCGACCGCCAGGGTGGCTGACACCAGGGCCACGGTCGGGTATGCGTCAAATAGCCGCTCCCGCAACTGGTCGGCCGGGTAGAGCGGGGCAACTTTCAGGACCGTCTCCTTCTCTGTCTCGGCCCAGACGACTCGGTCAGCACCAGGGGTGCGCATCTCGGCCAGGGCCTGGGCCGCATCCTCAAGTGGCTGCAGCCGGCCGCGCAACTCAGCGGCCGCCCCTTCCTCTCCCCGGTCTTGCAGCTCCGCCATCACCTCCCGCAGGCCGATTGCCAGCACGGCAACGCAGCGCATGAGGCGCTCCAGTGCCGCTGCCAGATCAGGCCGCCGGTCCAGTTGAAGCGCTGCACTCTCCTGCAGATGGGATTGCACTTCGCCCGCGTACCGCCGCGCATCGACCACCGCGTTCCCCAGCAGGTCAAACAGATCCTTACCCGGCGGAAAGCTGAGGCCACCCATGACCGGGGTGAACGGACGCCCGACCCGGAGGGCCAGCGTGGCCAGGTAGCCTTTGGCAGGCGCCTCAGGTGAGAGGTTGCTGTTGAGGCGGTTCAGGCTCATCTGCAGCTGGTCCAGCGAACAGGCCGCCGTAAAAGCCGCAGTCGCCACCGCCTCCAACTGGTGGGCCTCATCGATGATCACCCGCTGGAAGGCGGGGAAGCCCTGGTTCCCCCGCCGCAGTTGGGCGCAGAGCAGGGCATGGTTGGTGATCAGCAGATCCGCCTGTGCAGCCTCGCGCCGGACGCGGTGAGCAAAACAGTGGCTGGCGTACCATTTGCACTTCGGCCCGATGCAGGTGGCCGTTTCCGAGGCGACGGCCTCCCACTGCTGCGCATCGCTGCGCTTTCGGAGCACCTCCGCCTTGTCACCGGTCGAAGTCTGCCCCAGCCACGCCGTAATGTGCGCCAGGAACTCCACCTCGGCCTCGGTCGATTGGAAGCCGATCGCTTCCACCGCTTCTTCCCACTTGCGCAGGCAGATGTAATTGGCCCGGCCCTTCAGCACGGTGGCCCGTACGGGTCGGTCCAGCAGCTGCTGCAGCGTGACCAGATCCTTGCCGAGCAACTGCTCCTGCAGGGCGTGGGTGTGGGTGGCGATCAGCACACGCTCGTGGTTCTGCATGGACCATGCGGCGGCGGGGATCAGGTAGGCCAGGCTCTTGCCAGTTCCAGTGGGCGCCTCCAGGCAGAGATGCCGGCTCTGGTTGAGGGCCGCCACCATGCGTCTTAGTACCTCCACCTGTGACGGGCGCGGCTCGTAGCCCGGGAGGATACGGCCCAGCGGGCCGTCGGCGCCCAGGAGGGAGGCCACTCTCTCCACGCTCAGCGGTTTGACCGTTACGCTGCTGGCTGTGCCCTCGTTCCACTCATGCCGCTCAATCCAGTCGGTTACGGGCCCCGATGCTTCGCCGCGCACCTGCACCACGGTCTGAAGAAAGCTGCTGACCGCCGGGGCGATCCCCCGGAGCAGTTGAGCAAGCAGCCCGAGCAGGCCCGGGTCCAGCTTCTCCAGGTAGGCACTCAAGGCCGCGACGTCGCCGAATGCCGACCCGTGTGGCTCCAGGATCGCTTCGATCTCCCGCAGGTCAAAGGAGAGATCGCCGATGCGAACCGATCCTTCTTCAATCGTTAACTCCATGGGCAATTCTCCCCTCCCCCTTTGGTTCCAGCCCCGTGCCGGTAATCCCTCTGGCAACGCAAACCAGAAACCGGCAAGTGGCAGACTGCTGCCAGCCATAGAGGTCTAGGCCATTCCAGAGTCCCGGTAGACGGCCCGTCAGCTAGTCGGAGGGGTAACGGCCCACCAAGGCGACGATGGGTAACCGGTCTGAGGTCTCTACCTACAGCGCCTATTCTCCAAGCATCATGCAGCCGGCCGTTTTAATGCTGCATGTGTAACCTCCAACTTCCACAAGACGGTTGAGTGTGGTTGCCTCCGGTAGCCGTTCTCCAGCTGCATGAACAGCCCCAGCTCGGCCACTGTCAGCACAGCATTGCCGTCTTCACCAAAAGCGGGCGCCAGAATCTCACCCTGCTCGGTTCTCCCGCTCTTTGCGGTTAGCCGAACAACGAGTCCAACTGCAAGATCTGGCAGCCGTGAATAGCGTCAGGTCTATAGGGCACCGTCGTCAAGAGCCATGCAGGTGTGGTTGCGGTGGGTGACGTCATGTGATGTCTGGTGACAGAACCAGTTCTAGAACCGTCACCGCACGGCACGCTCGCAGCCCCGTCAAGTTCCCCTTCCGTGTCTGCCGAAGAGAAGTTCAATGACAACGTCTTTCGGGTCCTTGCGAATCCCAATCCTCATCTCTGGGAGACAGGGAATGCGAAGGGAATACCGAATATGGACTACAAAGGCTTGGACATATTGCGTCCCTGTCCAGGGGGATGCCTTCGGTTACTACCCCCCATGAAGGGAGGAGATCTTAATAACGAGGTTCTTGCTG
>JBLNEM010000225.1:0-5964 GCA_050262655.1 Mycobacterium leprae | reverse complement strand
CGCCGAAGGCGGGCAGAGGCAGCCCCTCCATGGCCCGGATCAGCATCTCCTTGTTGCCGCCGCCGCCCGGAATCAGGCCGACGCCGACCTCCACCAGGCCCATGTAGGTCTCGGCCGCCGCCACGATCATGTCGGCGCCCGCCGAGATCTCAAAGCCGCCGCCCAGGGTCAGCCCATAAGGCGCAGCCACCACCGGCCGGGGGGCATACTTCAGCATCATGGCCGCGCTCTGGAACTGGCGGACCATGTGCTCTACCTCGTCCCACTCCTCGTCCTGCGCCTCCGCCAAAATCATCACCAGGTTGGCGCCTACGCAGAAGTTCTCCGCCTGGCTGCCGATCACCAGGCCCTCCCAGTCGCCCCTGTTCAGGGCTTCGGCGGCATCGCGGGCCGCCAGGAGGATATCGCCGCCGATCGCCGACTTGGGGGAGTGCATCTCCAGGAGCAGCACGCCGTCGCCCATGTCGATCAGGGAGGCACCCTTGCGGGCCTTGACAACCCTGCCCTGCGCCCGCAGCGCATCGATGGCGATGATCCGCTCGTTCTGCGGGATCGCCTGGTAATCGCCGCTGCGCAGGAGCTGGAACGCACTGGCCGGCTCCCGCCGGTAGAAGCCGCCGGCCTCAGCCGCCGCCTTCACGAGAGCAGGCACCTGGAGCCCTTCGGCCTCCATGCGGGCAACCGAACGGGCCACCCCGATTGCATCCCAGACCTCGAACGGACCCATCTGCCAGTTGTAGCCCCACTTCATGGCGTTATCGATGGCCAGGGGTTCGTCGGCGATCTCGCCCAGCTTCTGGGCGCTGTAGAGCAGCGTGCGCTTCAGCACCTCCCAGACAAACTGCCCGGCCTTGTCTTCGGCGTAGACCAGTGTCTGCAGCCGCTGGGCCAGATCGGTGATCGGCTTGGTCTGCTCCAGCGACGGGAAGTTGGCCTTCTTGCGGGGGCGGTACTCCATGGTCGCCAGGTCCAGGGTCTGGATCTGGTCGCCTTCCTTCTTGAAGAAGCCCTGCTTCGTCTTTTCGCCCAGCCAGCCCCGGCGCACCATCTCACGCAGGTGCTCCGGCACGGTGAAGACCGCGGCCTCCGCCGGGTCGGCAATCGAAGCGCGGCAGTTGTCGGCAACGTGGACGAAGGTGTCCAGCCCGACAATGTCCAGCGTGCGGAAGGTGGCGCTCTTCGGCCGGCCCATCGCCGGGCCGGTGATCGAATCGACCTCGTCAGCGCCCAAGCCCAATTGGGACATGACCTCCAGGGTGACCATCATGCCGTAGGTGCCGATGCGGTTGCCAATGAAGTTGGGCGTGTCCTTCGCCAGCACGACGCCCTTGCCCAGGACCCGCTCGCCGAACTCCGCTACGGCGGCGACGATGGCGGGGGCGGTCTCGGGAGTGGGGATCAGCTCCAGCAGCTTCATGTAGCGGGGCGGGTTGAAGAAGTGGCAGCCCAGGAAGTGGCGGCGGAACTCGGCGGGGGTTCCCTCGACCATCCGGGCGATGGAGATGCCGGACGTGTTGGAGGCCACGATCGTCCCCGGCTTCCAGATGCCGGCCACCTTCTGCCAGAGCTGCTGCTTGATCGCCAGGTTCTCGACAATCGCCTCAATCACGAAGTCCACTTCGGCCAGCTTGGCCAGGTCGTCCTCCAGGTTGCCCGGGGTGATCAGTTCCAGCGCCTCTTTGCTGTAGACCGGAGCGGGCTTGATGCTCCCCAGCTTCTGGAGGGCCCCCAGCGCCAACCGGTTCCGCACCGGCTTGGACTCCAGCGTCAGGCCCTTGGCCGCCTCCTCGGGGGTCAGTTCACGGGGCACAATGTCCAGCAGCAGGCTCGGAATCCCCACGTTGGCCAGATGGGCCGCAATCTGCGAGCCCATGATGCCCGCACCCAGCACGGCTGCCTTGCGAATCGTCCGTGGCATCTCTTTTCGCCTCCCTGCAGTGACGTCCATCAGACAAGCAACGCCTTCAACTCCTGGGTCAGAACCGGGACCACTTCGAACAGGTCGCCCACAATGCCGTAGTCGGCGATCTTGAAGATCGGCGCCTCGGGATCCTTGTTGATCGCCACGATCACCTTGGCGGCGCTCATGCCGGCCAGGTGCTGAATCGCGCCCGAAATGCCGCAGGCGATATAGAGGTCCGGCGTTACGGTCTTGCCGGTCTGGCCCACCTGCAGGGCGTAGTCGCAGTAGCCGGCGTCGGCCGCAGCCCGGGAGGCGCCCACGCCGGCGCCGAGCACGGCGGCCAGTTCGTACAGCGGCTTGAACCCGTCGGCGCTCTTTACGCCGCGCCCGCCGGAGACGACGATCTTGGCCGAAGTCAGGTCGACCCCGGTCGAAGCCTGGCGCACGATCTCACGGATGACCGTCCTGAGCGGCGCGGCCGGCACTGCCAGATCACTCACCTCGCCGGACCGGCCCGGGTCGGCCGCCAGCGCCGGCAGGTTGTTCGGCCGCAAGGTCGCCACGATCAGCCCCTGCCGCACCACCTGCGTCACAAACGCTTTGCCGGCGTAGATCGGCCGGGTGAAGACCGGCGTGCCGCCCTCCACCGTCAGGGCGACGGCATCCGAGATCATGCCGGCGGCGTTGCGCATGGCGAACCGGGGGGCCAGGTCCCGGCCGATGGCGGTGTGGCCGAACAGGACGGCATCGGCCCCGCTGGACTGGTACACGTTCTGCAGGGCAGTCAGCCAGCCGTCCGGCGTGTAGCTGGCCAGGTCGGCGCCGGAGACGGCGATCACCTTGTCGGCGCCACGGGCGATCAGTTCAGCCCCGAAGGCCCGGTCCTGCCCGATCAGCAGCGCCGTAACGACGCCCCCCTCGGCCAGCTGCCGCCCGGCGGCGACACACTCAAAGGAGACAGGGCGGATGGCGCCGCCTCTTACTTCGGCGAACACAAGCACGTTGCGTGCCACGATCTAGCGCCCTCCTCTCAAATCACTTTCGCTTCGGTCCGGAGCAGTCCGACCAGCGCCCTGGCCTGTTCAGCGGCCGTGCCGGCGATCAGCTTGTTGCGCCGGTTCTGTTCCGCCTGGTAGAGCGAACGCACCGCGGTTGCCGCCGGAGCGTCGACGCCCAGGCTGTCGGCAGCCACTCGGGCGATCGTCTTGCGCTTCGCCTTCATGATGCCGGGAACCGTCGGGTAGCGCGGCTCGTTCAGGCCCTGCTGCGCCGTGACCAGGGCGGGCAGGGGCAGCTCGATCACCTCGGTGTCGCCTTCAGCATCCCGGTGAACGACCGCCTGGCCGCCCGCGATTTCGAGCTTGAGGGCGGCGGCGACATGTGGCAGTCCCATCAGCTCGGCGAAGCGCACCGCCGTCTGCCCGGCGCCGGTGTCGACCGAGACGTTGCCGGCCAGTACGAGGTCAAAGCTCTTCGCCCTGGCCCAGGCGGCCAGCAAGTGGGCAATGGTGAACTCGTCGGCGTCAGATGGCGCCTCGATCAGGACCGCCTCGTCGGCGCCCATGGCCAGGGCCCGGCGCAGCGACTCCTCCACCTGATCGGCACCCACGGAGAGGAGCGTTACGGTGCCGCCATGCGCCTCCCGCAGGCGGAGCCCCTCCTCAATCGCATACTCGTCGTATGGGTTGATCACCATGGTCAGCTCTTCGGTGGCAATGCGGCCGGCGTTGACCGTAATCTTGGATTCGGTATCCGCTGTCTGCTTCATGAGCACGAGAATTTCCACGGCGCCTACGCCTCCTTTCGCTTCAACAGCCCGCCTGCGATCAGCCGGTAGCTGGGTTCGGCCAGCGCCGGCAGGTCAAACCCACGCCCCGCCATGACCCAGGCGGTGACCGTCTGGTCCAGGGTGCCGAAGATCATGTTCCGCATCTGCAGCCGGTCGACATCGGTGCGGATAGTACCCGCCTCCTGGCCGGCGATGATCACCTGGTCCAGGACGTCAAAGTAGCCCTTCAGGACCTCGGTGATCTGCTGCTGCACGTCCAGGTCGGCCTGCCTCAGCTCGATCTGCGTAACCGTGGCCAGATCCGGACTGGCGGCCAGGCTGTTGAGATGCAGTGCGATCAGGCGGCGCAGTCTCTCCTCGGGTTCGGCGATTCCAGCGATCTCCTCGCAGGCCTGAGCGATCAGCTTTCCCAGCCGGTCACGAAAGAGCGCCACCAGCACGTCCGACTTGGATTTGAAGTAGAGGTAGACGGTGCCGACCGCCACCCCTGCCAGCGGTGCGATTTTGGCGATCTGGGCGCCGTGGTACCCGTATTGGGCGAAAACCTGCTCGGCGGCATCCAATATGGCTTCCGATTTATCCAGACTCCGGTTGGTACTCATGAAGCGCCTCCTGCCTCTCGCCGCAATTGCTCCTCTTCCTCCAGGAGCGCCCGTTTCAGCACCTTGCCCACGATCGACTTGGGCAGAGTACTGCGGAACTCGATGATCCGGGGAATCTTGTAAGCCGCCAGTTGGGTGCGGGAGAAGGTCATGATCTCCTCTGCTGTCGCCGACATCCCCTTCTTCAGGACGATGTAGGCCTTCACGGTCTCGCCGCGGTACTCGTCCTTGACGCCGACCACGGCCGCCTCCTGGACCGCCGGATGAAGGAAGAGCACATCTTCGACCTCGCGCGGGTAGATGTTAAAGCCGCCGGCTATGATCAGCTCCTTCTTCCGGCCGACTATGTAGAAATAGCCCTCCTCGTCCATCCGCGCCATGTCGCCCGTCCGCAGCCAACCGCCCCGCAGGGCTTCCGCCGTGGCCACCGGTTTATGCCAATAGCCCTTCATCACTTGTGGTCCCTTGACCATCAGTTCGCCCACCTCGCCTACGGGCAGGTCCTTCCCCGTTGTCGGATCGACGATGCGCGCCAGGGTGTCGGGCCACGGCAGGCCGATGGAGCCTTCCTTCCGCTTCCCCCAGACCGGGTTGCAGTGGGTGACGGGGCTGGCTTCGGTGAGCCCATAGCCCTCGACCACACGGCCGCCGGTCATCTGCTCGAACTCCTGCTGCACCTCCACCGGCAGGGGGGCAGAGCCGGAAATGCAGGCATCGATCGAATTAAGCCTGTACTTTTTGACCTGAGGCGAGTTGTTGATGGCCACGTACATGGTAGGGGCGCCGGGAAAGAGCGTCACCCTGTACTTTTCGATGGCCTTCATCACCTCGACCGGGTTAAACCGGGGCACCAGGACCATCGTTGACGCCATGTGGACCGAGATGTTCATCACGACCGTCATGCCATAGACGTGGAAGAACGGGATCGCCCCCAACTGGATCGTTGGCTCGCCACGCTTGTGGCGGTACATCCAGGCCTCCATCTGCCGCACGTTGGCCACCAGGTTGGCATGTGTCAGCATGCAGCCCTTCGCGAGTCCGGTGGTAGCGCCGGTGTACTGGATCAGGGCCAGATCATGATGCGGGTCGACCTTGACCGGCTCGGCCAGCGGCTCATGGGCCATCAGTTCGCCCCATCGGTGGATGTTGCCGCCATAGGGGATCTTGGGCGGCTTCAGGGCGAATGGCGCCACCCAGCGCTTGGGGATCGGCATGTACTCATGCAGCCCGGTGATAATCAGGTGACGCAGGTTCAGCTCTTTTACCTTGGGATAGGCCAGGTCGAGGGCAATCAGCACCTCGGCGCCGCAGTCCTCCATCTGGTGTTCCAGCTCCCGGGGCATATACAGGGGGTTGACCGGACTGGCGATCGCCCCGGCCATCAGCGCGCCGTAGTACGCGATCACCGCTTGCGGGCAGTTCGCCAGCATAATGGCAACCCGATCCCCTTTTTTGACCCCAAGCAGCCGGAGCCCAGCCGCCAACCGGAGCGCCTGCTCATGAAGCTCCCGGTACGTCAGGCGCGCACCCATGAAGATCGTGGCGGGCCTGTCGCCGTAGTCCGAAGCAGCATGGGTGAGCAGTGCATAAAGCGGTTCATCGGGATAGGCGATCGAAACCGGAACTTCGGCGGGATAGGCGGCGAGCCAGGGCGCCGCGGCATTCGCTGT
>JBLNEM010000224.1:0-7539 GCA_050262655.1 Mycobacterium leprae | reverse complement strand
TGCATACAAGGACAGAAAGAGGCCGCCCCGTGAGGGACGGCCTCGGCTGCGCTGTAGAAAAGAGTTACCCGGCCGCGTCCACCGCTTCCGCTTCGCCGCCCAGCCCGAAACGGGCCGTCAGGACGGCGGGCAGTTCGGTGATCACCTCGACCCGCTGGTAGTGGGCGTCGGTCAGGTCCAGCCGGGCGTGGTCGAAGGCCCAGGTCTCGGCCGGAACGTGGTAGGCCTGGATGCCCAGGGCCAGGGCCGGCCGGATATCCGAGTGAACGGAGTTGCCGACCACGAAGGCCATGGACCGATCCCGGTCGCCCAGCGCCGAAGCCAGCCGCTCCGGATCCTTATCGGCCACCGCCACAACCCGGTGGACAAACCCGGTCAGCCCCGATTCGGCCACCTTGCGCTCCTGGACCGCCCGGTCACCAGCCGTCCAGATGGTTACCTCGAAGCCCGCCTCATGCAGCCAGGCCAGGGTCTCCCGGCTGCCAGGCAGCAGCTCCTGCTTGATCTCGTAGGGCCGGCAGCTGTTCTGCCGCACTGCCTCTTCCACGGCGGGATCAGGCTCAAGCCCGGCCCCGGCGCAGAACTCGTGGTAGCACTCCACCCAGGCAATCGAAAGGGACTCCTTCACCAGGCCGATCCGGCGTGCGGTGGCCAGGTCGATCTCCTGACCCCGCTGCCGCACCACCACCGGGTCGTGACCGGTAGCCCGGGCGATCAGTTGGCTGTTGGCCTCCTCCGCCTCATGGAAATAGCGGATGTTCTCGGCCATTGTGTCGTCCCAGTCCACAAAGGCATAACCGCGAAAACGCAAGGCACTACCCCCGCTCTTCCGACTTCCAACCTTCACCCATGCCCGATTCCTGAGCCGCCTGGGCCTCGGCCTCGCGGCCCTTCAGGATCAGCCCGGCATCCGAGGTATCCACCGAGAGCGGCGGCAGGTCGGTCAGTTCCTTCAGCCCGAAATACTGCAGGAAGTCCTTCGAGGTGCCGTACAGGACCGGTCGGCCCGGTGCGTCCTTGCGCCCCAATTCCCGAATGAGCCGGCGTTCCATCAGCGTTTCCACCGAACGGTCCACCTTGACGCCCCGGACTCCCTCGATCTCTGCCTTCGTAATCGGCTGCCGGTACGCAATAATCGCCAGCGTCTCGAGGGCGGCGTGCGAAAGGCCCTTCCCCCGGGGCGTCAGCAGTTTCTCTACATAATCGGCATACTCCGGCCGGGTGGTCAGCACATAGCCGCCGCCCATCTCCTGCAAGTAAATGCCGCGTCCAGGCTGTTGATACTCCTTGCGCAGGTCATCCACCAGGATGCGCGCATCCTTTTCGTCCAGCCCGATCACTTCGGCGATCTTCTTTACCGGCAAAGGTTCGGGCGATGCCAGCAGGATCGCCTCAAGGATTGCCATGCCATGACTCCACGCCATCTATGTTCGGGGCGAGGCCCCTGCACCCCCTCATGTTGACCTTACGGTTCGGTCGTGGCCGCAGCCTCGTCGTTGGCCTTGTCGGCATCGGTGACTACCACCCGCCGAATCAGTACATCGCCGAAGATCTGCTCCTGCACCGCCACCGCCTGCCGGCGACGGATTAACTCCAGGAGAGCCAGGAACGTGACGATGATCTCCAGCCTGGAACGGCTCCGGCTGAAGAGATCGTGGAACCGGACGCCCCCGGGGCTCCTGGCAATCCGGAAGTTGATCTCCCGGATCTTCTCCCGCAGGGGGATCTCCTCGCGGGGCACTTCCCGCCAGTTCCATTCCTCTTTCAGGACCTGTTCGAAGGCCTTCACCAGATCGGCCAACGAGACCCCTTCCAGGGCCGCAGGGCCATCGGCCTTCTCGACAAAGAGCGTGCGGGTGAAGACCCGGGACATCTCCTGTTCCTTCTGCTTCAACTCTTCCGCCGCTTGCTTGTAGTGACTGTATTCGACCAACTGCCGGACCAACTCCTGGCGCGGGTCCTCCCCGTCCTCCTCCGGTAGCTCCTCTTCCACCTTCTTGGGCGGTTTGGGCAGCAGCATCCGGCTCTTGATGCCCAGCAGGGTCGCCGCCATCACCAGAAATTCGCTGGCCCGGTCGATATCCAGCGCCGACAGGTCCTGAATCACCTGAAGGTACTTCAGGGTGATGTCGGCGATGGGGATGTCATAAATGTTCAGTTCATCCCGCCGGATCAGATGGAGCAGCAGGTCCAGCGGCCCGTCGAAATTCTCCAGGTGAACCGTATAGGCGTCGGGCTGCACCGCAGCCGCCTCGGTGCCAACGTCCGAAGCGTCAGGCTGTGGAGATGGCTCGGTGGGAATCGCCTCAGGCTTCATCGGCTGCATGACACCTCCCGCCTACTTAACAGAAACAGACCACTTTAGTTTCCATCATGCGTCCCTGTTACGTCAAGTGCCTGGGCCAGAAAAGCGAAAGGCAGGCGCCGCAAAACGGCTGCCTGCCCCGTCTCTCACGATGGATGAACCTCAGATCGCCCCCAGCACCGGCGACACAATCAGCCGGATGGCGGCGAAGATGGCGTCGTAGATGCCGTTCAGGAGCGGATCGGCCACGTTGGTGAAGAAGAGCAGAATCAGGATCATCGGCCCCCAGCGGTAGAGGGTGGCGACCAGCTGCTCGGAGCCGCGGGGGAACAGATAGCGGATGACGTGGAAGCCGTCCAGGGGCGGCAGCGGCAGCAGGTTGAAGCCTACCAGGATCACGTTGAGCTGGAACGCCTCCAGCAGCACCTTGACCAGCACCGTGGTATAGGGGCTCGGGCTCAGGTACCGGTGGCCCAGCACGCCCAGAATCAAGAAGAGCACGGCCAGGATGAAGTTCATGGTGACGCCGGCCAGGCTAACGGCGATGTCGCCCCACACCCGGGGCCGCAGCCGGCTCGGGTTGGTCTGGACGGGCTTCGCCCAGCCGAAACCGCCGATCAGCAGCAGCAGCGTGCCAATGATGTCCAGATGCGCGATGGGGTTCAGGGTGAGCCGCCCCTGCAGCCGTGGCGTATCATCGCCGAATCGGGTGGCCACCCAGGCGTGGGCGAACTCATGGAAGGTGAGGGCCATCAGGACACCGGGCAGGGCGATGAAGACATCTTGCAGTGTCGGCAGGTTGTTGAACAAACTTAGTCCTCCTCATTAGCATAGCGAAGTGCCAGTTCTAGTTGCGTCTTCCGGTCCGGGGCACGGCCGTCCAACCGGTCGGCCTTGACCCGGGCCAGCAGGCGGCCCACCCGGGGACCGGCGGGAATGCCTGCGGCAATCAGATCATCGCCGGTCATGGCCAGGCGGGTGCCGCGCCATTCCCGCCAATAACGGGTCACCAGTTCTTCAGCGCCCGAGAGCGCCAGCGCCGCCAGCCCCTCCGGCGGCCAGTCCTCCAGCACCCGGACCACCTCCGACGGCGTCGGCCGGGCTGCGGTCACCAGGGCCAGCGCCATCCGAGCGCAGGCCAGCACATGCAGCACCGGCTGCGATTCATCACGCCGGAGCTTCAACTGCCGGACCACCTTGACCCCGTCGGTCAGCGGCAGCGATTGACAGAGGAGCAGCACCTTCGTGAGCCACGGCCGGATGGTGCTGCATAGATCGGGCAGGCGGTCTGCCAGGCTTTCCACCCGATCGAGCCGCCCACAGGTCTCGGGGTCCAGCGTGCCATCAGGCGGCAGGAGCCGCCGGAGCAGCCCCAGTTCCATCGCCCGCTGCAGCGCCGTTCCACTGCCTCTCTCCTGAAGGATGAGCTGCAATTCGTTGCGGAACCGCTCCTGGCTTATCTTCTCCAGGAAGCCCTCCCGGACAGCCGCCCGGGCACAGCGTTCTGTCTCCGGCTCCAACCGGAAGCCGTACCGGTGTGCAAAGCGGACGGCCCGGAGCAGACGAGTCGGATCCTCGACAAAGCTGAGCGTGTGGAGGATGCGGATCTGCCCCTGGTCCAGGTCCTGCAGACCGCCGTACAGATCGACCAGCCCCTGCGGTTCAGCCGGCCCCAGCCGGATCGCCAGTGCGTTCATGGTAAAATCCCGGCGGAACAGGTCCTCCCGCAGGTCGGCATGTGCCACCTGGGGCAGCGCAGCTGCGTGCTCGTAATACTCCCGCCGGGCCGTCGCCACATCCAACCGCCGGGGGAGCCCCTCGCCGCCCTCGGGCAGGAAGACGTGTGCCGTGCCAAACCGCTCCACCGCCTGCACCGTGCCCCCGAGGCGCTCGGCCAGCAGGCGGGCGAAGGACGGGCCGTCCCCTTCTACTACGATGTCCAGGTCGAGATTCGGACGCCCCAGCAGCAGATCGCGGACGAAGCCACCCACTGCATAGGCCGGCACGCCGCACTCCGCCGATAGACGGCCGACTGACTCCAGCAGCCAGCGCACCGGCGCCGGCGCAGCGGCTAAGGCCTGCCGCGTCCGGTCCGTTTCCGCCCTCGCCGGCACCAGGACCCCCACCGTTTCCGGTTTGGCGTACAGGGTTCGGTGCCAGTGCGGCACCCCCGTCCCATAGAGCTGACCCAGCAGGTCGCTGCGGGAGATGATGCCCACCAGGTTGCCGGCCTCCACCACCGGCACCCGGCCAATATCCTTCTCCACCATGATCTCCTGGACCTCGTCCAGCGGCAGGTCCGGTGTGACCGTGACCACCTGCCGGTGCATGATTCCCTTCACCGGCGCATGGGCCAGGCCATGCCGGCGGGCGGCTGCCACATCCCGCAGCGAGACGACCCCCTCCAGACGACTGTCGGGTCCCACCACCGGCAGGCCGGAGTGGCCGTAGCGCAGCATGATCCGCTCCGCCTCCTCGGCCGGCTTCTCCGGCAGCACCGCCTTCACCGGCGCGGTCATGATGTCCCGCGCCATCGGCGGCCGGGCCACCTCTTGCCCCAGTACCGTGATCAGCAGATCGGCCACCGCCGCCAGCGGTTTGCCTTTCACCACGGCAGAGGCCGCCCCGGGATGGCCGCCGCCGCCAAAGGCGGCCGCCACCCTGGCACTGTCGACCCACGGCACCTGGCTGCGGCCCACCAGATGAACCCGATCCGCCATCTGGACCACCGCAAAGAGGGCCGGCGCCGGCAGGACTTGCTGGAGATGGTGAACCACCACGGCCAGTCCACCGATGTAAGCGGCCGTCTCCCCCTCTACCAGCCGAACCCGGGCCCCGTTTATATGCAGCCAGCGACTCCTGGCCTGGAGTTGACGCAGCAGTTCCTGTTGAGCCGGCACGAGCCCGGTGCCGATAAACCGGGCGACCACCGGCAGGCTGGCGCCCTGACTCAGGAGAAAGGCGGCGGCGCGGGCATCCCGGTCGGTCGTCCCTGTGACCGTAAGGCTCTGGGTATCGGCGTAGATCCCCAGCAGCATCACCGTGGCCTGCAGCGGGGTCAGGACCGCCCCCGCCTCTGCCAGCAGTTCGGCCACGAGGGTACAGGCGGCGCCGACCGGGGCGCGCACGGCGACCGCCGCCTCGAGGTCGCCGGCCTCGGGCGGATGATGATCATACAGATGCACTTCTGCCCGCTCGGCCAGGGAGCGCAGCGGCCCCAGTCGGGCGGGGTCCGCCGTGTCGACGACGATCACCCGGGTCACCCCGTCCAGGTCGACCTCCCCCGGCGTTCGCACCCGCAGGTTATAGCGATGTAGGGAGATGAACTCGGCCGCCAGCGGGCTGGGCGTCCCCGGCAGCACGATCTCGGCATCCGGGTAAAGCAGTTTGGCGCCCACCGCCGCACCCAGCGCATCCAGATCGGTGTTCAGGTGAGGAATGATGATCTCCATGCGGCCCCTCTTTTCGTGTCCCTCTAGCCTGCCAAAAGGGCAGTTCCGCCCCCGATGCACCTTTTATTCTATCACACTGACCATTTCTCCCGCTTCCTCCTCGCTTGTCCTGGGGGTGACAATTGCCTATAATAGGAAGTGTCAGACTGTCAGCAGCGAAGGAGGCCTTTGCGTGAGCTATCATCCGACGGGTCCGGCAACGGGCGTCGAGGAGTACGAACGCATCCTCACCCTGATGGATGAGCGGCGCTTCGAAGAGGCGTTGATTCGTGGACGCGTCCTGCTGGAAGCCACCGACACGGACTCCCCTGTCCGGTGCAAGACCCACAATCTCATCTGCTGGCTCTTCATCGAAGGGACCAAACATCCGACCCCGGAGGCGGTTCTGCACGGCGAGGAGGCCGTTCGGCTGGCCGATCAGATCGGCTGGCCGCAGCTCAAAGCCGAGTCCCTGTGCAACCTGGCATCCGCCTACTTCCAAATCGGCGACTACCAGGCCGCCCAGGAGACCTATCAAGCCATGGTCAACCTGCTCACCGCAAACCCAAGCTACCTCCCGGTTGGCCTGACCCTGGCACACCAGGGCCTGGCCCAACTGGCGCTTACCCAGGGGCGGCCGGAGGAGGCCATCCAATTGCTGGGGGCGGCGGAGGCCGCCTGCACCACAGAAGAGGCCCGCATTCTGCTGCCGGACCTGTACCGGCGTCGGGCACTGGCCTACGTGAAGGCCAACCAGCCGGACAAGGCGGCCGAAACGCTGACCCAGATTCCGGAGGGCGCCTTCGCTTCAGGCCCTCGCAGCCTATGGTGGAAAACGCATCTGCGCTTCACGGTGGCCCGCATTGAGTTAGCCCGAGGCCATTTCACCGCCGCCCGTCCGCAGGTGCTCAACGCCCTCGCCCTGGCCCGGGAACTGGGTGACCTGCCCGTGATCGCCGAGTGCTCCTGCCTCCTGGCCCTGATCGATCACGCCGAAGGGCGCAAGGAGGCCCACAAGCGGGCCCGGGCTGCGATCACCTATGCCATTCATTCGGGCCGCCGCGATGTCCTGGAAGATGTGCGGGAAAGGCTGAACGCCTATCAACTGGGCGAGCTGTAACCGCCGCCGGCGCCGATCGATCTCTTGCGCTCGGGCAGTGACTCCGCTATAATGAAGCCTGTCCAATGGGTGGTTAGCTCAGCGGGAGAGCACTTGCTTCACACGCAAGGGGTCACTGGTTCGATCCCAGTACCGCACACCACCACGAACGTCCACCTGCATGCAGGTGGACGTTTTTGTGTCATCCGTGATGCCCGTGGCAAGAACCGCCCCATGCCCATGCAGAAGAGCAGGCCGCCGTTTCCGGCAGCCTGCTCTGTATATCTGCAACTTTAGCGAGCCTTTCCGATGCGCTCGGGCACCAGGTCGAACTCGGCCATATCTTCGAACCGTTCCCGCCGGACCACCAGGTCGGCCTTCCCGCCCCCCACGAAGACCACTGCGGGCTTCGGGTAACGGTTGTAGTGGCTGGCCATGGAGTAGTTGTAGGCGCCGGTAGTGAAGACCGCCAGGAGATCGCCCGGCGCCACCGAGGCCGCAATCTTGACGTTCTCGATCAGCTTGTCGCCGGACTCGCAGAAGCGCCCGGCCACCGTGACCACCTTCTCGGCCGACTCATCCAGCTTATTGGCCACCACGCACTCATACTCCGCCTGGTAGAGCGCCGGCCGGATGTTGTCACCCATGCCGCCGTCCACCGAGACGTAGGTCCGAATGCCCGGAATCTCCTTGATGGTGCCAAT
>JBLNEM010000223.1:0-7785 GCA_050262655.1 Mycobacterium leprae | reverse complement strand
GCTGATCCGCAGCGCATCGAACAGCGTCCGAACCGAACCGGAAATCTCATCGACCCAGTCCTGCGGTGCGCGCCCAAGCGTCTGGGCCTTGCGCTCGATCTTGAGGCCGTGCTCATCGGTCCCGGTCAGGAAGTGAACCGCTTCGCCCCACGCCCGGTGATAGCGGGCCAGTACATCGGCCGCCACCGATTCGTAGCAGTGGCCGATGTGAAGCGGTCCGTTGGCGTAGTAAATCGCCGTGGTGATGTAAAACGAGTCTGTCATGCGAAAAACCTCCTTTTGATGCATACAAAAAGCCCCGCCCCTGCTGTCATACAGCAGGGACGGGGCTTTGATTCCCCGTGGTTCCACCCTGATTTGCGGCCGGCTCGCGCCGGATCGCCTTGACAGGTACGGGGCATCCGCTTTGCAGCCAAATGCCGTTATACCCCGGCCCTGTAACGGTGGCCTTCCGGCACAGCCTACCGCCCCCCCGGGATCCGGGTGGGCATCGACCTACAGCTCAGGGGCCATGTTCACGCCGATTGCCGCCGCCGGGCTTTCACCTGCCCCGGCTCGCTTTGGGCCGCTCCTGGCGCTACTCCTCCCCGTCATCGCATTTGCTACATTTTACAGAGCAGGCGGTAGTCTGTCAATCCACTATTTTGTCTCTGCCTCCAATTGCAGGGCAACAGTGAATTGGGAGCCTCTGGTATCCGTAACGAAGCCCAGCCTCCACAGGACAGCCCCCTCTACCATCAGTTCGTCCCCCTTGGCGATTACCTGATGGGCTAACTTCCACCTCTCCTTGGACCCTGATTCGAGGTACAAGTCACTCCCCGGCGTTACCTCCACCCATTTTGCGCCCAGGGTCAGCCGGTTCCCTTCTGCGGAACCGCCAAACGCTTTCACAATGCTGCGGGCCGGGAACAGGTAGGTATCCTCGGTCGTGTAGATGACGGGCTGAGTCAAGGTCACTTCCCGATCGCCATTGTAGAAGGCGGTCTTCTCCCCTACCTTGCCGGACAGCCAGTTCGTCTGCGTGGGGATGCTCACTCTCACACCATGGGTGTTGTCGCAATATGTATAGCCCCAAAGGGCGGCCAGTTCCGCCTTCGTCAGCGGGGGCGGAGAGCCCGGTGAATTCGGGCCGCCCGCCAGCTTGCTCAGTTCGGACCACTGGGGCATGGGGGGACCTGTGCCGTCGGCCGCGGCGGGTGCTAACTGGATTTGGTAACGGCCGTCGCCCCAGGTGCCAGTCCGCATCACCATCACCAGCGTGCGGTTGCCGGCGGGGCGCTGCAGCGTCACGGGCTTGCCCAAAGTGAGGCGGGCTCCCCTGGTGCCCGGATCGGTAGGCGGATCGGTCGGATGGCTGAAGGTTGGTGCAGTGCCGCGCTCCACCAGCACCCGGTTCAGTCGCCCCTCAGGCTGAATGACATAAGCTTCAATGGTGTTGGGATTTCCGGTGACGGTCACCTTCAGCCGTTGGCCATTGTGCACGACGGAGAACAGTTGGAAACTGTACTGTTGTAGCTGCCGGGGCGGTTGAACGCAGTAATAAATGCCAACGGCATTCACATGGCAGGGGGACAGAGGCGGATCACCCGTCTGGACCTGATCCACGACACCGTCCCACGGGTTTGACCCGTACCGGAACCAATCGTCCGGCTTGAACCCTTTGGGCAGTTCACCGTTCACCGCCGCGAAGGCAAAGGAGCGCCACAGGGAGTCAAAGGTGGTATCTTCGGGTGCCCCGGCCAGAATGGCACTAAACTGAACGGCCTGCTCCCACTCCACATGCTCGGCCCAGTGCAGAACCTGGGCCAGGAAACCGGCGCCGCCGTAACGGTCAGCCAGCCAGTACCAGAAGAGCCCGACCATGTAATCCTGTTCCTTCATCGCCCGTCCGGCATCAGGCAGGTAGCCGGATAGCTGGCCCACCAGCGCATCGTCGTACGGCTCCTTGCTCAGTGCGTAGAACGGGGCAGCAGTCGCCATACCCTCAATGACCCAACTCGGGGCGTCAGGATCGATGCCATACGACTGCTGAAGCACGTGGAAGAGCTCATGTGCCACCGTCGGCCGTACGGCAAAGGCCTTGCTCATTTTGGGGTTGATCTGCATCCACAGGTTGAAACCGTAGTCCATCGTAAAGACGGCTCCGCCCAGCGACTCCTCGTCTGCCCGCAGGACTACGGGGACCGGCACAATTCTTGGGGGCTGAAAGTGGGCGTTGGTCACCAGGCCGGTGTATGCCTCTTCGGCCGCATCCAGGACCTGCTGCGCGTATTCCTTGGTTGTAGCGTCATTGCCTTTGGTGGTGTAATAGACCGTGAAGTGCTTGCCGGTCAACCGGTCGGGATAGTCGCGGGGCGAAAACGACGAATCGAGGGCACTGACGCTGCTGCTAAGGAGCAGGAGACAGAGCATCACAAGCGCAACGATGCGTTTCACTCAGCTCACCCTATCGCACATGGGATTCAGTCCGTCTTACTTGAGGTCCGGAACGGGGCAGACGACGGTATAATCCTCATAACCCGGGTCGGTCTCACAGCCCAGCATCTCCAGGGCATACATGTCCACCAGCAGTTCATCGCCCTCGATCCTGGCCTGGAGCATGCCCGTGTACCGGGAGCCTGATGCCGTGCGATAGTCGCCCGTGCCCGGAGTGGCTTCGACCCAGGTGGAACCCAGGACCAGCCTGTTTCCCTGAACCGAGCCGCCGAACAGCTTCATGAAGCTGCGGGCCGGCACGAGATATCCCTCGCCATCTTCGTCGCTGACCGGTGCACCGAGGATGACCGCCTGATTGTTGAGGAGTGCCTCCACAGATCCGTCATTCCCAACCAGGATATTCCCCTGCGCCACCTTGCCGGGAACCACGGTCTGCGCACCCTTCAGGTACGTCCCCGCCTTGACGGCAGCCAGTTCTGCCGGTGTCAGCGGCGGCGGCGAGCCAGCCGAATTCCCTGACCCCGCAACCTTCGCCAGCGTGTTCCACTGGGGAGCGGCCGCGCCGGTATCCGGTCCGATTTTGAGGCTATATGCACCGTCACCCCATGTACCGGTACGCAGCACCAGTAGCAGCTTGCGACTGTTGTTCGCCCCCTGAAGCTGCACCGGCGTCCCCACCGGAATGCGGGCACCGCGGGTGGTTAGATCGGTCGGCGGGGCAGCCGGCTTCAGGAATGAAGGCCGCTTGGACCAATCGGCCAGAGCGGCAGCCACATTGGGGCCAGGGTCGACGACATAAGCCTCGATGGTGTCCGGATCACCGACCACCGTCAAGGTCAACGGAGAGCTGCTGAATAGGATCGATGTCAGATTGAAGCTGTAGGGCGATACCACCCGGGGCGCCTGGTATGAGTAGAGACGCGCCAGCGGGTCAAAATAGTGCACCGGCGTGTCCAGGCCGGACGCAGACTGCCCGCTCCAAGCGACAGATTTGGGGCTGAACCACCCTTCGGACTGATAGCCCTTGGGCAGTTCGCCATTCACCATCGCCAGCACGAAGGAGCGCCACAGGGTGTCGAAGGTCGTGTTATCCGGTGCGCCCCCCTGAATGGCGGCCACCTGAGCCCCCCGTTCCCAACCGACGTTTTCGGCCGTGGTGAGGAGCCGTTTCAGATAGGTTACGCCACCATAACGGTCGGCCAGCCAGTACCAGAAGAGGCTGACCATGTAGTCCTCCTCTTTCATGGGGTAGCCGGCCCAGAAGAAGTACTCCGACATCTGTCCCAGTTCGGCCTCATCGGGCTTGAAGTTATTGAGTGCATAGACGGGGGCGACGGTGGCCGTACCCTCGATGCCCCACGGGGGAGCGTTTGGCTCCTTGCGGTAGCCAGCCTGCAGCACGTGGAAGAACTCGTGCGCCACGGTATTGCGCACGGCAAAACTCTTACTCATGCGCGGGTTGATCTTCATCCACAGATCAAAGCCCAGGTCGCCCGGGTGGACCAACCCGCCAAGGGTCGGCGAATCGGCCATCAGCGCCACCGCTACCGGCTCCACGCGGGGGGGCCGCAGGCCGCCCTTCACGACCAGGTTGGTGTACGCCTCTTCGGCAGCCGCCAACACGTCGCGCGCATACGCCTCGGTCGTGGCGTCCGGACCCTTGGTGGTGTAATAGACCACGATATGTTTGCCGGCGACCCGCAACGGGTAATCGTACGGGCTGAACTCGCTGCTGCCGGCGAAAGCCGTACTGCTAAGGATGAGAATCCAGACCAGGATGGCGGCCAGTAGGCGCTTCATAGGCACTGCACTCCAATCGATTTACGTGCTAGAGAACACCCCCTTGTTTCGATAACGATTGGAAATAATCCTTTCTTTAATTGGAACATAAAGAAATCCCGGCCCACCGCAGTGGACCGGGCGTCAACCTCTCTCTGCTTTAGACGACTACGCCACCACTTGGGCTGATCACCTGACCGGTGATAAACCCGGCATCGGGGCCGGCCAGGAAGCGCACAACGCGGGCCACCTCTTCCGGCGTACCCAGCCGCCCCACGGGGGTGCGGTCCAGCCATGCCGCCAGTTCCTCCCCTTGCAGGGACTGGTTCATCTCGGTCTCAATCGCACCGGGGGCCACCGCGTTCACCGTGATTCCCCAGGGGCCGACCTCCTGGGCCAGCGCCTTCGTGAAGCCGATCTGCCCGGCTTTGGCCGCACTGTAGGCTACCTCGCCGGAGGCGCCGCTGATCCCCCAGATCGAACTGATCGTGATGATGCGGCCATAGTGCCGGCCCGCCATGACGGAGAGGGCGGCCCGGCTGAGGGCGTACACGGAGCGCAGATGCACGGCCATCAAGCGGTCCCACTCGGCCAGGGTGGTGTCCAGCAGGATCTTCTCCAGGGCGTTGCCGGCGTTGTTGACCAGCACATCCAGCCGTCCGAAGCGTTCTACCGCAGCCGCAACCATGGCCTCGCACGCTGCGGCGTCCGCCACATCGGCCTGGTAGGCGAAGGCCTGCCCGCCCGCTGCCTCGATCTCGGCCACCACGGCCGCAGCCGCTTCAGCCCGGCGCTCGTACCCCACCACTACCGCCGCACCATCCCGTGCCAGCTGTCGTGCGACCGCCTGCCCGATCCCCCGGGAAGCACCGGTGACCAGCGCTACCTGTCCTTGCAGTTCCATGCCTAGTGCCCCGCTTTCGCCAACATCAGCAGCCCCCGGAGGTCGGTGATGGTCAGGACCTCGTGATCCGTGATGATACCGGTCCGGTTCAGCCAGACCGGATGGATCCCCGCCGCCACCGCTCCTTCGACGTCCTCCTTCAGGCTGGGACCGACGTGCAGCACCTCATCCCCGGTCAGGCCGGTCTCCCGCAGGGCCTTGGCGAAGATCAGCCGGTCCGGTTTGCTGCTCCCGGCGACTCGGGAGGCGAGCACCGCGGCCAAATAGCCATCCAGCTCAAACTCGCGCACCAGACGCTCCAGCGAGGGCTCCCAGTTGGCCACCACAGCCATGGTGATCCCCCGCTCCTTCAGCTGCTCCAGCACCGGTAGCACCTCAGGGTAGAGGGAGAAGTAGGCGTGATACTCGTGCAGCCCTTCCAGCAGCCGCAGCAGCAGGGCATCGGTGACAGCGGCGAGACCAAGACGCTGCAAGAGCAGCGGCAGCATGGCGCGGTTGTAGTCGTCCTCCTGCTCCCCCGTCTCCATCGCCCCGGCGTTGCGGGTCAGCGCCTCCGGCAGGCCGACGATGGCCTCAGCCACCGCTGCGGGGGTGACGGCGATCCCCTCACCGGCCAGGATGTCGCAAAGCAGTTCGGCCCCTTCCGGGCCATAGACCAGTGCGCGTATGTCGAGAAAAACACCACGGATCATCACGAAACCTCCCGATGACGTCAGCTTCTCTTATAGTTCCACATAACGGCAGCGTGAACCTACAAAAAGATGGATTTTCCCCCTTGACACCCTCACCTGACTATGTTTTATTATGACTAACCAGTCAGTCATCAATTTCCGGAGGATGAGGTGGTCCCATGGCCCCCAGGAGCAAGGATCAAAACGAGCAGATCCGCCAGGAACGCCGGGCAGCCATTCTGAATGCGGCCATCCCCCTTTTCGCCGCCAACGGCTACTCCACAACCAGCATGTCGGAGATCGCCCAGGCCGCCGGCGTCAGTCACGGCACCGTCTTTCTCTACTTCCCCACCAAGGATCTGCTCTTCCGGGCCGCCCTGGAGGAGCCGCTTCAGGAAGCAGAACAGCACTTCCACTTGATTGCCGCCATGGAAGGCACGCCGCTGGAGCGCATCCGGCGCATGGTGCGGGATCAGATGAACGTCTTCCGCAATATGGAGGATTACGTTCGCCTCACCCAGTACGTCATCGGCCAACGCCAGCGCTTCCCCGAACTCGCCCAACTCTGCTTTGACTTCTCCAGGCGCTACGCCGAGACTCTCGTCCCCGTCATCCTGGAAGGGCAGCGCATGGGGCAACTGGCCAAACAGGACCCCTACGACATCGCCGGCATCTATTTCTCGCTGCTCAACGGCCTGGCGCTGGTTGTGCTGAAGCCCCACGGCCCCATCTGGGAGAGCGCTGTAGAGGCCGCCGTCCGCATCTTCGCCCCGATCGAACCGGAAGGAGTGGATCCATCATGCCGGTGATCTACCAGATCGAAGGCCTGACCAAGCGCTACAAGGGTGCCGCCGAGCCCGCCAACGACGACCTTACGTTCGACATCCACGAGGGCGAGATCTTCGGCCTGCTGGGTCCCAACGGCGCCGGCAAGTCCACCCTGGTCAACCAGCTCGCCGGCCTGCTCCAGCCCACCGCGGGCAGCATTCGGCTCTACGGCATCGATGCCGGGGCGCATCCGGGCATCATCCCGGACTACATAGCCCTTCAGCCCCAGCATACCGTCGCCCTGTGGGACCTGTACCCGCAGGAGGCGCTCTACCACACCGCCCGCTTCCGGGGCTTCGCCGACCCCACCGCCCGGCGGATGGCCGACGACCTCATGGAAGAACTCGGCCTGACGGCGTACCGGGGCCAGCAGATCCGCCGCCTCTCCGGCGGTCAGAAGAAGCTGGTCACATTCGCCACGGCATTGATCGGCGACCGCCCGATTCAGATCTTCGACGAACCCACCAACGAACTGGACCCGGTCATTCGCCGCATGGTCTGGGAGAAGCTCCTCGAACGCAACCGGCGGGGGAGCACCATCATCCTGGTCACCCACAACGTGCTGGAGGCCGAGCGGGTGATCCAGCGGGTCGGCATCATCAACCACGGCCGGCTGATCTGCATTGGCACCCCCGGGGAGCTGAAGGAGCGGGTCGACCAGCGGGTGCGGTTGGAACTGCTGTTCAAGACGGAACCCAATGGCCATGCCGCCTTGCTGGAGAGCCTGGGAGAGGCTCGCTCCCTCACCCGGCAGCACTGGACGGTCCTGGTAGACCGCAAGGCTGCCCAGGAAGCGATCGACCAGGTGATGACCGGGGTCGGCCTCGCCGAACTGGACGACTTCCGCATTCTGACGCCATCCTTGGAGGATGTCTACTTGAATCTCGGGGGAGGTGCCAAACTTGCTTGACGCAGCATCCACCACGTATGCCCAGCCGCCGTATCGTCACCAGCGCAAGCGTGCCGGTTCCACCCTGCGCCAGTTTCTTGGGCTCGTTCAGGTGCTGCTGATGGAGTACCGCACCAACTGGTTCGTATTCATGCTGTTCGGCGGGCTGATGCCGCTGGGCATGATCTTCCTCTTCAAGTACGCCGGCATGAACATCACGCCGCACGCTGCGATCTTCCTGCTCGGCGGCAACCTGACCACCGCGGTGGTCTTTGGCC
>JBLNEM010000222.1:0-7370 GCA_050262655.1 Mycobacterium leprae | reverse complement strand
GTAGCCGGGGGAACCTCCTTCAAGGTCCCCCAGTACCGCAGGTTTTCGTACGTGGTCAGGTTCCAATAGATGTTGCGGTTGCCCTCCAGCACAGCGCCCACCCGGCGGAGCACCTCGTCCTGCCGGCGGGCCACGTCCAGTCCGGCCACGGTGACACTCCCCTGGTCGGGGAGGACAAGCCCCAGCATCATTTTGATGGTGGTGGTCTTGCCGGCGCCGTTGGGGCCGAGGAAGCCCAGAATCTCGCCCTTGCGGACGGTCAGATTCAGGTGGTCGACGGCCCGAAAGCTCTTGCCTTCGCCGCCCCGGTACTCCTTCACCAGGTCTTTGAGTTCGATAGCGGTCTCCATGGTGGCTCCTCTCTGCTAGTCGATGTTGATCGAGCCGAGCCCGGTCCGGGCCGTGATCATCACCTGGGTGGCAGCCTGGTCGAAGTTCTGGCTGCGGGCCTTCACTTCCTTATGTCCCATCGACCGCACGTCCCGATCCATTTCGAGGTTCGGGAGGGAGAGGTTGACGGAGCCCATGCCGGTGTGCGCGTCGATCGCGAAGGCCGTGCCCGAAGGCAGCCGGCTGCACTCCACATGGGCCGAGCCGTTGCCGGTGGTGAGGCGCAGGTTCTGCCGGTCGCTGCCGGTGGGCCGTACGTGAATCGAGCCGTTACCGCTGTTGGCGGCCAGGTCCCGAACGTCGGACTCGATCTCCATGGAGCCGTTGCCCGAGCGTAGTTCCAACCGGTCGAACTTGCCGCCGCGGCAGGTGAGCCGCCCGTTGCCGGTCTCCAGACGACCGCCTCCGGCCACCAGGTCGGTCACCTCGATGGCGCCGTTGGAAGAACGGGCCTCGAGCCGGTAGGTCTTCTCCTTGGGCACCATCAGCGTCACGTTGACGCCCAGGTCGCTGAACTCGCCCTCGCGGGACTCCAGGTGGAAGCCATTCTCATCCGCCTGGACGTTGAAGGCGCCCCTCGCCCGGTTGCGCGCCTCTTCCTCGTTGGCGCCACGGGCCTTCACCACGATGTTCGCCCGGTAGCCCGGGTGATCCCACGTGTGCACTTCCACCCGACCGTTGACGGTTTCAATGTGGATCGGCACTTCCGTAGCGGTGAACTCGCCGGCCACTTCGGACGGGAACTCGTACCGGGGACCCACATTCTCGTTGATGGCCGAGGAAACCTTACTTACCACGTCTTCGATGAAGGAGCTGAGGCCCGAGGCAAAGGTGTTAACCCGCCGGGCGGCGCTGTCGCCGTCGGCGTCAGCCGCCTTGGGCTGCTCTACGGCCCGGAGCAGTTCGGCCCCTTCGCTGGGGGAGATCTTGCCGTCGGCCACCATCTGAAGGATCATCTTCCGTTCTTCCTGCGTCATGTCAAAGGCCTCCCTTAATAATGCACACGCACGCCACCGGTCTTGGTGGTCGCCTCAACGCTGCCGGCGCCGTCGCCGAGCCGGCCGTCCAACTTCGCCCCAATGCCTTCGGAGCTATGGCCATTGGGCCCGGAGAGGTTGCCCACCGCACTCTTGAGGGTGTAGCGGAACGAAGCATCCGGCGCGACCGCGATATCGATGTCGCCCACCTTGCCGTTCAGTTCCCAGGTGCCCACCTTCGAGCCCGCCTCGATCCGGATATCCCCGACGCTGTTATCGATGCGGAGATGCGTTCCGTGCGGCAGTCGGAGGGTGTAATCGAACTTGGCATCTTTCGTCCAAACGATGCCGAAGAGTGCCACCGTGGTCACCCGATCGACTTCGACCTTCACCGTGCTGCCCTGACGCACCAGGTGGACGCTCTTGGCGGCCGCCCGCTCCTGGGCGTCGGCCCGATCGGTGCCCCAAACCGTCTTGGACACATCCAATTCGATCTGATCACCGTCATAAAACTGGACGAACACATCACCCAGGCTGTTGTCGAGTTCGAGGCAGTCGCCCGGCTCGGCGGGCAGCGTGAGATGCTCGGTCTCGCTCACGTGCTCCCGATCGATCTGGATGCCCATCACAAACTTCTTCCCGTTGGCATAGCGGCTGGCCCGGTCCACCTGCCGCTGGATCTTCTCCTCGGCCCGGCGGGCAACCCGCTCCGCCCGCTCTTCCATGCGCTGTGCTTCCTGCACGGCCCGCTCGGCGGAACGACGGATCTTCTCTTCCACCTTGTGCTGCAGGTTGCGGCCGTCGAACTCCCGCTGCCGGCGCTCCAGGCGGTCTTCCAGGTCCCGCATCGTCTCGTCCAGACCCTTCATGGTCTCGGAGACCACCCGGTCGACCGACTCACCGATCTGCTCCATCCGGCCCCGGTCCGTGACTGTCGATGCATTCGCTGCGGCCCGGGCTGCCTGCGCCTCGCCCTGCTCTATGGCTTCCAGCAGTTGATCCGCCTCTTCAGGGGTAATCTTGCCGTCAGCCAGCATCTGCAGAATCAGAGTCCGTTCCTCGCCCATTCGAAACCACCGCCCCTAAAGGTTTTTCAACTGCTTGATGGCCTCATCGCTGGTCAACTCGCCCCGGTTCAGGGCGTCGAGAATCTCCTTGCGCCTGGTCTGCTTCACCTGGTTGGTCTCATCGGCCACCGCCGGGTCGACCTTATAGCCCAGGGCCTCCAACACTGCGTCCAGCCGGCCGCGCACCGTGGGGTAGGAGATGCCCAGTTCGCGCTCCACTTCTTTGATGTTGCCGCGGCATTTGAGGAAGACTTCCACGAAATCCAGGTGCTCCTTGGGCAGCCGGGCGAACTTGGGTACCTCGAAGTTCCCTTCAATGCCCGTGTCACAGTGCATACAACGCAGCCTGGTGACCACCAGCTCCTCGTTACAGACCGGGCACCGGCCAAGCATCCGCCGCTTCTGCATGAACCTCAGCTCCTTCTACTTTTCCAGCCGACCTTAAGATCTTTAATCGGCGGCTTGATTTCTTTAAGGTTCTCCCTACAAGCTGAATGTTATGCGCGCTGCGAAGCGGTGTCAAGCGGCTCTCTTTAAAAAGATTAAGGTCCACCTTAATTTTGATGAAGATCCACCTTAACTTCTGTGATTCGGGGGGTTGTTCATGCGTAAACCATTGACCATCGCCGTCGGGCTGATGTGGGCCGCCCTGTTGCTGGGCGGCGCCTTCCGCCCGCCGCTTCCCCCGTCGGGGACTGCGGCCCGTCCCGATGTGGGTTACATGGCCCCACCGCTGACGGCCCGGGACATGGAGGGCCGACCGGTCAGTCTGGACGCCTTGAGGGGCAAGGCGGTCTTCCTGAACTTCTGGGCCAGTTGGTGCCCCCCTTGTCGGTTGGAGATGCCGGAGATTGAGGCGCTGAGCCACCAGCTGCCGGCAAACGCCGTGCTCCTCACGGTGAACATGACCAGCCAGGAAAGCTCCGTCGATGCGGTGCGCCAGTTTCTGGCGGGTAAGGGTTACACCTTCCCGGTGGCGCTGGATCCGACCGGCGATACCGGCCGGGCATACCGGGTGGTATCGCTGCCCACCAGCCTCTTCATCGGCCCGGATGGGCGGATCACCGCCCGCATCAACGGGCCGCTGTCGGGCGGGGCGATGCTGGACTATTTGAAGGCGGCGGGGAGGGTGCAGCCATGAGTGGACTGCCGGATGTAATCAGCATCGGCGGCTTCCCGATCGCCACCCAGGCGCTGTCCGCCATCGCCGGCGCGCTGGTCGGGTACCTCGTCGTCGGATGGCGGGGGACCGGGGTGGCCGGGCGTGCCCGGGACCTGATCCTGAACAGTGCGATCGGTCTGCTGCTGGGGGCAAAGCTGATCTATCTGCTGCTGCACCCCATCGACTACTGGCGGAGTCCGGGGCTGCTGCTGCTCTTTCCCTACGGGCCGTTGGCCCTGCCCGGGGCGGTGCTGGGGGCAGCCGTCGGCGTTGTGTTGAGCCTCTGGCGGCGGTCGGACTGGCTGCAGGTGCTCGATCAGGCCGCCGCACCGCTGGCCCTGGCCGCAGCGGTGGGGCTGCTTGGGTACAGGGCGCCGGGCTTCTGGGCCTATGCGCCCGTGCTGGGTGGAGCGGCCATCGCCGCCCTCTTCAGCCGTGGCCGGGGTGAACCCGCCGGCCTGCAAACCGCCCGGATCCTGCTCTTCGAAGCCTGCGCCCTGGTATTGGCCGATCTGGCCCGCCCCACCGGGGCGACGGTGGCTGGCATCAGTGCGCTGCAACTGGGGGCTGCAGTGGTAGGTACCGCCGCCTGGCTCTGGAGCCGGCGGCTCACCACCTCCGGCCATTGATCTGGTTCGATCCTACCATGGGGCCGTCGGGCGCCACATCGTACCGGAGGGAGTACGGCATCGTCCCCCGGTACGATGGCAGCAGTGCTACCTGCGAACATGGGCTCGACCCTGCAACAATCCCCCCGCTTTCGGAGAGGCTAATGCAGTCCGGCTGACGGCGATCTCAGGAAAGGCAGGGATCAGCTTGACCGACTTCGAGCACGACCCTGTGACCGATGAGGCTGCCTATCATGAACTCCAGCGCTTCTTCACCGATGTGCATCACCGGATGACGGAACGGGGCAGTTCGCCCATGCGGATCGCCCTGGCCACCCGGGTCTCCCGCAACACGCTGGAGAACTACTTCACCGGTGTTAAGAAAGGAAGCCGCTTCCGCATCACCGAGGACACGGCCCGCCGGCTGGCCGGTTGGGCGGAGCTGGACCTGAAACAGTATGGGTTCGGATTGGTGCCCCGGCGTGGCTTCAAGCGTGAGCCCAATGTCGGGCCACACTAGAAGCCGCTTTTTCCTCGAACGCCCCAACGGACAGAGCCGCAGGCGCGGGCTTAGGCCCAGCCTGCGGCTCATGCATTCTTCCTGCGACTTTTATTGATAAAGGCGCTTGACAAATATATGTTGCTTACTTTATGTTAGTGATGTCGGCTAACGAAACGCCAAATTCATCTTGTGGGGGATACAAACTAAAATGTCTAAAGCCAAGTGGGTTATCGATCCGTCGCACAGCCTCGTAGAGTTCTCGGTGAAGCACATGATGATCGCCACCGTCAAGGGCCGCTTCGGCCAGTTCCAGGGCACCATTCTGGCCGATCTCGCCAACCTGACCACCGCCGAATTCGAGGGCACGATCGAGGCCGCGAGCATTGACACCCGGGATGCGGGGCGCGACGAACACCTGCGCTCCGCCGACTTCTTCGACGTGGCGCAGTTCCCGCAGCTGACCTTCAAGAGCAAGCGGCTGACCCTGGCCGGCGAGGACGAGTTCAAGCTGACCGGCGACCTGACCATGCACGGCGTCACCCAGGAAGTCGTGCTGGACCTGACCTTCGAAGGCCAGGGGAAGGATCCCTGGGGCAACATCCGGGCCGGCTTCACCGCCGAGACCCGCGTGAACCGCAAGGAGTTCGGCCTCACCTGGAACGCGGTGCTCGAAACCGGCGGCGTGCTGGTAGGCGACCAGGTCCGGATTGCGCTGCAGATCGAGGCCATTCAGCAGGCCTAAGCTTTTGCCTGCGCCTGCACCCGCCCTCGGTGGTTAAGGTCACGGCGAGTGGGACAAAATGAAACAGGCGCCCGGTTTCCCGGACGCCTGGGAGCCTGCTGTCGCCTGTGTAAGGGTGCTGCGACTGCTATCTCGTAGTGGAGACACCAACCGGACCTCGCCTTGAGGTCCGGTTGGTGTTCTATACAGCACTCTCAACCACGTCATCTGGCACGCCGGCCTCTACGGCCGCACAGACCATGATGATCTCCCGGGTGCGGTCTCCCTTGTCGGGCAGGTAGACCTGGCTATCCGCAATGAGACCGCCGGGCTGGACGATCACCTCGACCTGCCCGTAGGGAAAGACCGCCTTCACCTGCTCGATGTCCAGGGGCTCGGCACCCGCTACCGCCGGTACGCCCAGGGTGACCCGCACCCGAAAATAGCGTTTGTCTCCGTTGGGGCACATCATGACCCACCCGGGCAGGGAGTTGCGTTCGATTGCGTTCTTGCACGCCTTGACGGCGGCCACCGTCAGGTCTTGGCCGTGCAGATCCGCACCCATGCCCAATTCCACAAAGAGTACCTTCACTTGTCCTGTCTCCTTCGCTGCATCTCTGCCGTTAGCATACCGCCAACCCGGGCCCGTAGTACCAGGTCGAGACCACCCGGTCCACCACGAAGCCGCAGGCCTTGTACAAAGCCACCGCTGATGCGTTCGCATCTACCACCTGGAGGTGCGCCTGTCGGGCGCCGCCCTCCGCCAGTACTTGCAGTGTACGGGCTACCGTGGCTCTGCCCAGCCCCCGCCCCTGAAACGCCGGGGCCACGCCGACGGTCTGGATCTGGCCGACCTCGTCCCGGATGTCCACCTCAAGCACCGCCGCGGGCTGCCCATCGGCGTAACCAACCTGCAGGAACTGGGCGGAGCGGGCCTCCCGGCGCATCTCCTCCACCTGCTCCGGAACCAGCTGCGCCCCGTTGGGGCTGCCGAGAAAGGCGGCGTTGGCGACGGTCAGGAAATCCATCTCGTTCTCTGCGGTGAGCGGTGCAAAGTGCAGGGCGGCCCCTGACGACAGGGCGCCCTCCACCGGTCGTGCCATGTCCAGCACCCGGTAGGCCGTGCGCCAGCCGGCCCGCTCCAGGGGCCGCTGCAGGTGGCTATCCCTTTCGCTGACGCCGATCTTCACCACGGTCTCGGCATCGACCCCGGGGGATCCTCCGATCACGATATAGGCCGCCTGCAGCAGCCGCACCAGCACGCTTTCGGCCTCCGTGGTGAAGACGTAGAGCAGCGTGAGAAAGGCCTCCCTCTTCACGGCAATCTCCCGCACCACCACCCCCACGGCGCCCGCAAGCGCCTCGCCCTCCCAGAGGGTCAGGTAGGTCCTCCCGGCCTCAAACGCTGGTCCCAGAAGATGGTGCTCCATCTCCGCTTCGTCGGCGAAGGCCGCGGACAGCCCCCTGGCGCGGATGGCTTCGAAGAACTGCTGCCGCTGTCGCTCGGTCAGGACGGCGAAGGATGCGATCTGCATCGTAATCACTCCGGTATGTATATTGATGCCCGTCTATAGACGTGCGGCGACCTCCCGTAGTTCCCGGGGTCATTGAAGAGGCTCCAGAAGCATCGCGCTTCTGGTGCCTTAGGCTGTTGCCATACGTATGGCGTCGTAACAAACGACTCAGAACAAACCATGTAGGCGTGGGAGTGGTAAAGGCAGCGGTGCCTTCCCGCCTACGTACCGTGCCGGGTAGAGTGTTTGGCTGATGTTCGGGCTGCCCAAGAACGATTCGTCAGGGTGAAGGGGGGAAACGCAGTTTTGAACACTCACCGCTGCGCGATCCCGGCCCAAAATCTCGCATTCACGCGGAGAACCCCAGCCTCGGACCCGGATTTGGCGGTCTGCGACCCCGTAAGATACGGGGGGCAGTATCAAAAAATA
>JBLNEM010000221.1:0-3898 GCA_050262655.1 Mycobacterium leprae | reverse complement strand
AGGGCGCTGGATGCGAACGTCGGTCCGGAACTCTGGCTCCTGAATGAACGATTCCCGATTCCAGCCAGCTTCATAAACCCGCAGCGGACCCATCCCCTGTCGCTCAACCTGAACGCCGCGTCCGTCGCGGACCTGATGACCATCGAGGGGATCGATCTGGCACTGGCCCAACGGATCGTATCCGTGCGCCGCCAGGCCGGCTTCTTCCGCAGTCTCGACGATCTGTCCCAGATCGAAGGAGTTACGGTGCCGCTGCGCAGTGCTCTTCGGCTGATGCAGGCGGCCATGCTTACCGCCGGCGATCACGCCCGAATGTGAGCAACACGACACCCCCGCATAAGAGCGGGGGTGTTCTGTTCCCAGCAGTAAGACGAAGATGAGCGTCCCCGAAGCGAACGGCGTGCGCCCCGGAGCCGGCTGGTCTGTGACGCCGTTAGGCCCCCCGAGGAGACCCGAAGGGGCTCCGCAGGATAAGGGGCCGTGGCGGCACAGGCCAGACGGCGGAGGGGGACACCCACGTCCCGCGCAGGCGACTCCCACGAAGTCAGTGCACGACCCGCCCCCGCAACGGCTCATCCGTGAACAGCTCCGCAAACCGCCCGCTTCGCCTCTCCGGAATCCCGACCTCCGCCAGCACGTTATCGCTCACATAGATCGGGCACCGCGCCCGCAGCGCCAGGGCGATGGCGTCGCTGGGGCGGGCGTCCAGTTCCACCGGCGTGTCGTTCTCCGCCCGGTTCAGCAGGATCCGGGCGAAGAAGGTCTCGTCGCGGAAATCGTAAATCTGCACCTCGACCACCGTCGCGCCGAGGCGTTCCAACGCTTCATAAAAAAGGTCCTGCGTCAGGGGCCGCTCCGCCCGAATGCCTTCAGCCTCAAGGGCTACCGCTTCGCCTTCCAGGGGACCGGTCTCGATCACCAGCAGCCGTTTTTGCTCCGGCGCCTGCAGCACCAGGAGAATCGCTTCGGTATCCTCGACCACCCCGACGTTCAGCAGGTTCAGGCGTATCATGGAGCGCCCCCCTTTGCTTTGTAGTATGCCACTGTGATTTTCCGCACACCCCGGCAGGGAGCGCCATCACCAGCGGCAGGAACTGGCTGTGCTACGCTAGATGCTGTAAGGAACACTAGTTGCACGGGGGGATCAGCATGAGCGGAATTGATACCCATATGACGATCGCTGAGATCGTGGTGAACCGTCCCGACCTGATGCGTGTCCTGGAGAAGATCGGCATCGACTACTGCTGCGGCGGGAAGAAGACCCTGGAGAAGGCCTGCCTCGAGAAGGGGCTGGATGCGACCTCGATCGTGCTGACCCTGGAGGCGCTGGGCAGCGCCGCACCGGCATCCGCCGATCAGACCGACTGGGCGAAGGCCAGCCTGACCGACCTGGCCAACCACATCGAGAACACCCACCACAAGTTCTGCAAGGAAGAACTGCCCCGGCTCTCCCGGCTGGTGGCCAAGGTGGCCCAGGTTCACGGCCCGCACAATCCCAAGCTGGCCGATATCCAGCGGGCTTACGAGGGCGTGAAGGATGAGTTGCTCCAGCACCTGCCGAAGGAGGAGGAGATTCTCTTCCCGGCGATCCGCAACCTGGAGGCCAATCCTGCCCAGAAGCCGCCCTTCGGCAGCGTCGCCTTCCCGATCCAGCAGATGGAACTGGAGCACGACTCCGCCGGTCGCCTGCTGGAGCAGATCCGGGAGCTGACCGAGGACTTCGCCGTGCCCGATTACGCCTGCAACAGCTACAAGGCGATGCTTCAGGGGCTGGAGGATGTCGAGCGTGACACCCACCAGCACATCCACAAGGAGAACAACATCCTGTTCCCCCGGGCGATCGCCCTGGAGAAGCAGCTGGGCTAGACCCCGCACTCAAGAACCCCGGCGACTGTGCGTAGCGCAGCCGCCGGGGTTTTCTGCCGATGAGGGCCGGAGGAATTCGGCCTCGTTCTGCCGAAGCGGGTCTCTATCAGCGTGGCAACGAACAAAGGCGGGGACGCAGGAATGGATCAGGGAGAGCAGCGCTTCCACGGCAAACTGGTGGCCGGTGTCCTGGCAGCCGTGACCGACCCCACCGGGCGTCTGCTGTTTGTGAAGCAGCGCAAGGGCCCCTTCGGCGGTCACTGGCTGCTGCCCGGCGGCGGCATCGAAGCCGGCGAGGATGCGGTTACCGCGTTGGTCCGGGAGTTCTGGGAGGAGACCGGCCTGCAGATTCAGGACCCCCAGTTTGTGGCGCTTTACGAGTTGACCGGCGAATGGTCCGGTGGGCCGTACCATCTCCTGCTGCTCGGATTCCGGGCCACCGCGGCGGGCGAGATTCCCGCCGCATTCCAGGGCGATAACGTGGACGGCGTCCGCTGGGCTGCGGCCTCGGCGCTGCCGATCCACAGCACGGACATGCAGATCCTGAACGATGCCGGGCTGGCCCAGTATGACCCCGCCGCGATCCAGGCGGCACTGGCCCACGACGGCATCACCATGCGTGTCTATCATAGCGTCCGATGAACCCCACCGCCCGGGCCGCTGCACTTCACTGCAGCGGCCCTGCTGTTATTGCTTGTTCCCCTTGCTGCTCCCGCTGCCGTTCCCGTGCGGCGGGAAGAGCTGGTTGAGCAGTTCGGTGCGTTCCACCCGGTGCTCCCCTTGCCGTTCATGTTCAGCCTTCTCATGCTCGGGCCGCTCCGGCTGGCTGGCGGCAGCCGTCTCGTCGAAGGAGACGGTGTCGGCGCTGCTGGGCGTCACCGGGGCGGAGGCAGGCGTCACAGTGGTGGCCATGGGTTCGGGCGTCACGGCGATCCGGGCGGCCTCCTGGAAGTCCCGGCTCTCGGTCCGCACCGGCTCACGGGTGACGGCGACTTCCCGGCTGGTGGTCCGGAGCTGACGGCGGAGCGAATCCCACCGGTCGTAGACCCGATCCGCCACTTCATCGATGGCGTGGCCGAGCCGCTCGTACTCCTCATCGGAGAGCAGGTTGAAGAGCGAACGACGGCACTGGGCGCGGAAGCTGCTCTTGTCCATGTCCTCGCCGGTCTCCCGGACCCGCTGCAGCATGTAGAGCATCTCCGCCTGGATCGGCAGGAAGGCCCGCTGCCGTTCGGTGGACAGGGTCATGAACTCGAAGTAGTCCTCCTTGGACCAGAAGATCTGCGACTTGTACGTGGTGAACGGGGTCAGGCGGGAGAGTTCTTCCACATTATCCAGTTCGGTGATCAGGTATGTAGGCCGCCCGTTCTCGTAGGCGAAGCGGAGTTCGTCGTTCATGCTGCTGGAGAAGACCACCTTCGGCAGGTAGGCGACCACGGCGTCGGCGTTGATGCCGATCAGCCACTCCAGGTCCCGGACCCGGGTGTAGCTGTTGATCGCACTGTAATCGGTCAGGTCGTAGTTCGGATTCCGGGCCAGGCTGTTGGCGATGGCGGCCGGATCGAACACGACGCAGCGCTGCTTCAACTGGTTGATGAACTCCGTGACCCGCCCCCGGTCGGACTCCGAGAGATTGGTGGCGGGGTAGGTCAGATAGACCACCCGGCGGTTGTTGTGCTGCAGCAGCGAGCGGAACGACTCGGCCTGGCTGACGGGCACCACATAGTGCGGCTTCCCGTAATCCTTGGCCAGGTGGTTGGAGTAGAAGACCTCGAACTCCTGCCAACGGACGATCAGTTCCATCGGCAGCCGGAAGTACTCGCCGGACTGGTTCCGCAGCTGACGGTGGATGTTCTGGGGGCTGTCCACCAGAGTCACCACCATGTCCGGGTTGATCGCCTCAATGTCCTTGCGGGTCAGCCCTTCCATCAACCGGTCCTTCAGCATGTAAACAGTGTGCGCCGAAACAATCAGAGGCCGGGACTGATCGCCGGTCTGTGCGGCATTCATGATTCGTTCAATCGCTGAGAAG
>JBLNEM010000220.1:0-10534 GCA_050262655.1 Mycobacterium leprae | reverse complement strand
CTGGATGTTTCGGATCAGGATGCGCTGGCCGTGGGCCGGGCCCTGAAGGAGGAGATTCGCCGGGAACTGCGGCTCACCGCTTCGGTGGGGATCTCTTACTGCAAGTTCCTGGCGAAGATGGCTTCAGACATGGAGAAGCCGAACGGCTTCACGGTGGTCACCGCTCTGCGGGCACAGGAACTGCTGCCAACCATGCCGGTGCGCCGCCTGTGGGGGGTGGGACCAGCCAGCGAGCAGGCCCTGAAGGCTCTGGGCATTACCACCTGCGGGGAGATCCTCCGGCACGACCCGGCGATCCTGCGCCGCCATTTTGGGCGCAGGGCCGACGAGTTGATCATGCTGGCCCGGGGCATCGATCCCCGGCCGGTGGAGGCATCCCACGAGATGAAGTCCATCGGTCAGGAGCAGACCTTTGCGCAGGACCAGAGCAACCGCGTCTACCTCGGGCAGATGTTGGACCGGTACGCCCAGGAGCTGTGTGCGGATCTGGAGCGGTATGGGCTGGCCGCCCGGACGGTCACCCTCAAGATCAAGTGGAACGTCTTCGTCCCCGGCGGACCGACCGGAGGCGACTTCCTTTCCATTACTCGGAGCCATACGCTGGATTCGCCCACCCACGATACGGGCGAGATCGCACAAGTGGCCCGGGAACTCCTGGCCCACGTGGAGTGGGAGGGGCGCAAGGTCCGGTTAATCGGCCTCAGCTTGCACAATTTCGTCCGGCCTGGCGACCTGATTCAGGCCCGATTGCCGTTATAAGGAGGAGAGGGAGTTGTCCAACACGGTGTTCTGTACGCAGGTGCAGCTGCCCCCGCTGGGGTCGATCGATGTGGGCTACACCGACCGTGGCATCTGTTATCTGGCCATTGCCCAGACCGAGGAGGCGTTCCGGCGGCAGGTTCAGGACCAGTTCGGTGTCTCTCCGGTTGTCGACCGGAGCCGCCAGGCCCAATATCAGGACCTGCTTGACCGCTGGTTTGCCGGCAATCCCGTGGAGCCGGACCTGGATCTGAGCCATCTCAGTGCGTTTGACCAGAAGGTGGCGGCAATCTGCCAGGCGATTCCAAGGGGTGCGGTTCGCCCGTACCAGTGGCTGGCACGGGAGGCCGGCAAGCCTGGCGCCAGCCGCGCCGTAGGGGGCACCATGGCACGGAATCCGGTGCCGCTCCTGGTGCCCTGCCACCGTGTCGTAGCAGCCTCGGGGCAGATCGGCAACTACAGCATGGGCGGCCCGGCTGTCAAACGCCTGTTGCTGGAGCACGAAGGGGTGGACCTTGTCCGCCTCGAGACGCTGGCCCGCAAAGGCTACCGCTTCAAGGGGAGTAAGAATACGGGCATCTTCTGCTATCCGACCTGCCGGGGCATCGAGCCGGAAAACGAGGTGCTCTTCCACAACGCCGAGGAGGCTGTAGCAGCCGGCTTCAGGCCCTGTAAGGTCTGTCGCCCGCTCTAGTGGTACAGGGCCTCCCGCAGGAGCCGGTCCGCCCGTAGCAGCCCCGCACCCTGAGCGCGCGCCGGTATCATGGGCATCCACTCGGCTGAGGCCATCAACCGCTCTCGCACTGCACTCGGGCGCAGCGTGGGGTGCAGGGCGAGCAGCAACGCAGCTGCGGCGGTCACATGCGGCGCCGCCATGGAGGTGCCACTCATCCGGACCGATGTGCCGCCCGGCGCCAGCGAGACCACGCCGCTGCCGGGCGCGACCAGGTCGACCTCCGGCCCGCTGCTGGAGAAGGGCGCCAACTCGTCCCCCTGGGTGCAAGCGGCCACCGCCAGAACCTCGGGATAGCGACCGGGAAAGTCCACGGCACCCGTCCGGCCATCGTTCCCGGCAGCTCCGATCAGCAGAATGCCTTTCTGGTAGGCGGCAATGATCGCCTGCTGCAGGGACCGGCTGGTCTTCCGGTCCGTGCCGAAACTGAGGTTGATCATCGCCATGCCGTTGTCTCTACACCAATTCAGGCCCTGGACAATGTGGTCCATCCGCCCGTACCCCGTCTGGTCAAAGATCTTCACCGGATGGAGCAGCACCGGGGGCGGGTCGGACCGGCCCAGCCGATCACCGATGGCGGTCGCGATAATGCCGGCCACGTGTGTGCCGTGGCCGTTCTCATCCTGCGGCGGCTCTCCTGGTCGAACGGGGGAGTATCCCTCGGCCAGTAGCCCCTGGAGCAGGGGGTGCTGCAGATCGACACCGCTGTCCAACAGCCCGATGTGAACCGGGTGGGCCGTAAGGCGCCCGGCAGCCAAGCGCCATGCCGTCTCAAAGCCGGTGCGCCTCAGATGCCAGGGTGGGCGGGACGCTCTTTCCATAGGTGGTCGTTCCTCTGCCCAGTTTTAGGTGATGCATGGTACGACCGCGACCCCGGCTTTGCCACCAGGGAAAACGGCTGAGGCGTCAGAAGTTAGTTGACACCATCGGTTATATTTGGTAATTTATGGGTAGTCACCGGCCTGTTTAAGGGAGGGAACTTCCCATATGTCGGACAAGCTGGAGATCACCCTGCGGATCGCATTGGACCGATCAGGCCTGGCAGAACGGCTGGACGGACCCGTCGATAACGACACAGCGTTTTTCATCCTGGGTCTCGTTCACGCTCAGTTGACGGCCATGTTTGGCGACGAGAACTGCATGGTTGAACTGAACGCGGCCTCCGGCATCGACCCGTCGCTGATTCGGGAGATGAACGGGTTCGCCAGGCGGCACAAACAGGCGCTGGAGACACTCAGGGCCCAGGGGAACGTCCTCGTTGCCGAATGGGACATTGTGGAGGTGCTTCAACTGCTCCAGGATGTGTCCGTGACACCGGTCGGCGAAAGATGGCTGGTGGAGTTGGTCACGGGGGATGGTCCGGAACTGGTCGGGGCCGATGTCAGCCGAGTCAAGCATTAAGGAGCAGGGGTTTTGCCCAAGAAGATCACCGGTGTGCTGTCACCCGGGATCTTCTTTTTTGCATGCCGTTTTGACATCCACACGGTCTGGTCGTATAATACGAAAGTTAGGAGCCTACTCGGGCTTCTTTATTCATGTGGCCTTTACGCATTAAAGGAGCGTTTTATCAAAATGAAGCGGACGGACCTGCGCAACGTAGCCATCATCGCTCACGTTGACCACGGTAAGACCACGCTGGTGGACGGGCTCCTGCGCCAGTCCGGCACTTTCCGGGCCAACGAGCAGGTAGCAGAACGGGTGATGGACTCCAACGATCTGGAGCGCGAGCGTGGCATCACCATTCTCTCGAAGAACACGGGGATCACGTACAAGGACATCAAGATCAACATCGTCGACACGCCAGGACACGCCGACTTCTCCGGTGAAGTCGAGCGCATCATGACCATGGTCGACGGTTGCCTCCTGATCGTAGACGCGTCGGAAGGCCCCATGGCGCAGACCAAGTTTGTGCTGCGTAAGGCTATGGAAGCCGGCCTGAAGCCCGTAGTCATCATCAACAAGATCGACCGCCCCGACGAGCGGATCAGCGAAGTGGAAGACGAAGTCCTGGACCTGTTCATTGAACTGGGCGCCGATGACGACCAGTTGAACTATCCGGTTCTGTACGCTTCCAGCCGGGCGGGCGTCGCCAAATATAAGATGGAGGACGAGGCAGTTGACCTCGTTCCCATCTTTGAAACCATTCTCGAGCACATTCCCTGCCCCGAGGGCGACTTCGAAGCCCCGCTGCAGGCGATGGTCAGCTCCCTGGACTACGACGATTACGTCGGCCGTATCGCCATCGCCCGCGTCCGGCAGGGAACCCTGAAGGCCGGACAGCAGGTGGCCGTGGCCAAGCTGGACGGCGGGCTCGCCAAGTTCCGTGCTGCGCAGTTGTACGGTTTCCAGGGGCTGAAGCGGGTACCCCTCGAAGAGGCCTCCGTGGGCGATATCATCGCCATGACTGGCCTGGAGTCGGTCAACATCGGTGAAACCATCACCGATCCGGAGAACCCTGTCATACTGCCGCCGATCAAGGTCGACGAGCCGACCCTGCAGATGACCTTCCGGACCAACGACTCGCCCTTCGCCGGCCGCGAAGGCAAGTATGTCACTTCCCGCCACCTGCGGGCCCGTCTGTTCCGTGAACTGGAACGGAACGTCGCCCTGCGGGTGGAAGAGACCGACACGCCCGACAGCTACGTGGTCTCCGGCCGCGGCGAACTGCACCTCTCCATCCTGATCGAGACTATGCGCCGTGAGGGCTACGAGGTGGCCGTTTCCAAGCCGAAGGTCATCTTCCACTACGCCGAGGACGGCACCAAGATGGAGCCTCTGGAGCACCTCATCGTCGACATTCCTGAGGAATATATGGGTGTTGTCATGGAGGCCCTGGGCAACCGGAAGGCCGACATGATCAACATGCACAACAACGGTGGTGGCAACCTCCGGCTGGAGTTCATCATCCCGGCTCGTGGCCTCATCGGCTTCCGCTCCGACTTCCTCACCATGACCCGTGGCTATGGCATCATGAACCATGTATTCCACGGCTACGGCGAGTACCGCGGCGACATTCAGGGCCGCCTGCGTGGATCGTTGGTCGCTTCGGAGACCGGCACCGCCACGACCTATGGCATTCACGCCGTTCAGGATCGCGGCACGATGTTCATCGAGCCGGTCACCGATGTCTACATGGGCATGGTGGTTGGCGAGAACAGCCGTGAGCAGGACATGGATATCAACGTGACCAAGGAGAAGCATCTGACCAACGTCCGCAACGCCGGTGGTGAGGAAGCGCTTCGCCTGACGAAGCCCCGCCTGATGACGCTGGAGGAAGCGCTGGAGCAGATCGCCGAAGACGAACTGGTCGAGGTGACCCCCAAGTCGATCCGGCTGCGGAAGCAGTTCCTCGATCCACACATTCGGAGCCGGGTCTCCAAGGGCAAGGATATTACGCCGGAGATCATGCAGCGGCTGCAGCAGGGTCGGTAGTACAGATCACACCACAGAAGGTCGGACTCCCCACGGGGGTCCGACCTTTTTCGACTTTCGCCCCTACATTAAACGACCGTACATACAGGAATTGGCAACAGCGTGGGAGAAATTGCCACGTACATCAACTGAATGGGAGTCATTTTGGCGAGAAGGGGGGACGCTGCCATGATCAGACGGTTACTGGCAGTAGGCGCAGCCCTGGTTCTGACCACCGCTCTGGCCCTGGACCCGGTCTCGGCCAGTACAAGCACCACGGGGCCAGCGGCGGACGCCCATCTGCTGCCGCTCTCGCGGGCTGAGTTGCCATTCATCGAGTTCGAGGATCCGATCCTGACGCAGAACAAGACGGAGTGGCCCGCAGTTCGGGACCTCTCCCCGTTCAAGCGGGTAGGCAAGCTAGACGGCACCCTTGCGGGCCAACTGGCGGACGCCAAGCGGACCGATCGCTTCGCCGTGTTGGTTACCACCGCTGCGTCGCCGTCGAACCTGACCAACCTGCCGGCGGGCGTGGTCATGGACCGCGTCTTCAGCTCGGCCATTACCGGCTTTGCCGCCGAACTGACGGCGGACCAGATCGCTGGACTTGAGGCCCTGCCCCAGGTGCAGTTCATCGAACCGGACCGGACCGTCAAGGCCCTGGTGGATAACGCCACCCGCTGGACCGGCGCCACGAAGGTCCGGACCGACTTTGGCCTGACCGGCGACGGGGACGGATACGTCCGCCAGTACTCCGCGGTGGATGCCGTCATCGCCATTGTTGACACCGGCATTGATGCGGGCCATAAGGACTTGGCCGGCAAGGTGATCGGCTGGGTCGACCTGGTGAACGGCGAGGAGGAGCCCTACGACGACAACGGCCATGGCACCCACGTCGCCGGCATTGCCGCAGGCAGCGGGACGGCCAATCCCCGGATGAAAGGCGTCGCCCCCGGTGCTGCGCTGGTGGGCGTCAAGGTGCTGGATGCCGATGGCTGGGGCGCCTTCAGCAGCGTGATTGAGGGGATTGAGTGGGTCATCGACCACGCCGACGAGTACAACATCCGCGTGATGAACATCTCCCTCGGGTCATCCGATCCCTCAGACGGTGAGGACGCCCTTTCCCAGGCGGTCAACTCCGCCGCACTCTCCGGCATTCTGGTCACCGTCGCTTCGGGCAACACCGGAGCCGACCTGTACACCATCGGCTCTCCGGCCGCTGCCGACGGGGCAGTTACCGTGGCGTCCATGCGGGACGTCGGCGAGGGTGGATGGAGTCTGAGTGACTTCTCCGGCCGGGGTCCGACCCTCGACGGGCGGGTCAAACCTGATATTGCAGCGCCGGGTTACCGGATCACGGCACCGCTGGCCAACACCACCAGCCGCTATATCACCTACACCGGTTCATCCATGGCCAGCCCGTTCGTGGCCGGTACGGCGGCACTGCTGCTGGAAGCGAACCCGACCCTGTCTGCTGATGCGATCAAGCAGATTCTGTACACGACGGCCGAAGACTGGGGCGAGCCGGGTCAGGACATCGACTATGGCTACGGACGCCTGGACGTTTACAAGGCGGTAGCCGCAGCGATGAAACTGAAGGGCAGACCGATGGTGGGACCTGTCCACGATGGCGATGCGTCCTTCATGGAAGAGGGTGGCGAGGCCTGGTACGAACTTGAGGTGACCGACCCCATGTACCCGGTTGCTGTTACCCTGGTTCTGCCCGGCACAGACGAGGCCTACTACGATCTGGACCTGTACCTGTACGACGCGGCAGGGACAGAACTGGCGGACTCCCAGACGGTAGGTCGGCAGGAGAACATCCACTTCCGGCCGACGAAGAAGGGGTTCTACTATCTGAGAGTGGCGGCCTACGAGGGTAGCGGGCCATACGCCGTGGACGTCAGCTGGCGGTAACGGCATCGGTTCACATAGAGCCCGGAGGAGAACCTCCGGGCTCTGTCGCGCATACTGACCAACAAGGGGCCCGGGCGCGGGATCGCAACAGGAACTATGCTGGAAAAGAGCGAATGCAGTAAGGTGCTGGTGGCCCAGCGTTCTGGGCCGAAGGAGGACATACAATGCGGACATACGATATCATCTACAAAAAACGCATGAATGGTGAGCTGACTACTGCCGAAATCGAGCATCTGGTACAGGGGTTTGCCCAGGGCGAGATCCCCGATTACCAGATGTCTGCCTTTGCAATGGCGGTCTGCTTTCAGGGGATGACCCCCCGGGAGACGGCAGACCTGACCATGGCCATGGCCCGCTCCGGCGATATGATTGACCTCTCCGGCATTCGTGGCCGGAAGGTAGACAAACACAGCACCGGGGGCGTGGGCGACAAGGTCTCTCTCGTGCTGATTCCCCTGGTGGCGGCTTGCGGCGCTCCGGTGGCCAAGATGTCCGGGCGGGGCCTGGGACATACCGGCGGTACGCTGGACAAGCTGGAGTCGATCCCCGGTCTGACCATCGAACGGACGACCGACCAGTTCATCGACCAGGTGAACCGGGTTGGTTGCGCCGTCGTGGGCCAGACGGGGAATTTGGTGCCGGCCGACAAGAAGCTGTACGCACTCCGTGACGTGACGGCCACGGTCGACTCCATCCCGTTGATCGCTTCTTCCATCATGTCCAAGAAAATTGCCGGCGGCGCCGATGCCATCGTGCTCGATGTGAAGACAGGCTCCGGCGCGTTTATGAAGACGCTGGACGATTCGTTCCGCCTGGCCAAAGCCATGGTGGAGATTGGCCGGGAGGTGGGGCGTGAGGTAGCCGCCTTCGTCTCCGACATGGATCAGCCTCTCGGTTACGCCATTGGCAACGCCCTCGAGGTGGCCGAGGCGATTGAGACGCTCCGCGGCTTTGGCCCGAAGGACCTGGAGGAGGTCTGCCTCTCCCTCGGCGCCCAGATGCTCCGGCTGGCCGGCGTGGCCGAGGATGCTTCGGCGGCCCGCAAAATGTTGACCCGTGCGCTCCGTTCCGGTCAGGGCCTGAACAAGCTGATCGAGATGGTGGAGGCCCAGGGCGGTGACTCCAGCTACGTGCGTCAGCCGGTGAAGCTGCCCAAGGCAGGCCGCATCGTTCCGCTGCCGGCCCCCACCGCGGGCCATGTGACCCATATTGAGGCACTGGAGGTCGGCCTCTCGGCCATGATGCTGGGGGCCGGGCGTGAAACGAAGGACTCGGTCATCGACATGGCCGTGGGCCTGGTATTGAAGAAGAAGGTCGGCGACCGTGTGGAGGCGGGCGAAAGCCTCGTTGACCTGCATATCAACGATGACAGCCGGCTGGCGGCGGTTCAGGAGCGGCTGCTGAACGCCTTTACCATCGGCGCTACCCCGAGGGTCGATCAGAAACTGATCTATGGGCTCGTGACAGAGGCTGGCGAGGAGCGCCATTAATTACTGGAGGTAGCCGTATGAGCTCTCTTGAGGAGCGATACCCAAAGCTCTGGGCAGCCGCGGACCGGGTCAGCATTGTCGTATTGGGGAGCCTCATGTTCTGGCTCTTCTCCGGACTGGTGGTCACCATGCCTGCCGCCCTGGTCGCCCTGTTCGTGGTAGTGGCACCGTTGTTCCGGGGTGAGTCGGGCGAAACGTTCTCCCGGTTCTGGCGCTCCTTCCGGCGCAGCTTTGGTACGGCCCTGTTATTGGGGCTGATCGATCTGGTGATCGGCCTCGTGCTCTACTACGACATCCAGGTTCTCTGGCACGCCGGCTCTACTTTCGGCCGAATTGCCGCCTACTTCTTTGGTTCCCTCGGCGCCGTGGCCCTCATGGCCAACCTTTACGCCTGGCCACTGCTGGCCTGGTATCCACAGTCCCTCAAGGGCGTACTCAAGCGCTCCCTGCTCATGGCGGCAGCTCATCCCTTCTGGGCGCTCCTGGGGGTCATCGGCAGCGTCCTGGCCGTCCTGGCACTGACCATGCTGCCAGGGCCATGGGTCGGATTGTTCTTCCTCTTCGGACCGGGGCTGGTTGCCGCCATCATGGGGGTGGCGGCCTGGCAGCCGATGAAACGGTATGCCCCGCCCGAAGACGAAGAAGACGGGCTATAGGTGCAAGAACCCCGGAACACACAGTTCCGGGGTTCTTTTGTCCATAAGAAATAGCTTTATGGCTCATGCGGGTTGCTTCCTGTGGATGATAGGAATCGGTGAGAATTGTTAGTATCATGTTAGCATCAGACAAAGGAGGAGAAGGCAGATGGCACGGAGCCTGGTCGTCAAGTTCATGGCCGCGGTGACCGGCATCATTATTGCCGTCCTCGTCCTCTGTCTCGCGTGGGATTTTCAGTACCAAGAGCATCAGGCAGATAATGACCTGTTAGCCAAGGCGGACCTGGTGGCCAAGGAGCAGGAGGCATCCCGTTTCTCCTCCAGTCAGGGCGGGCAGCAGGCACACGCAGCCAGAGATGCGCGCCAGGGGCTGGACCAGTTGTTCGCTAACCTGGCCCAGTCGCAGGTAAAGCAGACCCGGCTGTTGCCCCGGGACGGGCGCAACACGCCGGACGAGTTTGAACGGCAGGCGCTCATGGCTTTTGGGAACAACCCCGGCAGCCCGCCGATCTGGCAGCGGTTGAAGTCCGCCGACGGCAACTGGGTTTTCCGGTACATAAAGCCCCTTCGGGTTGAGGAATCGTGCCTCACGTGCCATGGTGATCCGGCGGGTACCATGGATACAACGGGCCATCGCAAGGAAGGGATGAAGGTAGGGGACGTAGCCGGCGGCATCAGCGTAACGCTGGACGCAAACGGTGTTCTCTGGAACCGGCGGGTGGAATCGATTCGCCTCGCCGCAGGCGTCATGGCGGTGGCGGTGGCCAGCCTCATCTTCATCTGGGTCATGCTGTGGCGGCAGGTCTCACTGCCCATGCGGCAGTTGGTGCGGGTAGCCGAATCAGTCGGCGGTGAGCACATTGTGATTGAGCCCGATTCGCTGCGGTCTCTGGAGGCCAATCGGGAGACGGCCGTGGTGGCCGACGCGCTCGAAAGCATGTCCCACCGCCTGGCAGAGATGTACGAAGGGCTGGAGCAGAAGGTCGAAATACGGACCGCCCAATTGCAGACGGCCAACCGGGAACTGGAACGGGCATCCCGGCATCAGTCCGAGTTCCTTACGATGGTCAGTCACGACTTCAAGACGCCGCTGACCTCGATCATGACCTTCACCGAGTTGCTGCTGGACCGGGCCGCCGGACAGATCAACCAGGAACAGCAGGAATATCTGACCGACGTGATGGAGAGCAGTCAGAGGCTCCTGCATATGGTCAATGATCTCCTGGATCTCTCCCGGTTGGACGCCGGAAAGGTGAAGTTGTTCCGGGAACTGCTCAGCATCAAGGAGATTCTGCGGGACGCTGAGACCAGCGTCCGGCCGTTGGCCGAGAAGAAGCAGGTTCAACTGATCGTCGACCTGTCCGACGACCTGCCGTTGGTGCAGGCCGATGGATTGCGGGTGACGCAGGTGCTGCTCAATCTGCTGGGCAACGCTGTGAAGTTCACCCCGGCGGGCGGGAGCATACGGGTTAGCGCCCGGGAGAACGGCGATTACCTGGAGGTTTCGGTTGCCGATACGGGAATTGGGATCGCACCGGAGGAGCAGAAGGCAGTGTTTGAGCGGTTCC